>CAYOAF010000064.1:0-30345 GCA_964401855.1 uncultured Dehalococcoidia bacterium
GATGTGCTTGAAGGGAGAAGGGAACGGATTCTACAGCGCAGAAAGGAGGCGAAGACTCTAACGATCGATAGGCGAAGACTTCATAACCGGACCTGCAGGGAGTTCACCCAGGCTCTTCCACACCCCTGATCTCTCGGGTCCCTAACTGTCCCATTTGTGCTGGTTGCCAACAGTGATACTGAATTATTTACTTGTTTCTGCCTCAAGAAGCTGCCATAAATCGCCAAACACCGTAGATCCGGCAAAGTTGCCTGTTGTCGCCTAATTAGTGAGACGTTCAACTGATATTCTAAGATATTGCCCTAATGTCTTCCGAATCACCTAATTCGATAAGGTGGAGATGCTGGCCGACAAAGGGTGCTATACCGTTTACCACGGGCCTATGCCTGAGGTTGGGTTCGGGGGTTTATGAGATACTATGAAACAATAGTGTTAGTGGGGCAACACCGGTGTTAGAGCGGTGTCTGTGCCGTTCGTTGGAAGATGGTAGCCACACCCTGGCCACCGCCTACACACATGGTAACCAAACCCAACTCGTCACCGCGCAACTCCATCTCTTCCATAAGTTTGACGGTCATGATGGCGCCAGTGGCGCCGACCGGATGACCTAGGCTTATGCCACTGCCATTGACGTTGGTGTTCTCCAAGCTCATGCCCAGCTCTCGCATACAATAGAGAGCCTGGGAGGCGAAAGCCTCGTTGAGCTCGATGAGGCCGATGTCGTCCAGAATCATGCCAGCCTTCTCTAATGCCTTGCGTACTGCGGGGACGGGACCGATACCCATGATGGCGGGTTCGACGCCGGCGACGGCGCGAGTATGCCAACGCATCCTGGGTTTGATGCCTAGCTCAGCGGCTTTCTCAGCGGACATGATTACGACCATGGCGGCGCCATCGTTAATGCTTGAAGCGTTGCCAGCGGTGACTGTCCCGTCTTTCTTGAATACGGGAGAAAGCTGGGCCAGCCGTTCCACGGTGGAATCTTCGCGAGGACCCTCGTCCCGAGACACTACGATCGGTTCGCCCCGGCGCTGGGGTACAGTCACTGGAGAAATTTGGTGATCAAATCGGCCATCATTTATGGCGGCCACTGCCCGCTGGTGACTGATGGCGGCCAACTCGTCCTGGTCCTTGCGGCTGACGCCAAAACGCTCGGCCACGTTCTCGGCGGTTACACCCATGTGGTAAAGATTCACAGGACATCCGAGGCCTTTCAGCAGACTATCGGTGAGGGCGCCGTCTCCCATACCCAGGCCGTCGAAGCGTGCCTTGTAGCCAATTAGATAAGGGGACTGGCTCATGTTTTCGATGCCTCCGGCGACGGCGATATCCACCTCACCGGTCTTGACCATTAGGGCGGCGTTGTTAATTGCTTCCAGACCGGAGGAGCACTGACGGTTGATGGAAATGGTGGGAACCTCATCAGGGATACCCGCCCCCAGGGAGGCCAGCCGGCCGGCGTAACCGGACTCGGCAGCCTGGAGGGCGTTGCCAATCACCACCTCTTCGACCTGGTCCGGACGTAAGTTGGCCTGAACCAGCGCGGCTTTGATGACCATGGATCCCAGCTCCGACGCCGAAACGTCCTTGAAGGCTCCTCCGAAGCGACCGATGGGCGTGCGGGCACCGCTGACGATGACGGCCTCTCGCATTGATGACCTCCCCAACTTTTCTCTGAATGGTTCTTGATTGCCGATACTCGGTGCGGACGCCGAAACGATACCACAGCCATCAGTGAGGGGCAATCACGGATTCTTGGCGGGCCGTGAAGGGTCTAATCACCACTAAAGACCTAGGCGAGTATCGATCACAGCTTGCACTAATCCCGCATAGTGTCAGCTGCCCCGTGTGCCTTGGTGGGCTAGGTTATTTGACACAGACGGGAGCCACCTCCAAATACTCCGCGGTGAGCCTCCTCTGAGCAGGCCTAGGGCTTTTTTTAGAGCACGTCCTGTAGCATCTGCTTGTCCAGGCTCAGGTCCGCCACCAATTGGCGCAGCTTCCGGTTCTCCTCCCCTAGGATCTTCAGCCTCCGCACCTCCGCTACCCCTAGGCCAAAGAACTTCTTCTTCCACCGGTAGTAAGTCTGCTCGCTGACCCCCATCTTTCGACAGACCTCGGGCACCAGGGTGCCGCCCTCGGCCTGCCTCAGGGCGAACGCGATCTGTTCCGGGGAATATCGGGACTTCTTCATGGGACGACCCTCCTTACGGTCTGTTTCATCATCCCGCAAAACTCGCATTCCCACTGAACCAGTTTTCGGGGTCAAGACCAGGAGCCGGGGCGCGGGTACTATCATTCCTCCGGACGCCACCCTGAGATTCGAAGTGGAGCTGCTCGAAATCCGCTAGCGCCGGTGGGAGGGCACCCGGCCGAACCATTCATCCAAGCCTTTGCGCACCATGACCTCCCGGCGTCCTGCCGTTCGTGATAGATAGCCCTGTTCCACCAGGCAGACCACCAGCTCCCGGCCCAGAGCACCCCCCAGGTGTTGATTCCCTTCGGTCCAGTCCAGGCACCCAAAGGCGAATTGGCCTCCGGATTTCCTTGCGGAAGCGATGTCCACGCCACGGGCGTCCATCGCCAGGGCGCCGGCTGCACTGAGCGTGTACCGCACCCGGCGGTCAGGGCCTATTTCGGTGTCTTCGTCCAGCCATCCCAGCTTGAGCATGGTGTCCATGAAGCCGACCCCCGCGATACCGGCCAGGTGCCCGTAGCACGTGCGCGCCCTTCGCAGGGATGTATCGCGGCGGACCTCTCGCGCGGCCTGAGGGCTGATTTTCGGCCGCATACGCAGCGGTCCCGGGTGCCGGTCTGCCGGCGAATTCAGGTTCTCGTCAGTCATTCTTCGAAGCCTCCAACCAATCTCGCTGGGAGAGGAAAGCCGGCGCCTCTCCCCAGACTCGCCGGTTCGTACATGACGGATTTTCCCTGCTGGTGTCGAGCTTGTCAATCCACGGCCGCCGGCCCAGGCCCTTGCCGGAGGTTCCGAAGCCTGAGGGATGGCCGCCGGAGCCGGGGTCTGTGCGGCTCATTCTTCTGCAGCCATGACCGGCCGATCCTGCCATCAACGTGGGACATTGTCTCTCCTCCCTTTACAGGGCCCCGATCTGACAGTATATTGAGCCCAAGCCCACCATTGGAGGATGTTTTGATGTATAACAAGCCCATGCTGAGCCTGGAAGAGGCCCATACCGCCATTGCGGCGATGACCGAGGAGTACAACCGGGACACCAACCGGCGCAAGGTGGACATGGTGGTGGTGGACGACGCCGGGAACCTGATTGCGTATGCTCGCATGGATCGATGCTTGAGGCCGAGCTTCGCCATCCGCAAGGCCTACACCGCGGCCATCCGAGGAATGGATACGCTGGCCTTGGCCGAGCAACTGAAAGCCCAAGGCCGGACCATCGAGTCATTCGGTGACCCGCAGCTCATCGCCATTCCCGGAGGGGTTACCGTGCTCAAAGACGGCGCTGTCGTCGGCGCGATGGCCGTCGGCGGTCTGCCCAGCGGCATCGACGATGAAGTGATCGCCAAGGCGGGACTGAAGGCCCTGAACCTCTAGCAGCGCTTCTTCCTGATACCGGGTCAGGAGAGGTATTCCGCAATCGCGCATGAGGATTCGAGTGCTGCCGTATGGGCAGGTTTGAAACCCGCCCATACATCACGGCGCCCGCCCGAAATTCCCTGAGAGGTCTCTTTACCTTGCATTGATGAGACCCAGGACCGTCTCCAGAATAATCAGTCCCGCCGCACTGTGGCCACCGTCAGACCGGCATGCCGTGGGGCGCCGCATGATAGACTGGGGCGTGGCCGAATCGCGATGGGACCGGCCTGGGGGACCCGACATGAAGCGGGGTTGCCGGTGCTCGCGATGTCGCCCCGGTTGAGCAACCTCGGCCCGCGATAGGCGAACGGAGAGAGTGGAAGGAGGCCCGATGAACTACGAAACCCTGTATCTGGAGAGGACCGGCCACATGGCTATCCTCACCCTGAACCGGCCGGACCGGATGAACGCCATCAACCATCAGCTGAGGACTGAACTCAACTTGGCCCTGGACGAGGTGGCCGGAGAGTTCCCCGATACTCGAGTGCTGATCATCACGGGGGCGGGGCGGGGCTTCTGCTCCGGCGCGGACGTGAGCGACCAGGCCGCACGCCTGCCCCAGTCACAAGAACAGGAACCCCCGCAACAGGGCGCGGACGCGGCCCTATCCCAGAGCAGAACAGCCGTAGCCCCCCGCCTGCCGCTCTTACCTCAGCCGGTCATTACCGCGGTCAACGGGGTGGCGGTGGGCGCCGGATTGTCAATCGCCCTGGCCAGCGACATCCGCGTCGCCTCCGACAAGGCCCGGTTCTCCTCCATCTTCATCAAGCGCGCCGGGGTCCCAGACAACGGCGCTTCCCACCTGTTGCCTGCTCTGGTAGGGCCGGGAGTGGCTGCGGAGATGGCCCTCACCGGCCGCATCTACGATGCCCAGTGGGCCTACCGGGTGGGCCTGGTGAACCAGGTGGTCCCAGCAGACCAACTGCTGGACGCTGCCAAGTCGCTGGCCCAGGAGATCACCTCCAACCCGCCCCGGGCGGTCCGGGCCACCACGCAAATCCAGAACTCCCACGTCCCTGACCTGCAAGAGGTGGACCGGTTGGAACGGGAAGCCAATCTCCCAACAAACGACAGTGAGGACCGGCGTGAGGCGATTCTCTCATTCCTAGAGAAGCGGGAGCCGGTGTACAAGGGCCGGTAGGAAATGGGACGATGAGTTGGTAGTCCGGCACCACGTGATGGCCAGGGTTGGCGCCCATGGGGATTCATCCATAGGTGGGACTCCGGCGTACATTTGAGGAAAATCCCTCTGTGTCCCCCTTTGTAAAGGGGGACACAGAGGGATTTCGTTCACCCGACGCCGGTCAGCCGTAGGGTCTTCGGGCCTCCAGGTTGGTGTGTATGTCCAGCAAGACCGTCTTGCCTTCCCGGTTGAGTTGCTGTGCCCTGACCAGGGCCGGGCCCACTTCGGGAGGCTGGTTGACGGTGACGCCGACGGCTCCCATACCTTCAGCGATCTTGGCGTAGTCACCGCCCATGCGGGTGACACCGTAGAGTTTGCTGGCGGTGGGAAAGCCGCCGGGATAGGTGGCCATGCCGCCGTTGTTCAGTACAATGGTGGTGATGGGCGCCCCCGACCGGACCGAGGTCTCGATGTCCAGGCCGGACATGCCGAAAGCGGCGTCGCCCATGAGGTTCAGGCAGAACTTATCAGGTGCGGCCAGCTTGGCCCCTATCATCAACGGGATGCCGAAGCCCAGGTGAGTGGTCTTGCCCCAACCGATGTAACTGTGGGGAGTGGAGGCCGCGTAAAAGGGCACCATGCTGTCCCGGGGCGCGCCGGCGTCATGGGTTACGACGCTGTTCTCCTTATCCAGTGCCCGGTCCAATTCGCTGATCACCCGGTAGGTCCCGATGGGCACCTCATCGGAGTTCAAAAGGGGCGCCCACTCGTCCATCCACTGTTTTCGGATCTTGGCTATCTCCGCCGCCACCCCGTTCTGGTCTTTCCTTCCCGTGCCGCCAATCTGAGCCTTGACCTCATCAATCATCGCCCGGAGGGTCAGCTTGGCATCGCCGGGCAACCCAACGTCAACGGAGAAATCCTTGTTGATGTCTTCGATGCTTTCGACGCTGTGGAGGATCACTTTGCCATCTGGGATCGGCTGTCCGTAGTTGGTCCGGGTCATGCTGGAACCGACCGCGAAAAGAACGTCGGAATCCTTGATCCACGTCCGTGCAGCAAGCGACGTGGCGCGGCTGCCCGCCCCCAGAGAGAGGGGATGGCACTCGTCGAAGGACGACTTGCCGGGCATGGTAGTGAAGACCGGTATCTGGGTTAGCTCGGCCAACTCCCTCAGCTCTTCGGTAGCCGAGGCGAAGAGCACCCCTGCGCCGGACCAGATGAGAGGCTTCTTGGCGTTGAGCAGAAATTTGACGGCTTCAGCCACGTCGCTTTTGGAAGGCGATTGAAGCAGCCGTTTGGGCGGTTGATAGTTGAGCGCGGAGTCTGGGGCTTCTTCGGAGCCCACGTCGGCTGGAATCTCCACTATCACCGGGCCGCCGCGCCCGTTGCGCAGGGCATGGAAAGCCCGCCGCATGACCGCGGCCACCTGGCCGGCTTGGTAGATAACCTCGGCTTGTTTGGATACGGTGCGGTAGGTGCGCGCCGGCGAGAAATTGGGGCGGACGGAGTGCTGGCTGAGTGGTGGGCCGCCCGGGAGATAGAGAATGGGTACGTTGTCGGCGAAAGCTTGGGCGAGGCCGCCCATGGAGTTCTCAGAGCCGGGACCGCCCTGTGAAATGGCCACGCCGAATTTCTTGCGGTCGTTCATGCGGCTGTACCCGTCGGCGGCCATCAGCGCGCCCCGCTCCTGCCTGAACATGATGGTCCGGATGCCTTCCTTGGCCACCGCTTCAATCATCGGGTTGGTTGGGAAACAGGTCACCAGTTCGACGCCTTCGGTTTTTAGAACCCGGGCTACAGCTTCAACAACGTTCATCTTCCTGTCGCTCCATTGAGATCTTAGGGGGATGTTAGGCGATTCTGCCGGTTCCGGTGGCCGGCAGGCGGGTGGTATTTGAGTGTGAACATTCTAAAGATAGATGCTCCGGCGTTCCGGGTCAACACCACGAGCCGGAATGGCGAAACGGCTTCTCCTTGCGCCCCGGCTATGGGGCTACTAGAATTGAGGGAACTGGAAGCGCGTGTTTTCGATCATTGGGTCCATGCGGGTGAATCGGCGAGGGCCGGTACCGCAAGACATACTGTGGACCCGGCCCATCGGCTTTCCGGTGATGGGCCGCACTTTGAGGCTTGGTCCGTACCGGGAGACGGTACACCAAGAACAAACCAAAGGAGGCGGGGAGAAACCATGCCAAACAACGGAATCCGAGGAGTTATCGTCCCTATTTTGACTCCGCTGAACCCCGACGAGACGGTGGACACCAAATCCCTCAGGCGGCTGATCGACTACCTGATCGGCAACGGTGTCCACGGCATCTGGATCTCAGGCACGACAGGCGAGTTTGCGTCACTGTCCGATAGAGAACGCCTCATCAGCATTGAGACGTGTGTGGACGAAGTTGCCGGCCGCGTGCCGATTATTGGCAATGTGTCCGGGGCCAGCACCCAATTGTCGCTCAATTTGGCGCTGGCGGTGCAGGAAATGAAATTGGATGGCGTGGCCGTCACTCCCCCATACTACTTCCCGAATGCTCAGGACGAGTTGCTGGACCATTTCCGCTACATTCGCGACCGCTCTGGGCTGCCCCTTTGGGTCTACAACATTCCTCAGACAGTCAAGACGGCGGTCGCCCCCGGCACCATCGCCACTCTGGCCGGCGAGGGAGTTGTCGTCGGCGTGAAAGACAGCTCCGGTGCGGGCGAGTTGCTGGCGGAACTCAACATGCTGTGTCAGCAAGGCGACCTCCAACTGCTGCGGTTCCTGGGCACGATGTTCCGTATTACCAGCGCCGGGTCGGTTGGAGTTCACGGCGTAATCCCGGCAATCGCCAATCTGGTTCCCGGGGTTGCCGCACGAGGCTGGGAGGCCGGTGAGGCTGGCGACGCCGATACTGTGAAAGGGTGCAACGGGCAGTTGATGGCGGCGGCCGGAATATTCCGTATCGCCAAGGGTGGCGGACCGAACGCCGCTAGCTTGGCCGGCATGAAGTCGGCGCTGAAGGTAATGGGGGTTCTGGACAGCGACACAGTATCCAGGCCGCTGAGGCCGCTGACCGATGACGAGAAACAAAGGATACCCGGTATCCTCGACGGCCTGGGGCTGTCCAACGGCGCGTGATCCTTGGGACGCGCCGGTGAGGCCTGGCGGCCGAAATGATTGGGCGAGAGTGATCATGGCCCGCGTTGTAGAGAAGGTCTGAATCCGGTGATGACGCGATGAGTTCTTCGCCAAATGTGACGATCGAGCCCGCCAAGAATGAAGACTTGCCCGAAATCCTGGCCCTGCTGGAACGAAGTGGCCTACCTCTGACCGGCTACGCGGACCATCTGGCCACGGCGCTGGTGGGGCGGGAAGGACAGCGCATCGTGGCGAGCGCCGCGATGGAGCTTTACGGGCCGGCGGGGTTGCTCCGCTCGGTGGCCGTGGATGAGTCCTGGCGCGGCCGCGGTCTCGGGAAGCGGATCGCCCTGGCTGCCATGGCCCTGTCCCGGAAGCACGGCACCGGCGCCATCTACCTACTGACGGAAACGGCGCCAACCTTCTTCGCCAGCCTCGGTTTCGAAGCCGTCGAACGCAACGCGGTGCCCACCACGGTAAAGCTTGGTTGGAGTTTACGATAGTCTGCCCGAGCACTGCCCAAGCGATGGTCCTGCAAAAGCCCGGGTGACGAGGCAGGCCAACCGGGCGTTCTTGCGCGGCAGGTGTCCAGCCGCGCTGAACAATTGGGGACCCCACTCCCACCGGCTCCTTCCTGATCGGTCCACTTCCTCCCTTTCACCTCATTGTGGTCACATTGACTACCTCACTGGGGCGTGGTATAGGTAGTCCAGTACTCTCGACCGGGGAGGTGCAGGCATATGGCCGGTTCGCCGCTGCGGCAGTTCGACTTCAACAAGATCGAGATAGGCGAGGACCTGGGCACCTACGAGTATGTCCTCAGCCAAGAGGTGCTGGACAGATTCCGGGAAGCGGTGAGGGACCCCGGCGGGTCCTTCCCCACTGTCGCGGTCAGGCACGACAGCACGGCCCTTGCCATGGCGTACGAGGACAACACCGGTGGGGTCAACGCCGGGTCTGAAGTGGAGTACTACAATCCTCCCATCCCCGGCAAGAAGATCATAGTCACCGGCCGGATCGCCGACAAATACTGGCGGCGGGACAAACCGTACCTGGTTGTCGAGGCCACCGCCGTCGATGAAGACGGGCGGCTGCTGGAAATAATGCGCACGTACCAGATGAAGAAGCCCGACGAGGTGGGAAAGAAATGGCAGGCTAAGAGCTTGTGTCCTCGTCAAGCTGATCGCGGTGAATTGACCGGCTTCGACGGCCTGTCACCCGGGTGATCTAGGAAGTGTGAATGTGGGGCCGCCGTCCCGGCCGGGTTTGTGTATGATCAGTCCTCGAGATTCCCATAACGCAACGAGGCAAGAGGTACGCTATGGACTTTGGATACGGACCAGAACAGGAAGCCCTTCGCCAGGAAGTGCGCCGGTTCATTGAGGAGAACGTTACGCCGGAGGTCCTGGCTGAGATGCAGACCAAGGCAGAGGGAGGGGAGTGGCCTCATTTCAAGGAGATGCACCGGAAAGCGGCTGAAAAGGGGTGGGTCGGCATGTGCTGGCCCAAAGAGTACGGCGGCCAGGACGGAAGCCGCATGGACCAGTACATTGTCGAAGAGGAGTTCGTCCGGGTCGGCATAGCCATGGGCGGAGTCGGCAGCGGCGCTCCGGCGATCCTGGCGGCGGGTAGCGAGGAGCAGAAAAAGCACTTCCTTCCAGGTCTCATCAACGGGGACATCAGCTTTGCCATGGGGTTTACCGAGCCGCAGGGGGGAGCCGACCTGGCCGGCCTCCAGTGCCGGGCAGTGAGGGACGGCGACGAGTACGTCATCAACGGCCAGAAGATGTACACCTCCGCGGCCCACTTCGCCACCCACATCTACCTGATGTGCCGGACCGACCCGGACGCTCCCAGGCATCGGGGCATCTCTATCTTCCTGGTCCCCATGGATACCCCGGGGATCTCGGTGCGCCCTCTCTTGACCATTCAGAACGATCCTCCCGCGCCCCCGGGCACCAACTGCGGCGCCGCAAGGACCAACGAGACCTTTTTCGAAGACGTGCGGGTCCCCCTCTCGGCGCTGCTGGGCGACGAGAACCGGGGATGGTATGTCGGCGCCATGGGCCTGAACTTGGATAGGGTAGGGGCCAGCCGGATGGTGAGATCCATCAACCGGGACGAGGACATTATCAACTGGATCAAGGAGAACGATCTGGACGGCCACTCGTTGGCCGACGACCCGGCGGTAAGGGACAAGCTAGCCGAGCTGTGGATCGAGGCCCAGGTCTGCCGGTTGATGACCATGCGCAGCATGTCCCTATGGGAGCACGGCACCGAGTTCACCTACGAAGGCTCGGCGGAAAAGGTTTGGGCGCCGGAGCACGGGGTCAGGATCACCGAGGCCATCAGCCAGATTCTCGGGCCCTACGCCCAGCTGATGAACGGTTCGGAGGAGGCCATCGATGACGGCCTGTACGCCCACAACATCATGGGTGCCTTCCAGTCCGGGATAAACCACGGCAGCGTTCAGATCATGCGAGACATGGTGGCCCGCCGGGGCCTTGGAATGCCGCGAGGGTAGTGGAGCCGCGCCGAATGTAGCTCGGAGAGACCGGGCCCGCCATTCCGGCACGGGGCGGTGTTAAAACAGAACGAGCTGCCGGACCAGCTCGGTTGCCCCGTACTTCGCGCCGCGCCCACGGGCTTTACGCCGTGACTTTGGAGCCGGGATATTGGCGTCGCGCTGGGTGATCTCCGCGCAGGCTTGGCGGGCCAGTTTGAGGTTGAGCCTCCGGTTGTTGGGGTCCCCGTGCATCGCCACCCTTCGGATTACCCCTTCAGGCCGGGGCTTGGCGCCCGGCGGGAAGGCCCATTTCACCGCGAGTCTCTTGTCCCGCTCGAGCCTATCCTCCAGAAACGCCAGCTCATCGGGAGCGAGATCGCCGGCCCAACCGGGCTGCCGCAGCCGCCGGTCGCCGCGCGGCCGTCCCTTGGGCCTGGGCGGCTTGGGCAACGCGGAAACAGTCTTGGTGACGGGGATTTCAGGGAAACCGATCTGCCGAGGTCCAGCAGCAGTCGCCACGCTACACTCCACACATCAACTGCGGCTCAACGTTCCGGGAGCCGCCGGATTACACCACCCATTGTTGGCCCAATCGGGGGAAAATGCAAGATGCAATTAGGACTCGGAGAACTGCTGCTCCATTTGCGCGTTGACCATGGGGCGGTTGGCTACCTACGGGGCCTCGCCCCCATCGGCGACGTTTGACGCAATCTTGAAAACCCGGACATCGAGTTGGCCTGGCGCCGGCCTTGTCAACTAGAGGCCGGGAGTTATTGGTTGACCTGTAGCCTTATTGCCACTTCTTTCCCAACTCGTCAGGCTTTTTGACTTCATAGGAGCGGAATATTTCCAGCAGGCGCCCGTCTTCGTCGATGGCGGTGGACTCGGTCACCAGGTAGGGCTTGCCGCGCCGCCAATACTTGTCGGCGATCCGGGCGGTGACCATGATCTTCTTGCCGGGGACGGGGGCGTTGTAGAACTCCACTTCGGCCCCGGCAAGGATTCCGCCGACCTGGTCGTCATAGGCCATCTCAAGAGCGGTGGTGTCGTGCTTGACCCCGATGGTGACGAAAGGCGCGTCGGGGTCCTCGATAGACGCCCGGTAGTTGTCCGCCGTCCTCCGGCTCAAGACGTACTCGTAGGACCCCAGATCTTCGCCTATCTCGGCCTTCTCGAAATCGAACTCTTTTCGCGGCGAATCAGCCATACGCCTTACACCTCCCCGGTCCAGGTACAAACTAAGGTTTCTGCCAAATTTCCTGTAATATCCGCCCCCTCCTCAGAGAGCCACTGGGTTGCCGGAAGGATACCGCCGGCCCCGTTTCACTCCTCGCCGTTGCAAGACGGCCGGGAGGAACTGGGGAAACCTAGTACCCAGTCAACTTAAATCTGCGAATTGTCATTCTGAGCGAAGCGAAGAATCCCAGCGTAACAATGAGATTCTTCGTCGCTCCGCTCCTCAGAATGGCATCCTGTCAAAACCAAGTTGATTGAGTAGCTAGCTTCCGAACCGGGCCCCGGGCCGCAGGTCTATGCTCTTGGTCCATTCCGGCGCGGAAACCTTGCGTCCGCCCTCGGGTTGGACCCTGCTGATGAACACGGTCCCGCCCTTCGCGGCCACGGTGAAGCCGGCGTCCGTGACCTCGGTTACCTCTCCCGGGCTCTTTTCGCTGTCGCCTTCCCGTTTCTCCGCTTTGTAGAACTGGACCGTCTTCCCGCCGAGGGTGGTCCCGGCGCCGGGGCTCGGGTCGCTCCCCCGGATCAGGTTGGAGATCTGGTCGACCGGTCCGCTCCAGTCGATGATGACCTCCTGAGGGCCGCACCATCCCTCGTAGGTGGCCTGGTCCCCGTCCTGCTCGATACAGGGCGCCGTGCCGGCCTTGACCATCGCCACGGCTTCCGTCATGGCTTCGACGCCCATGGGAAAGAGCCTGCCGAAGTACACGGAGCCGAGGGTGTCATCGGGGCCTATCTCGATCTCCCGCTGCAAGAGCACCTGCCCGGTATCCAAGCCAGCGTCGGGCCAGAAGATGGTCAGCCCCGTCTTGGTCTCGCCCTGGATGATGGGCCAGTTGATGGAGCTGGGGCCCCGGTGCTTCGGGAGCAAGGACGGATGGTATTGGATCGTCCCATTCGTCGGCGCCGTCAGTATCGCATCGGGTACGATGTCGGTGACGAACGCCATTACGCACAGATCGGTGTTCAGGCCTACGAAGGCGTCTATGGCCGGCTGGTTCCGCAGCCGGCGAAACTGAAACGTAGGGATGCCGTGACTCTCCGCCGCCGCCTTGATGGGGTCTGGGGGCCGTCCTTCCCGGTCGGGAGGGCAGAACACCCCGACGATGTCTTCTCCACGCTCGACCAGAGCGTTCAAGACGCTCTCGCCGAAAGCTGCCTGGCCGATCAGGGCGATGCGCATGGCGCCAGCCTCCCTATTCGCGGGTTTTCACAGTTGCCGTCGCTGTGGACGTTCCGAATATAACACCAGATTGCGCGGGCGGCAACGGGCATGACTGGCTATTCCCTGGGCGCTGTGGGCCCGCCGGGCATCTGAACCAACCCGCCGGGGGGCCATAACGGTCTGGGTCCGGGATTGGGACTTGGCCTGGATTAGAGCGACGGAATGAGCTATCATCAGTGGGCGGCCTGGTCTACTGTTCCAGACAGGCCTTACAGTGATCCCGGTGAAGACCATGGAGCGGCCCATTGCGTCATTACGCTACGAAAAGGATCATCCTGTTTCTACCCACGGTCTTTCTTTTGACCATGGTCGCTTTCGTTGTGATGCAGGTAATGCCCGGTGACCCCGCCCTGGCCATCCTCAGCGAAGGCGACGCAAATTACACCCAGGAGGAGCTGGAAAGGTTACGCAAGGAATTGGGTACAGACCGGCCTGTGGCCGCCCAGTATTTCAGTTGGCTGAACGGCGCCGTGAGAGGAGACTTCGGTGACTCTCTGTGGTTCAACGCCCCCGTCATGACAGAACTCAAGTCCCGGGCGCCCCGAACCACACAGCTCGCGTTCATGGCCATAATCCTAGCCAGCTTGTTCGCGGTGCCCCTGGGGATCGTCTCGGCCATCAAGCCGGAAAGTTGGCTAGACTATGGGGCCCGGATGTTCACCTTGGTGGGAATCGGCATTCCCAACTTCCTCGCCGCCGTACTGATGATCCTGTTCCTGCTCAGGGTATTCAACTGGCTCCCTCCCCTGGGGTACACCGAACTGTGGGACGAGCCGTTAACCAATCTACAACAGATGATCTTTCCTGCCGTGGCCCTGGCCTTTTACGACATGGCCTTTATCGGGCGGGTAGTACGTTCCTCCATGATGGAAACTCTCCGGGAGGACTACATGAGGACCGCCCGCGCCAAGGGGCTGTCCGAGCGGGTGGTGCTGATGCGGCACGGTCTCAGGAACGCCTTCTTGCCCATCCTCACGGTGACCGGGTGGCAATTTGGCCGCCTGTTCGAAGGCACGGTCATCATAGAGACAATTTTCCTGGTGCCCGGAATGGGCCGGATCTTGATCGAGGCGGTTTTCCACCGGGACTTCACGATGATCCAGGCGGTCATCGTGATTATCGGCACGGGCATCTTGGCCATCAATCTCTTGGTCGACCTTATGTACGGATGGCTGGACCCCAGAATCCACTACTCTTGAAGTGCCACGCCGGGGCGAACAGGGGACCCCAACCGGAAAGCGCGCCACGGCCCCGGACTCCTGACGTCCGTACCTCGCCGCTGGCCATGGTCGCTCGTTAGTCTAGTGTCTCGTAAATAGCTTCACACCCGGGAGGTTGTGCGACATTTCATCCCCGCGATCGTCTTTCCGGCGAAGGCCGGAATCCAGGGAAGCGTTAGCTGGATTCCGGCCTTCGCCGGAAAGACGGACCGGGTGTCAAGCCATTTACGAGACAGTACATTAGCCCCCACCGCTCCTCCCGTCGCACCCACGACAATTCGTATCGACACATCCCCTAGGGCTCAATGGTGGAACATGGTTTGGCAAAGTATTAGTATGGTTGAGGAGAGGGAAAGATCCATTTACCTCCGGCCAAAATCGTGAGCAGCGCTGGCGGCGTCAAGCCGGCCGCTACACTCGGTCAGGGGCAGACCCGTCCGAAATCTCCAGGATATCGCGTCCTGGTCGAATGGGGGTTAGCCGAATGACCACAAAGGCAGCACGGTTGGGCATTCTGGTGGGGGGGGGCCCGCGCCAGGTATCAACAGCGCCATTAGCTCCGCCACTATCGAGGCGATCAATTCCAGGCTCGAGGTCACTGGAATCCTCGACGGCTCCGAGCACCTTGTTGCCGGACGGACCGACATGGTCCAGCCGATGGCCATCGCCGACATGTCCCGCATTCATACTCAGGGCGGCTCTGTCCTGCGCACCTAGCGGACCAATCCCACCCGCAACCCGGAGGACCTCAAACGGGCCCTTGGGGCTCTCCGGGAGTTGGGTGTCGAGTACCTGGTCACCATCGGCGGAGACGACACCGCCTTCGGCGCCGCGGAGCTGGCCAAGGCCGCCCAGGGCTCTCTATGCGTGGCCCATGTACCCAAAACCATCGACAATGACCTGCCCCTGCCCGGTGGCATGCCGACCTTCGGCTTCGAGACAGCGCGGCATGTTGGCACCAATATTGTGCTGAGCTTGATGGAGGACTCTCGTACCACCAACCGCTGGTTTTTCGTGGTGGTGATGGTGAGGGAAGCGGGCCACTTGGCCCTGGGGATCGGCAAGGCCGCCGGCGCGTCGCTGGCCGTCATACCCGAGGAGTTTCCGGAAGAGTCTATCAGCTTGGACCTGGTTTGCAGGGTGCTGGAAGGGGCTATGCTCAAGCGCCGGGCCATGGGGCAGAGACACGGGCTGGCGGTGATCACCGAAGGGATCGCCGAGAAACTGGACCCGGAAGAGCTGGCCCAAATCCCCGGTGTGGCCCTTGAGCATGACTCTTAGGGACACGCCAATCTCAGCGAAATCCCGCTGGCGACCATCCTCCGGCGGGAGGTGCGGCGGCGCTTTGCCGGCCGGGGGGAGCGATTGTCCATGGTGGAGGTGACCCTGGGCTACAACCTGCGTTGCGCCCCGCCCATTCCGTTTGACATCGACTACACCCGCACCCTGGGCTACGGCGCCGTCCTGTTTCTGCTAACGGAACCAAAAGACGAACAGCAGCGCCACGGGGGCCTGGCCTGCCTGCAAGACGGGCACCTGCGTGTTGTCCCCTTTCAGGACCTGCGCGACCCGGACACCGGCCGCACCCGGGTCCGTAAGGTGGACGTCGACTCGGAGCACTACGCCGTCGCCCGCCAGTACATGATCCGGTTGGAGCGCCGGGACCTGGAGAACCCTCAAATGCGGTCCAGACTGGCGGAAGCCGCCAACATATTCCCCGAGGATTTCAGCAAAACCTTCGGGCCCTTGGCCGGCCTGGGATTCCCATGAGCCATGCCTCAAGAGAATAGCGTTCCGGAGTTGGCTCGCGAAGCCCCCCTCACGAAGTTGAACTTGGGCGGCGCTCCGCCGCCGCGGGTTTCTTTCAGGGTGGGCGAGTGGAAAGAGGGCCGTCAGGTCAACATGGCCAGACGTGCTTCGGACGCTGAAGAGGCAATCGAGGTGAGGAAATGTCTGTATCCGGTAAAGTAGTCATCGTGACCGGCGCCAGCCGGGGAATCGGCAAGGCCGCGGCTGTGGGCTTGGCTCGCGAGGGCGCCAAGGTTGTTGTTGCCGCCCGCTCGGAAACGGAGCGCCCCGGCCTGCCCGGCACCATCCACGCCACCGTCGCGGAGATCGAGAGCTTCGGCGGCGCCGCCCTGGCCGTCCGCTGCAACCTGCGAGAGGAAGATGACATCACCGCCATGGTGCGGCAAACCATGGACGCCTTCGGCCGCGTCGACGTGCTGGTGAACAACGCCGGCGTGGGCAACTACCGGTCGTTCCTGAAGACCAGCCTCAAAGAGTGGGACCTGGTCATGGACATCGACCTGAGGGCCCCCTTCATCTGTTGCAAGGCAGTGGCGCCCATAATGGTCGATCAGGGAAGTGGCAGCATCATCAACGTTTCGTCTCAAGCTGCCAACAACATCTTTTCTTCCACCCGTGGGATGGAGCCCGGCCTCCGCATCGAGATGATGGGCCAGGTCTATGGGACGGTGAAGGCGGGCCTGGAGCGGTTCACCTGGGGGCTGGCCACCGAGCTGGGCCGGTATAATATCGCGGTCAACGCCCTGAAGCCGATGCGCCCGGTGGTCACCGAGGGGTTCCTGGCCCAGCGCCCCGACGCCGACTACTCCACCTGGGTCACCCCGGAAGCCATGACCAAGGCGATCATTTTCCTAGCCCAGCAGGACGCCCGCGGCCTCACCGGGACCAACGTCACCGACGAGGAACTGGTCAAGAGGCACGGGCTGTAGGTTATTCGAATCAATCTTTGCGCCCTCCCCGGTTGATCAGATGCTTCGGTTGAAGCCGATGTGTTTGGGGCGCCCCCTCCTACACTTCCAGGGGTGTATCTTCCCGGTTGGCCCACTCACCCATGGAGCCATCGTAGTTCTTGGCCTCGCCGTAACCCATGAGCTTCAGGACCAGCACGCCGTGCGCCGCACGGATGCCGCCCTGTCAATAGGCAAATATTTTCTTGTCCAGTGTGATGCCCTTCTCCGCCAGGGTCCGCCGGATCTCCTCCGGCGGCTTGAACCGGTGGGTTTCCCGGTCCATGGTCTGCCACCAATCCATGTGTACGGCCCCAGGAACGTGCCCGACCCGCTTGTTGCCCCGGCTGTTGGCGCCGGTCCACTCGCCTGAACTCCGGACATCCCAGATGACCGCGTCGTCGACACCGCAGGCAGCCTTGAGGTCATCGAGCCTGGCCATCATCGAGTCGTCGGCCTTGGGGGTGAACTTTACGCCGGAGGCGGGATCGGGCCTATCGAAGCTGACGGCCCGGCCCTCGGTGACCCAGCGCCGCCAGCCGCCGTCCAGCACCTTGACGTTGCCGTGGCCGTGGGTGTTGAGCGCCCACCAGAATCGGGCGGAGTAGTTGCTCTGGTTGTTGTCGTAGGCGATCACCAACGTGTCGTCGCCGATGCCCAACCCCTGGCACATCGTGGCGAACTGGCCGGGATTCATCAAATGCACCCGCCCGGTGTCCGGGTCCTTCTCATAATTGTCGGGCACCAGCACCGCCCCGGGGATGTGACCCCGAAGATAGGCTGGCTCCACTTCGCAATCCACCACCACCACGTTGGCGTCATCCTTGTGGGCTTCCACCCAAGCGGCGTCCACCAGATATTCCGGATGGGCGAAACCTTCTCCCACTGTCATGTTTCCTCCTGAAAAAGCTGTGGCCTGGAGAGATGCAAGAAAACCGGCCGGCTCGTATCCGCCGACTGGCTTCAACCAATTGTAGGGTAGAGCATAAGCGGGGTCAATCGAGGGTCTTGCATATTTCTGGCTGGGACACACCTGCTCCTTCTCGATTGAGTGTTTTGGGCCGCAGCACAACAACAGCGCGATGCTCCCGATTTACGAACACCTGCATATCCCGCAAAACCCCGCATAGGCTGTACATAATCTGGGCTGGGCCGTAGAGCGTAGACTAGAGTCAGGATTTAGCGAATAAGCAGGTACTTGGAATCTCGCCAATACAGGCGCAGGAGACTCTATGTAAGCAGTGGGTATTGCCGAGGCAAGCGTTAGGCTAGGCCTAAGCCCGGATACGGTCAGGTGTGGGCTACGCACAGGCCAGATTGCCGGCCACTAGGAGCCTTTTGCCGTAGGGTGCGAATGGCTAGCGGAAGTCGACAAGGAACCGACTGTCATAAAAATACTAAAAGCCGAGCTGGAGCGCCTGTATGCGGGAATCAACCAGCTCCACCAACTCCCGACGCATAGAGCGCCGCCATCAGTTCGCCCGCGACGGCGGTGGTGGGCGTAGCAATCGTCGTCCCAGTCAGAGCAACACGGATCTCCGCGAGGCAACTGGGGCTTTGCCCCAGACCCCAAGATCTGTCTGGACTTTGACCAGGAAATAGAGAAGGCCGCCTAAGAGACATGTATCCCTCGGACGGCCCTAGGTCGTCGGCTCACGGCTAGGTTCTCATCTGTCCACTCAAGCTCTGATGGGAGGTCTACGTCGCGGCGACGAAAGAAATGGACCGAGTGTTCGGTGAACGCAAGTAAAACAGCACCAGGGGGCCCCGCAGTCGTACCAATGGGGGAGGGCCGCATCCCCATTTGGTCTGGTGAGTGATGAGACCTTCTGCCGAGGCGAAATCGAAAATCTGGATGATGTGCCTGAGCCACATGCGGGACAGAGTTGGGGGCAGGAAAACCCCGAGTGCAAGCGCCAGAGGAAGGGACCATGCAACACGCCGTTGCCAGCAAGACAACAATTCTCTGGGGGAACTGGCAAACCAGGGAAGGCCGGCCGGCAAGGTCTTTCCTCTACGGGCCGGATTGCCAGGTGGAGCGCCCGTCACCGCTGGTGGGTTGCGGCCACCTCGGAGCTATTCCTGACGCTGGCGATGTTCGTGTTTGCCATCATTGAGACAGGGTAGTGATTTCATTCCACCACCCCCCGCGACCGCTCTGGCGGCGCATCACTTCCGGATGTCGCGGTAGCTCTGAATCGCCGGGTCCTGGGTTCGAGCCCTAGCTGGGGAGCAGGCGGGCGAATTCGTGGCCGATTCTAACTTTCTTCCCCGCACCGATGGCTTGGAAGACCTAGCGGTCCCAAAGGGCCTCGAAGCATCTGCTGTTCCAATGCGGCGGGACTAATAGAGGGCAACGGCCAGCCCGGCAATTCCCAGGATGGATGCTTCGACCATCAAGCCTATCATCGAGATTTGCAGAAGTTCCGCTTTCTGTTTTAAGAGGGCTTCGTTGTGTTCCACGGCGTTGAAAAAAGCATTCGCCACCCATCCGGCGAACTGTGCCTCACCGTAGTCTGGAACATGGTTCGCCAGCTGGAATAGATTGGGACCGCTTCGCCAGAGGGCGAGCCCGCCGGTAACCAGGAAGGAAACCACCAGCAGGGATGCTAGAAAAATGGAAACGGGGCGACCGATGTCACCTCTGCCGATCGCAAATGCCGCGATGGCAAACAGCGCGGCCGAGAAACCGATAACGGCGGTCACTTTGATTTCGAATTGCTGCTTCCTGGACAGCTAATCGCTAAACCGGGAGCACGCGACCTAGTAGTAAAGCCCCTCGTTCAACATGCTCCAATTATAGCGAACATCAACTATGTGATACACGTGCTGTACACGCAATCGTTATAAAAAGGGTGGGCCCAGCTGGATTCGTGCCTGCGCTGTGGACACTGGGGAGACAATCTTGGCCTATCGATCGGGCGTCGGCGCCGCTGCTGAAGCCTGCAACGCGATCAGCGGCGGGCCGGGCTTTTGAGGTTCACGTCGACCCAGTTGCTCTTTATGATTGCCCGGGCCTCTTCCTCATTCACCCCGCTGGCCGCGGCGCAGGCGCTGGTCTCTTCCCAGATGGCATCGACATCGCCCATCAGCAAGTACTTCTTGTGCCGGTCCTCGTGCTCGATGCCCAGGCCCCTTCCCACCAACGTGAGGTAGTGCTCCACCTTTAGCGGATACTCCATCTCGTAGCGGCACAGGCCGCGCTGGCAGCCGTGGTAGAGTGTGCATAAGATATCGGCCCTAGCTTCCACAGCGTCGCGAAAGGTCTTGCCGACGGATTCCTGCCACCCGTCATCGCCCAGACTTGCCAGCAGCTCCGGGGTACATTGGCGCCCCAGTTTGTCGTTGACACCCAGGTCCATCCGGTTCACCCCGGGCAACGCCGAAAGAATCTGGAAGACGCTGCGGGCCTCCACGTCCGACTGGGTGCTGCCGGTGTGGTAGTGGACGGCCACGTCCACCCCCGGTTGCGGCTGGAAGCTCAGCCTATCCAGCTTTTCCACAAGGAACTCGGCAACGTGCTGGAAGAGGAAGTCCCCCCGCATCTGCATAATTTCGTCGTAGAAGTAGATGCAGGACGGGCACCACATGACCACCCGCTCCGGACTGAACTTCATGAAGTTCCGGGCCGTGGCCGAGGCGAAGGAGTGGGCGGGTTTCGTGTCGCCTCTCCGGTGGTGCTGGATGCCGCAGCAGTAGGCCGCCCCGGCCACCGCCACGAATTCAATATTCAGCAGCTTGAAGATGTCCATCACGGTGCGCACCAGATGGGTCGTCTTCAGCACGTTGCATCCCAGAAAGAGGACTACCTCGGCGGGCTTCACGTCACCCTTGGGCGGGGTCATCAGCCATTCCCGCTCCTCTGGCGCCGACTGCAGACTGTGGAGGACCGTTCCCTCTCTGAAGTACTTCCCGTAAAACGATCTTTCTTTGTTTCCTTGCGCCATTTTCTCTCTCCTAACTGCGACAGGGCGGGCTCTCCTGTCCGGTTGCGGGGGCCGGCCTTCGCGAGGGGACGCCTTTGGCCTTAGAGCATGGATTGAGCGGCCGCCAGGAAACGCCGATACCGACACGGGAGGGATTACGCTTCCGTTTTTACCCGATAGCTGCCTGGATAGGAGAGAGTGTAGATTGCGTTGCCACCCGCTGTCAACGCCAGCTAGAGTGTGGTCGTGCCGGAGCGGTCTTGGCGCTCCGGTTTAGCGTCGCTTTGATGCCGACCAGGCGCCGGCGCTCCAGGGGCGGTCTCCGGGCGGCAAACTCGCGCACCGGCTCCACTCGTTCGACGTTTGAAATGAGCTTTCCCGCTAAGACGCGGACCCCTTTGGGGCACGGCCTTTACCGGCGGCCCAGGCTGAAATGGGGGCAATTTCCCTCGTTTCCTACCCCAATTCAAGGAACACCCGTCAATTATGCTACGTTGGGCGGTGTGCCGGGGACAAGGGTGCTAGCTCCTACCGTGACCGGGGTCAGGCCTGCCTTGGCGGGAGATAGGGCCCAGGGAGAAGAGGCCTGGTTTGGGGCACAACGGCCCCGGGTGACGTGACCCCGGTAAAAACCGAGCGGCGGAACGGGTAGAAGAGCACCGGCCCGGAAGCCGGGCTACCAGCCGACGGCGCAGCCGTCCTTGCGAGGCTCCGAGGCGCCCCGCAGCACGCCGGTCTCCCGGTCCCGCTGGATTAGCTGGGCGCCGCCGAACCCCGCCATGATCCGCCGAGCGTATCCCTCGACGATGCCGGTCCGGTGGCCCCGGCGCTCCAACTCCGCCACCACCTCGGCGGGTATGCCCTCTTCCAGCGCAACCGAGTCCTGGGTGACCAAGAACCGGAGGGCGTTGAGGGCCTCCTGGGGGTCCATGCCGAAGTCCACCATATTGCTGATAACCTGCAAGTGGCCCTGGGGCTGCATGAAGCCACCCATCACCCCGTAGCACAGGTACAGCTCCCCGTCCACCGTGGCCAAGGCCGGGATGATGGTGTGGTAGGGCCTCTTGTTGGGGGCCAGGGCGTTGAGATGGCCCGGCTCCAAGGAGAACAGCGCTCCCCGGTTGTGCAGCACGATGCCGGTGCCCGGCACCACCATACCGGTGCCGAAGTTGACGAATATGCTGTAGATGAAGGAGCAGGCGTTGCCCTCGCTGTCCACCGTGCTGATGTAGACCGTATCGCTGCCGCGGCCGGTCTCGCCGTAAGGGGCTGAGACCATGGCCCGCAGCGGGTCGATGAGCGCCCGGCGGGTCTGGGCGTAGCTCTTGGAGGCCAGTTGGCCGGTGGGGACCTGGTCCTTGCTGGGGTCTGCCACGTAGCGGAAGGCGTCGGCAAGGGCCAACCGCATCGACTCGATCAGATGGTGGTAAGCGTCGGCGCTCTGGGCGCCCATACCTGCGATGTCGAAACCTTCGGCGATGTTCAGCGCTTCCAGGGCGGCGATGCCCTGGCCGTTTGGGGGGCATTCCCAGCAGGTGACTCCCCGGTAGTCCGTGGAGACCGGCTCTTCCCAATCGGAGGTGTGCCCCGCCAGGTCTTCGGCGGAAAGCCAGCCGCCCTGCTCCTGAACGAAGGCGGCCATCCTCTGAGCAATCTCCCCTTTATAGAAAGCCTCGGAGCCTCCCTCGGCGATGGTGCGCAGGGTCCGGCCCAGGGTGGGTACGCGCATCACCTCGCCGTGGGCCGGCGTGTGGCCGTCCAGAAGCCACTCCTGGCCTGAAGGCAGCCGGGCCAGCTTCTCCAACTGGTTGGACCACTGGAATGAGATGATATCGGAGACCGGGTAACCCTCTTCGGCGTAGCGGATGGCCGGCTTCAACACCTCCGACAGAGGCATGGTACCGCAGGCCCGCAAGAGGGTTTCCCAGCCGTGGACCGCGCCGGGGACCGTTATGGAGTGGACCCCGATCTCCGGGATCTGCTTGTGGCCCTTGGACGTGAGCGCTTCTAAAGACGCCGCGGCCGGGGAGCGACCGCTCCCGTTGATGGCCCTCACCTTTTTCTCTTTGTTATTCCAGACCAGGGCAAACATGTCGCCGCCCACGCCGGTTGACACGGGCTCGACCACGTTGAGCACCGCCGCGCTGGCCACCGCCGCGTCCACGGCGTTGCCTCCCTGCATCATCACCCGCAGCCCGGCCATGGCGGCCAGGGGCTGGCTGGTGGCCACCATCCCGTTTGTTGCCAGGACCGTCGAGCGCCTGGAGTCGAAGAACATGGCCAATCTGCTCCCCCGGATATTCCGCCTTCACCTCTGGCCGCCGAGGCCGGGTTGAAGGCTGAGCCATTCTATCATAGAGGGAATGCGGCCGCACCACCTCTTGACTTGGTGCGTTTGCGGCCTGATAGGCTGTAACAAGGGAATCCGGATTTGGTCCCCATTCTCTAACTCCAATCCAGTGGCCGGCCATGACCGGCTGCGGTTATCTATATCAAGAGGCTACACCATGGCAGCGGATGTTGGACAAGCGGCCCCTGAGTTCAATTTGTATGACACCGATCGCGGGCGGCGGGCGTTGAGCGATTTTAAGGGGAAGAACGTGGTTCTCGCCTTCTTTCCCGGGGCTTTCACCGGCACTTGCACCAGCGAGATGTGCGCCCTGCGGGACCGGATGGACCGGTTCAACTCGTTGAACGCCCAGGTGCTGGGCATCAGCGTCGACCCTCCCTTTTCCCTGAAGGTCTGGGCCGAGAACAACGGACTGAATTTCCCGGTCCTGAGCGACTTCAACCGGCAGGCGGTGGATCTGTACGAAATCCCCCTTCAGGACCTGGCGGGGATGGAAGGCTACGTGGCCGCCAACCGGGCCGTGTTCGTGTTGGACAAGGGCGGTGTGGTCCGCTACAAGTGGGTCGCCCCCGCTCCCGGCAACGAGCCCCTGTATGACGAGATCAAGCAGGCCCTGGAACGGCTGGCCTAGTCTAGTGTCCTCGTAAATGGCCTGATACCCGGTCCGTCATTCAGGCGAAGGCCGGGATCCAGCTAGCGTTTCCCTGGATTCCGGCTTGCGCCGGAAAGACGATCGTGGGCAGAAAATATCGCGCAATCTTGCCGATGCAAAACTGATTACAAGACAGAACACCAGTGCCGCCGCCCAGTTGGAGGCACGCAAATCCGCAGGACATGGAGGCTCTTCAGAATCGATTCCGCCGGCCGCGGGAATGTATCTGACGAGAAAAACCGGCCGTGTTAGACTGATACCGGCAAGTGTGAAGCGCGGCAAAGGGAGCATGGGACGCAGCGGTATGACGGGTGTTTGGCTGGTGGCCTTTCTCGCCCTGGCCGTGCTGTTGGCAGCGTGCGGCACCAGGGACGGTGGTGGAAGGGCCATCAACATTGACGGGTCCAGCACCATCTTCCCCATCACCGAGGCGGTGGCCGAGGAGTACGGCATCCTCACCGGCGGATCGATTCGGATCACCGTGGGTGTGTCCGGCACAGGCGGCGGCTTCAAAAAGTTCTGCAACAACGAAACGGACATCTCCGACGCCTCCCGGCCCATCAAGGCCAGCGAGGTGGAGATGTGTGCCCGGAACAGGGTGGAGTACGTGGAGCTTCCCGTGGCGGTGGACGGCTTGACCGTAATGGTTCAACCGGACAACGGCTTTGCCCAGTGTGTTACCGTTGAGGAGCTTCACACGATGTGGGCGCCCGAGGCGGAGGATGAGGTAACCCATTGGAACCAAGTGCGCCCGGGCTGGCCCGACAAGCCCCTCAACCTCTACGGGCCGGGCGTGGACTCGGGCACCTTCGACTATTTTACCGAAGTGGTAAACGGGAAGGCCCAGGCATCGCGGGGCGACTATACCGCCAGCGAGGACGACAACGTACTGGTGCAGGGAATCTCGGGGGACAAGAATAGTCTCGGGTTCTTCGGCTACGCCTATTACACCGAGAACGCTGACCGGCTAAAGGCCGTCACCGTTGATGGCGGCGCCGGATGCGTCGGTCCTTCCGACGAGACAATCGGCGACGGGACCTACCACCCCCTTTCCCGCCCGCTGTTCATTTACGTTCGCCAAGAAGCCGGGGACCAGGCCTACATAAAGGAATTCGTGCGCTACTATCTGAGCGAAGAAGGCTGGAAACTGACCGCCGAGGTGGGCTACATACCGTACCCGCCCCAGGTGTATGAGCTGGCATTGGCCCGGTTCGAGAACAGCCGCACCGGCACCCTCTTCGGCGGCGGCGCCCCGCAGCGTGGCTCGGTCGAGGAGGTCCTGGCCGCCAACCAGTGATCCGTCGGCCCGGACCCCGTCGGGCCTACTTGTAAACTCGGTAGCGTGGACTTATCCTTGTATGGGGGGTTCGCGGACCCTCCCCGCAGGCAACGACCCCCTCTGAGGAACGGGAGACAACCTTGGCAAGGGATGAACCGATCGGCCAACAGGCCGCCGCCGCGGACTTGCGCCGGTCCTTCCGGCCGAAATGGCGAAAGCTCCTCCCAGAACGCATTGCTCGGACTGTTCTCTTTTTCTGTAGTGCCGTTTCGATCTTGACCACGGCCGGCATCGTCTTTGTACTGATATTCGAGGCCTTCCAGTTCTTCAAAGAAGTTTCTGTCCTCGAATTTTTAACCGGCACCAAATGGACGCCGCTCTTCGCCTCGAAGCACTTCGGTGTGCTGGCGCTGGTCGCGGGCACCACGCTGGTGGCGATCGGAGCGATGGTGGTGGCGCTGCCCCTGGGGCTTTTGAGCGCCATATACCTTAGCGAGTATGCGCCGGACCCCTTCCGGCGGACCGTGAAGCCGGTCCTAGAGATACTGGCCGGAATCCCCACGGTAGTTTACGGGTACTTCGCGCTATTGTTCGTGACGCCGCTGCTGCGGGGAATCTCCGAGGACATCGCCGTCTTCAACGGCCTCAGCGCCTCCATCGTCATGGGCATCATGATTCTGCCCATGGTCTCCAGCCTCAGCGAAGACGCCATGCGCGCCGTGCCCCGCAACTTGCGGGAGGGGGCCTACGCCCTGGGGGCCACGAAACTGGAGGTCTCCACCGGAGTGGTCATCCCGGCAGCCCTGTCGGGAATCGTGGCATCCTTTATCCTGGCTGCCTCTCGGGCCATCGGGGAAACGATGATCGTGACCATCGCGGCCGGTCAGAACCCCAGCTTTACCCTCAACCCGCTGGTCCCTATCGAGACCATGACCGCCTACATCGTGCAGGTAAGCCTGGGGGACACGCCGACGGGCACCCTGGAATACAAGACGATCTTCGCGGTGGCGCTGAGCCTGTTTGCCATTACCCTGCTGATGAATCTGCTGAGCCAGTACGTGGTGCGCCGGTTCCGGGAGGCCTACGAGTAATGGCCGCGATCGCTCCCTCTGATTTCAGGAAGAGGATGGCCCGGCGCAAATGGCAGGGCCGGGTGTTTCATGGATTGTGCCTGCTGGCCGTGGGTATTGCCCTCGCCATGCTGGCCGTGCTGTTGATCTACATCGTATCCCAGGGTTGGTCCAGGGTTAACTGGAGCTTTATCACCAGCTTTCCATCCCGGCATCCCGACCGGGCCGGCATCCAGGCCGCGTTGCTGGGTAGCATCTACCTGGTGGCCATCGCCGGGACAGCGTCCTTCGTGTTGGGGGTGGGAGCCGCAATTTACCTGGAGGAGTACGCCGCCCGCAGCCGGTTCGCCCGGATCGCGCAGATCAACATCTCCAACCTGGCCGGTGTTCCGTCCATCGTCTATGGGATACTGGGGTTGGAGGTGTTCGTCCGCAGCATGGACCTGGGCAAGAGCGTTCTGGCCGGCGGGCTCACGCTGGCGCTCTTGATTCTACCCATCATCATCATCGCCGCCGAAGAGGCCATCCGCGCCGTGCCGCCATCCCTTCGTGAGGGCGCCTTTGGCTTGGGGGCAACCCGGTGGCAGACCATCTGGCACCTGGTGTTGCCCCAGGCCTTCCCGGGCATTCTGACCGGGGTGATTCTGGCAGTGAGCCGGGCCATCGGAGAGACCGCTCCTCTCATCGCCATGGGCGCGTTGACCTTCGTGCCCTTCGCGCCCGACGGCCTACTCAGCCGGTTCACGGCGCTGCCAATCCAGATTTTCAACTGGACTTCCCGTCCTCAGGCCGGGTTCCACGAAGCCGCTGCCGCCGGTATTATTGTATTGCTGGCCGCCCTGATAATCATGAATGGGGCGGCGGTAATCGTCCGGAACAAGTTTCAAGGACCAAGCGCAAGGTGATAATTGCAGCAGGCTGATCCAATACTGCGGACCGAAGACCTGTGCGTGTACTACGGCCCCAAGCGGGTGGTAACCGATGTCACTCTCGATTTTCTTCGCAACCGGATCACCGCCATCATCGGGCCGTCCGGCTGTGGCAAGAGCACCCTCCTCCGGTGCCTCAACCGCATGAACGACCTGATTCCCACCTTTGGCCTGTCGGGCAAGGTGTTGTTCGAAGGGCAGGACCTGTACGCTCCGGGGGTGGACCCAACCGAGATACGCTACCAGATCGGCATGGTTTTCCAGCGGCCCAACCCTTTCCCCAAGAGCATCTACGATAACGTTGCTTTCGGCCCCCGCATCAACGGTTTCCAAGGCGCCCTGGCCGAGCTGGTGGAGCGGTCCCTGCGCCGGGCCGCCCTGTGGGATGAGGTCAAGGACCAGCTCAAGGGGAGCGCCCTGGCCCTGTCCGGCGGCCAGCAGCAGCGGCTCTGCATCGCCCGGGCCCTGGCCGTCGAACCCAGGGTCATCCTCATGGACGAGCCGTGCTCCGCCTTGGACCCCATCGCCACACTGGCCATCGAGGAGTTGATGCGGGAGTTATCGGAGGGGTATTCGATCATCATCGTGACCCACAACATGCAGCAGGCCGCGCGGGTATCGAACTACACCGCGTTCCTTATGGCCACCCAGGACCGGATTGGCGAACTGATCGAGTACGACGAGAGCCGGCAGATATTCACCAACCCAAAGGACGAGCGGACTGAGGCCTACATAACCGGCCGATTCGGCTAAGTGCGCCGGCATAACCTGTTTGACGAGGGCCGTCACCTCAACAAATGGCGCTCGGCAACGGCCCTGCCAATCCCGGCGAGAACTGAAATCATGTACTGGCGCCCGTTTCCTTTCTCGTAGCGCCTCTCCGGGGCGGGCCAAATCATAGAGCATGTTCGGCGGAAGACTTGGGGGGCGGCATACCTAAGGTGTCCGCCATGTCTCCGAACAACCGTCCACCATGCGTGGAGCACGCAGAGGCCATTCGGCAGCTCCAAAGGGGGACACTCTTGGTCCTTCGACAGGCTTCCAACGAACTGTCGAATTTCGCCACAGTTCGTTCCCGTGGAATCGCCCGGAGGGGCGTAACGGTGCTCAGGACGATCGGAATATTGACAAGCGCGGGACGGGTGAAATTCCCCCGTTCGTGGTGAGCTTGTCGAACCACCACGGCTGGATACCGGATTGGCTCTCAGTCAGCTTGGTTTTGACCGGACTGACAATCATCAGTGACGGTTTGACTGAGTGCCAGCCCATCCCTAGCGCAAAAACACTCTTGAGTAAGGGGCGCCTTCACACCGCAATCAGGTGCCCGCTACCGCGATCGATCTCCTCCACCCTTCCCTGCCCTGGGTGGCTCCTGTATAATTAATCTGCGGGTGCCGGTGCCCGCGGCCTGCCGGCTGAAACAGGGGCGATACCAGGCATTCCGGGTGAGAAGGGTCCGTTTGGGAGCGCTCTTTCACCCGCTCCGGGAAATGATGATGTTTTCGGGTTGGGAGTTCGAACTCCGGAGGGGTCATGCCTGAAAAGTACCGGGATGAGATCGAAGAGATACTGAAAAGGGCCGGAGAGGCGGCGCCGCCCGGCAACTCTATTGGGGAGGCGGAAGGGCGCCAGGAGGACCGGCCACGAAAGGGCCGGCCGGACAGGCAGGCCCCGGCGGCGTGGAGCGGCGCCAACCGGAACTGGCCCTCGCTGACCCCAGGAAAGATCCTGGTGGCCGGGCTGATACTTTTCGTGGTGGCGGCCTTCCTCGGGCTGGGCCCTCTGATTTGGGTCGGTCTGATACTATTGGTTGTAGCCTATCTCCTCTTCTTTGTCTCACCCCGGTCCATCTCTCATGAGAAAAGGTGGCGAGGCCGGCCGGTGGACGAAGCCAGTTCTACTGCCTTAGACCGTTTCAAGCGCTGGCTGAAGAAATAGACGCCGTTCCCCGGAATGGGGCATCTTCCTCGCCGTCTAACGAGCTCCGCGAGGGTCCCCTCCTGGGAAGGGAGGGCATTTTTTTGGTCCGCCGGCGTCTCGTTGGCGGGCTTGGCCGCAGGCCTCCGATATGATGCCCCGTCGGAGCCTATCCGAATGCCATCCTCCGTCACAGGACCGGAGCCGGCCTGCTTCGAAGCCACCGGATGGGGGTTTCTTGGTCCCTTGAATGGGCAAGCCTCAGGGACATGCCGGGAGACCTCTTTGAGGTGGAGTGGCTTGGAGTTTTCACCGGCCGCTCAGGTACTCCCGGATCATTAGGGCCGCGGTGGCTCCCTCGCCCGCCGCCGAAGCTACCTGCTTGGTGCTACCCGTGCGGCTATCACCCGCGGCGAACACTCCAGGTATGTTGGTCTCCAAGGTCCGGCTCGTCTTGATGAAGCCCCTGTCGTCCAGGTCGACGATGTCCTTGAGGAAGCCGGTGTTGGGCTTGAGGCCGATAAATAAGAACGCCCCCGCGGCATCGAGGTCCCAGGTCCGGTCCGTACGCTCGTCCTTGAGCATCACCGAGTTCAGCTGGTATTTGCCATTGAACTCGGCCACTGAGGTGTTGGTCAGGACCAGGATCTTCGGGTCGCTGTTGGCCCGCTCGACCAGAACCGGGCTCGCTTTGAGCTGGCCGCCCCGCTCCAAAATCGTGACCTTATCGGCGAACTTGGTTAGCGAGATGCCCTCCCGTACGCCGCTGTTCCCGGCACCCACCACCACCACTTGTTTGCCCCTGTAAGAAGGGCCGTCGCAAGTGGCGCAGAAGTGGACCCCTGCGCCGATGAACCGCGCCTCTCCGGGGACATCCAGCCGGCGGTAGGTTGAACCCACAGCCAGGAGCAGCGCCTTGGAGCAGTACTCGTCTCCCATCGATGTTCGGACCAGGATATACCCGTTGGGGTCCGGGCCGATGGAGGTGACCTCCTGACCGACCAGCGCTTCCACGCCGAATCGCTGGGCTTGGCGCGCAAGCCGGTCGGCGAACTCGGCGCCGTCGATTCCCTCGGGAAAGCCGGGAACGTTCTCCATGTTTTCGGTGATGCCCGCCTGGCCGCCCAGCGCACCCCGGTCGACCACCAAGGTGGAGATGTCCTCCCGCGCCAGGTACAGGGCAGCAGTGAGTCCGGCTGATCCCCCACCTACTATGATAGCGTCATAGTAGGTGAACTTGGCCTCGACACCGAGGCCCAATTTAGCCGCCAACTCTTGCGGACCCGGGTTGATCATGTGAGCCTGTATTTCCCATTTAGGATAAAAGTGTGATGCGATAAAGCGACAACGTTCTTACTTTTACAGTCCCCGCATGAACTCTTTGCCAGTATGTCAGCTATAATACACCCATATAATCACCTATTA
>CAYOAF010000065.1:0-9200 GCA_964401855.1 uncultured Dehalococcoidia bacterium
GATGCGCCCCACGTGTATGCCATTGTCCAGCTGGATGAAGGCCCCAGGATGATATCCAACGTGGTGGATTCCAACATGAAGCCCATGCTGGAGGGCCTGGAAATGGACATGCCGGTGGTGGCGGTGTTCGACGACGTCACCACCGAATGCACCTTGGTCAAGTTCGTAAAAGCCTAGGTTCTAACTCAGTACTTGATTCAATAATTACCATAATGACCATCTGGTCACCCTGAGCTTGTCGAAAGGCGCTGGGCTAGTGGTTCGATGAGCTCACCACGAACGGCAACCGTAACGTCGGTTTTCGAAAGGAATTCTAGTTGCCCGCGGCCGTGGCCGTGGCCCGGCGGGCTGGGCCTGCGGTTCTCTAAAAAGTCTGGCTTCGCCGAAACTAGGCTCATTACGAGTGGGAACTCTCGCCTGTGATGAGGTTGTGGAAGAACTGAGGCGGCGCCGCATTGGGCCGCCGGTTAGGCTACGGGCGCCGGGGCCTGGCTGGAACGTGCCGCGGGTTGTCGGTTGATAAGTGGGCAGGAGACCATTCCGGCGTCCCTTTGCAAAGAGGCGTGAGGGAGGATTTCTGCCTGGGCGGCCAGTTGTTTTCGAAACACGGGAGCCATGCTCAGGGAATCAATCGGTGGGAAAAGAGCCAGAACGGGTACCGTCGAACTGATACCAGGGCTCCCCAGTAACAAGGAGCTTATCATGTCCTACGATGAACTCTCGGGACTCTTGGAGAGGCGGTTGCAACTCCAGTTCCAGCCCATTGCCATGGCTTTTGTCCAAGAGCAACCCCAGGAGATACCCAGGACCGAAATGGTATTGCCATCAAGCTGTGCCTTCTGGCGGCAGGCGGAGGCTGAGGTCTTTTATGCCGCGGCAGAGGACCACTACCGCTGCCCTATCGGCGCTATGGTCATGGGATTTCCCTTGCCTGAGCAGCAGATGCAAGAGTTGATGTCGGAGGTAGGGGAGATGTGTACAGCTTCCTATGTCCGGGAAACGGAGGTGAAGCATATTCCCAAGAACGAAAACCCATCTACCGGCATCGTTTACGGGCCGCTGGGGATCTTCCCTTTGGAGCCTGACGCTGTCCTCCTATGGCTCACACCCCAGCAGGCGATGGTCATGAACGAGTGCAGCGGGCTCATTAATTGGGCCGAGTCTGCTGATGGCGTGTTTGGCCGCCCCGGATGTGCGGCAATTCCCCTGGCGCTGGCCAAAGGAAAACCTTCCCAGTCTTGGGGGTGTGTGGGAATGCGCCTCAATACCGACATTCCCGGCGAGGTTTTCCTCATGGTGGTTCCTGGCACCCGGTTGCAGAGCCTGGAGGTGGATCTGATATTCACCACGGAAGTGCACCAGAGGATGAAGGACTACTACCTGGGCCGAGCGTCGAAGCCCACCGTGGCCGGAGGGTCGGGCCCAACCAGGTAGGACGGCATCTCCCGAGGCATCTCAATTGCAGGGAGCCTCGTGGCGGACGCGGGTGGACCGCTGCCTCACCGGGTTGGCGAAATGATGGCTAGTTGCTCCGTTTAAGGTGGACGCTAACGGAATGAGTGAGGGCAAATTGGCTACGGAGTGGACATTGGCGGACGGCCTAGGACATACCTCAATCAGACTTAATATTCGCTACCTTAACGGGTGTGTGGGTTCGACTCCCGCTTCCGGCACCAAATTCCTAGGCACGAAAATAGGCCCTTGAGCGATTTCAGAGGCCTTCTGTCCATCGGCGGGCAAATGCCAGCCTACTTCTCCCGGTACCACTTGCCATCATCTATCTTGTGGCTCCATCGGACATTCTCGCCCCGGTTGTACCGCTTGAACGCCGCCTGGTGTTCCTGTGGGGGCATTATAGGGTGTGGGGGTGCTAGTGCGATGAATCCCGGCAGCAAGGGGAAAAGGCCCCTGGCTTAACCCGGGGCCTTCCAGGCTTAGTGTTTCCTCCTGCCGCTAGTTGGCGGCTCCGCCCTTGACATCTGTCCAAGACTTTTGAGCATCGCACCTCCGGATGTCACCTGCTGGGGCTAATGGCCGAAGAGGTGGAGCCCCGGTTCTGTCCTGCCTCCCCCGTGGCGCGGCGGAGGGCCTTTTCTTCTAGCGCCCGGCTGTGGGCCGCCCAGATGTTGGGCTCGTTCGGTTGCCTCACCTGCCAGCGGAAGCGGCAGCGGTCTGATCCTGCTGGAATCAGGGACTCCAGCACCGTGGTGAACTTGGCCGTACCAAACTTGTCCATGGCTGCCCGGAAAGCACCGTCGCCGAAATAGCGGTGAATGCGGCAGTCGAATCGGCTGAACGTTTTCCCCACTGGGCACCACAGGATGTCACACCAAAAGCCCTGCTCGTCCTCGTTGACTCCCGCCTCCTCTGGCGAGGCATACCATACCCCATTTATCAGCGTCATCAGTAGAGAAGCAAGTTCGGAATCACTCACGTCCTCCGGGCGCTCAACCCCCTCAAAACATTGGGAGGCCACCTGGTACCCCGCCTGCTTCAAAGTGGCTACACACACTCTCTGTCCCTTTTCCCCGAACTCACCCTCCACCGCCTTGAGCAGTGCCAGCAGCGCCTGCACCATGATCTGCCCGAACACAAATAACGTGGCCGTGTCGTAGTCCTTTTGAGAGAGGACCTCCCGGCGCAGGTGCTCCACCTCCTCTGCCCAAGGCCACTTAAAGGGGAGCCTGGCCAGTCTGTCCTTAGTCGTTTCTACCATTGCTGCCTCCTTCCTAGCTGGAGCCTTTCTGCTTAGCCCCTTGCCCACCAGGTGGGACTGACCCTTTGGTGTCGGACCGCTGGTCCTTTGACGAACAGTGGGGCTGGCGGCCTTATTCTATATCAACAACCGTTTTCAGTTTGCTCTTGTATATACGAGCAATCTGGATCGGCTGGTGCCGAGTTTCCGGTGACTGTCGTATTGATCAAAGTTACAACTCCGCTGGTGTTCGCGAACCCGCTCCTTTCCAGAGTGGCCGAAAATGGAGGGTTTTGTAGCTACGCAGCCACACTGTCGGGCCAACCCTTCCAGGTTGTGCCCTTGGGTGAGAACCTCCGTCTCGAACCAGCTCATGGTATTGGTGCTTGCTGCTTGTCTCTCGGGGTCTCGCCGTCCAACGATGACTCGCATGGCAGGGTCCTGGGCCAGCCGTTCAACATCGTTGGTGTCCTCGTAGCCAGCAACGCGACTGTACACCGACTGCCTGAGTAAGGGCATCAACTGGTGCTGCACGTTGCACCCGCCCCTGCCCTCTTACAGACAGGCGGTTGCCGTCTCCGTCAGTCCCAGGGCATCGTCCAATTCACGGCATGCCAGATCCCGCATCGGACGTGATGGTGGCGCCACGAAATGGCAGGCGGACCCTGCGGTCGAATTGGAGCTTTAAAGGGATGTCGGAGCTTTCACCCATTGGGTGCCTTTAGCGAGGTGGCGAAATCCCGGACGAGATCCCGCGAACACGCCCAGTCTAACACACTCACTGGCCATGCTGCCCATGTAAGCGACACATGGGCAGCAGTCTTCCCGGATTACGACGCACTCACGCCCCTGATCTGGAAAATGTGGGTTAATAGTTTTAGGAACTCCCCTCCATTACCGGTGTTAACAAAACCTCCGCTGCATGGGCTTCTCAGGGCCAAATAAGGGTATACTACGGCTACATCGGCCCGGTGTTTTTCGTTGGTTTGACTGACCTGCCCCCAGTATTTGTACCACTCCCTATGTTAGTCCGGCAAGGGCTGGGGCTGTGTCAGCAGCCAGGACTGCCTGTGGTGCCGGCGGTCTGTAGCCCAGCGAACTGCGGGGTCTGATCCGGTTCTAGGTCTGCCTGTACGTCTCTGTCAATACCTGCACTTCCTTCGTGATCTGCTCTGGTGTATGCCTCTTCCTTGGCATTTCTCCCCCTTTCTCCGGCCCAGGTTACTAACATTACGCCTGGACCAGTTTTCGGAGGGCAGGTCAATCACCGGAAGGCTTGGCGTCCGGTGATGTATCGGCTGCCGCGCCGTTGTCCGCCGGAGCGGCCGGGGCCGGTGCGGTTTTCAAGGCAATGGGAACTGCGGTGAGAGATGGGGCTTCCTTGCTTACCGGTACGGCTGCCGCATCGCTGACTCCGGAATCGGAACTAGCGGCCACGGCTTGGGAACCTGCCGGAGCGGCTGTCGCGGGAGCGGGCTCATGTTCGGAGGCGGGTTCCTGTTTCGAAACGCCCCCGCACGCCGCCAGAATCAGGGTAGCCATGGCCAGGGCAGTTAGAAGCATTCTGTGTTTAATCATTATCAGACTATAAAAAGGCTCCTGCTTAACTTCAAGACCTTGACCTTCCGTCTTTCCCAATCCACAACTTTCAAGATTGCCCCTGAACGGGTCGGATTGGGCTAGATGTTCTTCGTGCCGTCGGGTGCAATAAACCCAAATGGTTGCAGCGGCATGCCCACTGTTGTCTTGAAATGCCCCAACAACTGCTCAACCGTCCAACCTCCAGGCATGACGGCAGTCCTGGCATGATGCGGGTGTTCGCAGATAGCCAGCCGGGCTCCGTCTATACAGATGAACTGGCCGTTGATCCAACCTGCCTGTTCGCTGGCCAAGAACACCACCAGCGGCGCCGCTTCTTCAGGCGCGAAATAACCCAAATCCAGATCGGTAAGAGGTCGCTCGTGCCGGTCGAGAGCTTCCTGCTTCGCGCGTTCCCTTCTAACCGCATTCAACCGCGTAGCCGCGGAGGAACGGATTGAGTTGCACGTAATACCATACTGCGCCAACTCCACGGCCCATGAAAGGCCCATGGCCAACACGCCACCCTTGCTTGCGCTGTAGCTGGTGCCTCCGGCTTGACCGATGACGGAACCGGAGGCCAAATTGATGATACGGCCCCACCCTTGCTTGATCATGTGCGGTACCGCGTGCCTGGTGCAGGCGAAAATGCCCTTGAGATTGGTGGCGATTACGTTGTCGAAATCCTCTTCGGTCATATCTACCAGGAACTGTCCATCGCTAATACCGGCGTTGTTCACCAGAATATCTACTCGCCCGAAGCCATCCACTGCCGTCTGAACAATCTGCCGGGCGCCTTCCATGGTTGCGACGCTGACAGCACAACCTTCGGCAGTGCCGCCACCGTTTCTGATCTCTTCCACCACACTGGCCACATCGCTGGCCGTCCTCGCGTTGACCACGACCTTTGCCCCGGCTTCGGCCAGCCCCAGGGCGAAGGCCCGCCCCATACCCGACCCGGAACCGGTCACTACCGCCACTTTCCCCTCTAATAGCATGACTCCCTCTCTCTGTTGCGATTTTCTAGATGTTAGCTTGGATTTCCCATTTTGGCGAACCTCATGCCGTCAACATGGCCTGAACAAGGTAGGTCCTGTCGGTTTTGGGAGGGTATTGGCTTCAAGAATTTCCCAACAAATGCCTGTCCCGAACGCTGCGAACCTGGAGAGAGGGTTGACAGCGCCCTTGGATTATCCTACCTTGGCCCTGCCCGAAGATCGATTATTCAGAAAGCCCCGGCCGTCCGGCTCAGGTGGCCCGGTTAAGGAAACCGGCTATGGCTGCACAACCCAAACCCATGGAGACCGACGTACTCATGGCCGGCGCCCGGGTGCTCTTCGCCGTCAAAGGTCGGTGCCAGTTGGAGCAATGGGGCTTGAAGTTCTGCGGGGCAGGCTGAGCTACCACAGGCAGCCCCAACATTGGCACGATGGGAGGAAACGGTGACCCAACCTGAAACCTCAAAAGAACGCCTGGAATGGATATACGCATCCCAAGGAAACCGCGACCTGGAGGAGAGGTACGATGCCTGGGCCGGCCAATACGACCAAGACGTTGCCGGGTACGGATACAAGATTCCCGGAATCGTAGCCGGGTTCGTTGGCCGCTACCTGACTCCTGCCAACGGGGTGCTCTTGGATGCCGGCGCCGGCACCGGAGTCATGGGAGAGGTGCTTGCCCTGATTGGCTTCAAAGAACTGGTGGCCATGGACCTTTCCGCGGGCATGCTGGAGGTTGCCAAAGAGAAGGGAATCTACCGGGACATCCGGCAGATGGTCATGGGGGAGCGCCTCGACTTTCCGGATGACGCTTTCGCCGGCGTGACCGCGGTGGGCGTACTCAGCGTGGCCCACGCACCTCCAGAATCCTTCGCCGAGCTGATCCGTTGCACCAGGCCCGGCGGTTGCATCATCTTCAGCGTCCGGGCCGACGCCCAGGGTTTCAATGAAGTCCAGGACGGCCTGGAACGGGAAAACAAGTGGAGCCTGGTGGAAACGGCGGGGCCCTTTATATCGTTGCCCCTTGGTGAACCTGATATCAAGCACCGGGTATTTGTGTACCGGGTTGTCTGACCGGGCGTCACGGTTTAACCGCTAGCCTGCTGGCCAATCAAAGTGCGGGTGATGGAGCTGGGTTACTGCAACGTGGAACCTCTGCCTTCCCTCCCTGCTCCGCCGCCACTGCCCCGCCCGGACCTCAACCCCGAGGAAGGCCCAGACCCCGGCTGGCGATGATGTTCCGCTGGATTTCGGAGGTCCCTCCAGCGATGGTATTGGAGAAACTGATCATCCAGTTTTCCTGGACCCGGCCCCGGAGGGGCGCCCACTTCTCTCCACGGCCCAGCGTTCCGTAAGGGCCCAGGACCTCCATCCCCGCCACCGCCGCCCGGTGGAGCGTCTCGGTCCCGAATACCTTGCTCATGGATGCCTCTTTGTTGGGCACCAGCCCCTGACCTTGCATGTAGGCCACGTTATAGGCCATCAGGCGGGCCACTTCGCATCCGATGTACCGGTCAGCCAGCAGGCTGCGCACCCAGGGGGCGTCGATCAGGGGCCGGCCGGAGCGCCTGGTCTCGACGGCGTACCCTCGCACGTCGTCCAGCAACCGGCGGGCTGCGGCTGAAAAGTCGATGCCGGACCGTTCGAAGTCCAGCAGGGTCACGGCCACGTACCAGCCCCGGTCCTCCTCGCCGACCACGTTCTTGCGGGGCACCCGGACGTTATCGAAAATTACCTGGCTGAATTCCCGGCCGCCGGCAATATTGTCGATAGGCCGCACCTCAATGCCCGGGGTCTTCATATCCACCAGGACAAAGCTGATACCCTGGTGCTTGGGAGCGTCGGGGTTGGACCGAGTCAGCAGCATTATCCAATCCGCCAGGTGGGCCAGGCTGGTCCAAATCTTGGAGCCGTTGATAACGAAGTCGTCGCCATCCCGGACGGCGCGGATGCTGAGGGAGCCGAGGTCCGACCCCGTCTCCGGCTCGCTGTACCCCTGGCACCACTGGACCTCGCCTCGGGCGACCGGAGGAAGGTGGGTCTGCTTCTGCTCCTCGGTGCCGTGAATCATCAACGTGGGGGCCATCATCCGGACCCCGGCATGGTCCCGCCCCGGGGCCCGCAGGTAGGTCATTTCCTCGTTGAAGATGGCCGTGCGCACGTGGGAAACGGCCTGACCGCCGTACTCTTCCATCCAGTGCATGGTCAGCCAGTCCCTGGCCGCCAGCTTCTTGCGCACTTGCCGGGCAAAGTCCCAGTTTTGAACCTCGGGCCGCCGGCCTTGGCCCTCCCAATCGGGTGGAAGCTCCGTTCCGAGAAAACCTCGGAGGGCTCGGCGGAAGGCATCGTCTTCCGGGCTGAACTTGAAGTCCACGGCGACCTACCTTTTGGAGGAATTGGGATCAACCCCGCAATTGTTGCGGGATGAACGCTCGCGGTCCGGCGCGCCACCTATCAACACGCATGGGGCGCAGCCAAGGCGCCATCTCCGACGAGGGCCATGGTAGTATCTCCCACCAACGCCGTCAACCGGGCCGGAGTTGGCCCAGCCCTCTCGCGGTCTAACCGTCGCGGCCCTTCGCCAGGTCCTGCACCGTTTGGATGATGTCCCGGTGGTCGGTGCCCGGACCAAACACCGCGGTCACACCCATGGCCTTCAGCGCCGGGATATCCTGCCGCGGAATGATACCCCCGACTATCACGTTGATGTCACCAAGCCCCTCTTCCCGGAGAAGCCCGAGGATCCGCCGGCAGTGCCCTTGGTGAGAGCCGGAGAGGAAGCTCAGGCCGATGACGTCGACATCCTCCTGGAGGGCTGCCGCGACCACCATCTCCGGGGTTTGGCGAGGCCCGGAGTACACCACCTCCATGCCCGCGTCCCGCAGGATACGGGCCACCAGCTTGGCGCCCATTTCATGGCCGTCGAGGCCGGGCTTGGCCACCAGGACCCGAATGGGTTGTGGTGGGGTGGTCATGGTCACTGCGCCCCCTGCTAGAAAATCCCAGGATGGACGTGCTCGCCAAAGGCGGCCCGCATCACGCCGAATATCTCTCCCACGGTGCAGGACGCCTGAACCGCTTCCAGCATGGCGGGAACGGTGTTGTACCGCTGGTCGTCCTCCACCTTTCGCCGGCACGCGTCCTGCAACCGGGCCAGCGTTTCTTTCGCCCGGGCGCCGTCCCGCTCCCGGCGGAGTTTCACGACGCGTTCGACCAGGCGCTGCTCCGTCTCCGGATGCACCTGGAAGATGGTCACGGGCTGCTCCTCCGGCTCCTGGAACCTGTTGACTCCGATGACGACCCGTTCCCCGCTATCCACCTGCCGCTGATACCGCACCGTCCCCTCCACCATCTTCCGGTCGTAGAAGCCCGCCTCGATGGCGGGGATGGCCCCGCCCATGCCATCTACCTGGTCGAGGATGAGCCGGGCCTCCTCCTCCAGTCTTGCGGTCAGGTCCTCCATGAAGTAGGAGCCGGCCAGGGGATCCACCGTGTTGGTGACACCGCTTTCGTGGTGGATGATCTGCTTGGTGAGCTGGGCGACGCGGGTGGACTCGTAGGTCGGCAGGGCCAGAGCTTCATCGTATGCGGGGGCCCAGATATGCTCCACGCCACCCAGCATGGCCGCCAGCACGTGCAGGGTGCTGCGGACCACGTTGTTGAGGGGCTGCTGGGCCGTCAAACGGTGTCCGGAGGTGTAGGTGGAAAGACGCAGCCCGGCGATTCCGGGGTCATCAACGTTGTACCGCTCTTTGATGAGCTTGGCGAAGAGCCGCCTGGTGGCGCGGAACTTGGCAACCTCTTCGAAGATGTCCCCCTCGGTGGACATGTGAAGGTCCATGGTGGGAACCAGTTGTTCCAGCTTCAGCCCCCGGGCCAGGCCCGCCTCCACGTAGGTGAGAAAGTTGGCGATGCCAAAAGCCGTCTCC
>CAYOAF010000066.1:0-4459 GCA_964401855.1 uncultured Dehalococcoidia bacterium
CCCAGGGCATGGATGAACACATAGTCGTTGCGCCCGCCTCCGTTGGTCCGGTATATGCCGTTGGGCAAGGCGCCGCGGGACATGTTGCCAAAGGCCGGGACCGGCCCGCCGAGCCGCTGGTGGTCCCGCACGCAAATGCGCATCAGGTTGACCACCGAGTCCTGCATCGAGACCTCCACCCGCTGCCCTTGGCCGGTGGCTTGACGCTGCAGCAGCGCCGCCAATATCCCCGCCACACAGTGCATGCCGGTTCCTGAATCTCCAATGGCCGCTCCATTGAGGAATGGCTCGCCCTCAGGATTTCCGGTTACACTCATGGCCCCGCCGGTGGCCTGGGCTATCGGCTCAAAGCACTTGTAGTTAGAATCGGGCCCGTAGGTACCGAACCCCTTGACCGAGGCATAGATCAGTCGGGGGTTCAGCTCTCGCATCGCCTCATAGCCCACTCCCATGCGTTCCGCCGTGCCGGGGCCGAAGTTCTCCATCATCACATCGGCGGTCTCGACCAGGGCCCGGAAGATCTCCTTGCCCTGCTCGGTCTTCAAATTCAAGGTCAGACCGCGCTTGTTGGAGTTCATCGCCAGGAAGTTTAGGCTGTCGGTATCCTCCCGGTCTTTGTTGTTGTACCGGTTGGCGTCGCCGTGGCCCGGCTGCTCTATCTTGATAACATCCGCTCCCAGCCACGCCAGGATCTGGGTGCACGACGGCCCCGCCTGGAAATGGGTGAGGTCCAAGACCCGGGTCCCTGTTAAAGCTTGCACCACGGTTTTCATACTCCTTATCGCCGGACCCATGGCTGGGTTAGCCGGGCGAGACAATTGAAGGCGTGTGGATCGCCGGTTTGACTGCTTAGAGGATACCATTTTGAGACCGGACGGCGTACCCCTGGCCTTTGTACCATTTATCATACCGGGCTTTCAAGGGCTTGGGTTTGCCCCTTGTCTGGCACCACAGGTGACCCAGGGTTGCGGGTCATTTTCACCAGCGCCCCCTGAATCCGGCCCCGCCCGCGCTTGTTCCTCGTCAAAGAGTAACTATATAATCCACTTCAGTCACGGGGACCAACCGGGAATCATAACAAGGAGGCGTTAGGATGTTCGAAAGACTGGCTGTCGTTGGTTGCGGCGCTATCGGAGGCACCATCGGAGGGTACCTAACCAGAGCGGGCTACGATGTGACTCTCATCGACCCTTGGGCCGCCCATGTGAGTGCGATGAATGCGAACGGCCTCCGAATCACGGCCGTGGACGAGGATTTCACGGTGCCGGTAAACGCGGTCCATTTGGGGGAGGCCAGATGCATTTCCCGTCCCTTCGACCTCGTATTCCTCTCAATGAAGTCCTATGATACCGTCTGGGCGGCCCACTTCATCCTGCCCCACCTCAAGCCCACCGGACTGATCGTGTCGGCCCAGAACGCGGTCAACGACGAGCTGATTGCACCCATCGTGGGCTATACCAGGGACGTTGGATGTGTCATCACCCTAGGAGCGGGTATGTACGAGCCGGGCCACGTGCTTCGGACCAGCATGCCCAACAGGCATGCTCTGACGGTTGGAGAACTCACCGGCATGGTTACCCCTCGCATCGAGGAACTCGCGGAGATGTTGGGGTGCATTGGGTCCACCAAGGTCACCACCAATCTGTGGGGCGAAAGGTGGGCGAAGCTGGCCACCAACTGCATGGCCAACTCTCTGTGCGCCCTGACGGGCCTGGGGTCCGCGGCCAGCAGGACGACACCGGTGGTGGCGGACGTATCGGTGAGGATAGCTTCGGAAGTGGCCAAGACCGGAGGCGCCCTGGGAGTAGAGGTGGAGCCCATCAACGGCATCCCCGCGGACCTGTACCGGAGGGCGGACGACGGCCAGGTGATGGAGGAGGTCAAGGATAGGCTGGCCGAAGGCGCTGCCCTGCTGGGAGAGGGGCGGCCCTCAATGGCGCAGGACGTGCTCAAAGGCCGCCGCACGGAGATCGAATATCTGAATGGGTACGTGACCGCCCGAGGCAGAGAGGTGGGTATAGCGGCCCCAGCCAACGAGGCCATAACCGGACTGGTGCAACAGATCGAGCGAGGAGAGATCGTGCCCGACGCGTCCAACATCAAGCTCCTCGAAGCCTTTGCTTAATGCACTGAGCGATTGTAGGGCAGGCTTCACCATTTGGGCGGCGATGCCGCCAATCCGGGCGGGCCTGGTTGGCGTAATTGTTTCCAGTTCTAGTGACGGTTGGCTTTCAAGCCGGGGGGCAGCGGTCTCGCATGGAGGATAGGTCAACAGCCACCAGGGCCCGCCGCAAGATCTTTTTCGGCTGGAAGATTGTGGCGGCGGGCGCGGTCATGAACGCCTTGGCGGGCGGCGCCTTCTGGACCGGCTTCGCCGTCTATTTCCTTCCGGTGACCCGGGACTTTGGCGTGAGCCGGGCAGCCACCTCCCTGATCCACGGCCTGGGCCGGCTGGAAGGGGGCTTCGAGGGGCCGTTGGCAGGGTATCTGGTGGACCGCTTCGGCCCCCGGGCGATGGTGGCCTTCGGCGGTGCCATGGGTGGCCTGGGGTTCATTCTTCTGGGCCTTACTCACAACTTCACCATGTTCCTCCTGGTCTATGTTGGCGTTCTTTCCGTGGGCATGAATGCCGGCTTCAACCACGGAACAGGCGCCGCGGTCAACCAATGGTTCGCTCGCCGCAGAGGCCTTGCCATGTCCATAACCTACATGGGCCAGTCGGTGGGTGGCGCTGTCATCACCCCGGCCGTCGCCTTCATCGTGCTCAGCGCGGGCTGGCGGCCCGCCGCCATCATTTCGGGCGTGGTCATGGTGATCGTGGTGGTCCCCCTGTCCCTGGTGATACGCCGCTCACCGGAGAGCATGGGCCTCCTGCCCGACGGCGACCAGGCTCAATCCGAAGCCCCCAAGAGCGTTATCACCAGGAGGCCGTCCCGGTTCGGCCGCCACATTACAACCGTGGATTTCACGGCCAAGGAGGCGTTCAGGACACGGTCCTTCTGGCTCCTGACGCTAGCCATGGGCTTGCGCATCGCGGCCACCTCTGGGACGGTTGTGCACCTGGTGCCTCTGGTGGTGTGGAAAGGGCAAACGGAGGCCACGGGAGCCCTTGTCGTGGCCTTCATCGCCTTTACTGCAATTCCCCTTCGGGTCATTCTCGGCTGGATAGGTGATAAGTGGGCCAAACAGAAGATGGTCGGCATCACCATGTTTCTGGGTGCGGCGAGTCTGATAACACTCCTCCTGCCGGGAGGGGGAGTTTGGCGGTTGCTCGTCTTCGCCCTCCTATTCGCCTTCCCCGAAGGGGTCATTGGCATGTGCTGGTCTCTGGTCGGCGATTTCTACGGCCGACGGAGCTTCGCTACCCTCAGAGGGGTGGCCAACGCCGCCGGCAGCTTCTTGTCTGCAGGCACGCCGGTGTTCCTGGGCTGGGTGTTCGACACCACCGGGAGCTATCACAACGCTCTCATGCCAATGATTGGCTTGTATCTGGTCACCGCCCTCATTTTTTGGAACCTCCCCAGGGCCAAGGTCCCCAGCCGCGTTGCGGACTCGATGGCGCTTGATCCTGGCAGCGCTTAGGGGGTACTCCCCGTCATCGTGGAAGAGACGGACGACACTTTCGACGAGGCCTATACCTATCAACCCAGCCTGAAATCGTGCTTGGCCCGGCGTACCTCCCGTGCTCCGCGCGGACTGGGCGCAAGTGGGCTCGGGAATGGTGTCATTGGCCCAATATTGCCCCTGGAATGGGGCCATCTCGGAGAGAGGTTGCCAACGGTAGTAGAATAAGAACACTACCATGTTTCAATACCAGCAAGCAGAAAGCCGAAAATGAACCTAAGAATCTGGCTGAACCAACAAGGACTGAGCGTACGGGAGCTTGCCCTCCAGATGGAGGTGCCTCTCAAGACGGTGCAAGATTGGGTCTATCGACGGATAGAGCCGTCTCCGGCAAACCGGCAAAAACTCAATGAGTTCATGCAATGTACCCACTACTGGGTGATCGCGAGTTCGAACGGCCCTCTCAGTGAGGGAGTGTGTCAACATTGCGGGGAAAAGCGGGAGTTCATGAACTCCGGAGGAATCAAGTCTCCTTGGTCGGGTCGCCAGACTTCACAACGGAAGAATGGCGCGGCGGTCCAAGATGGAAGCAAATAACAAGCGGGCCGAGTAAGTCCCTACACTCTGGGGCGGAGAAGGGGAAACCGGAGGATTTCACCGGCACCCCCGATGGCAATCGGGGATTTCCAGGTCACACTTCTATCCTGGGTCTAACGCGCCGGGGCTGTTCGTCTGCTCCTCTGTTGCCGGAAGCATCGCTCCGGTCCCAACTGTTTGCCGCTAGGCCCGTCTCCTGGCAAGCCCCGGCTCCCGGCTTTGAGTCCTTCCCTTGACCATTCGTTTGAGACGCCGCACCACTTGCGTGCGTCTTTCATACTCCAACGGTTCCTTTTCT
>CAYOAF010000067.1:0-14132 GCA_964401855.1 uncultured Dehalococcoidia bacterium
TCAACCAAGCGCTCGAGCAACTTTGGGAGATGGCAACTACTACACCCAGCCATGAGCCCTCGGTAACATCTTCAACTGAGGCAGCGTAGCATCTTCGGTAATAGTTCCTATTGAGGCAACACGCATGCGACGGAACGGCCGTGCCAGTGGCGGAATACCTCTTCAGTAAAGGCTCCAGCGCCGGCGTTCCCTTGCCGGGGACTTCTCTTGCGGCCGAGATCTCCCCGAAGAGAGGACCGCACCCCTTGAAGGCGCGGGTATTGTCCTCAGGTCCGCGGCACTGTTGGCGTTTGAGCCGCCGACGGTTAAACTAGGAATAGAATGAGCCGGGCCGGGGCTGCCACCGTGCGGCTTGCCGGTGAGCTTTGATTCCTTGGCCCGCCTCCTGAACGCCAAGAGAACACCTGAGTTACAATAATCCCTTCACGGCTTTCTCGGGAGAGTGCCATGACCGACCAAATGCTGATCCTCGAAGAGAAACCTCCCGCCCGGTGCCTGATTGCCGGGTGGCGTCGCCAGTGGTCAGACGGAGGAGGAATTTCGGGAGGCCTGGTCAGATATCTCATCGCCAAACTGGAGGCGCGGAAGATCGGTGAGTTGGGACCAGTGGTCTCCAACACTTGTTACCCCTTCCAGGTTGCGGGCACCCACGACACCTTCCGTCCCAGGGCGGCCTTCGAGGAAGGACTCCCCTCGAAGGTGATGCACCGGGAAAACTATTTCTATGATGCGGGGAACGGCCTTATTCTGTTCCGAGGAGAAGAACCCTGGCTCCGCATCGACGCTTTCGGCCAGGCTTTCTTTCAGGCCATAACGGAGCTTGGAATCAAGCAGACCGTGGCGGTGGAGGGTGTGAATGGACCAGTCCCTCCCGACATGGAACGACGGATTACCTGCGTCTACAGCAAACCGGAGATGAAGGAAGAGCTGGAGCGGTTCGGCGTGCAATTTTCCAGCTACGGCAGTGAAGGGAGACGAGGGCCCACCATCGCGATGGCGCTGGTTGCCCTGGCCCACTATGAATACCCGGATATCGAGATATTCAGGCTCGGGGCCATGGCGCCCATGTTTCCCTTCGTCACCTCCAACAACCAACCGGTCGGGATATCCGAGGACCATCGCTCCTTCTACGATATTATGAGAAGGCTGAACGATATGTTCAAATTGAACGTTGACCTGTCCGAGCTGCGGGAGCAGGGCCAAGCCGAGGCCCGGCAACTGCAAGAGAGGCTGGACCAGATCAGTGCCTCCAACTCCGATGCCAGGCAGCTAATCGAGAGCGCCAGGGCCGACTACAGTTATACCCCGTACGAAGTACCCGTCAACCTGGACCCGGCATTGGACAAGACGCTGGACGACATCCTGCGGAACATGCCGGAGTCTGACGACCGTTAACACCCATCGAGGGCTTCGTGGTGTCCAGCGGTAGTCTCACTGCTTCATGAAGAACGTACACGCATAGTGATGCGACTTTTGTTGGGCATGACCCTCGGTTTGGCCACCGTAATTCATGTATCTGCAGCGGCCGCCGTTCGGGCCGACGCGGGCAATATCGAGGTCGTGGAGGTGGGCGCGGAGAGCCGGTACCCGGACGCCATCAGGTTCTTCGTGACCGCCCGTAGTCCCCAGATAATCGATGAGATCAGATTATTTGTCAAAAGCACCGGCCGATTCGCCACCAGTGCGTACTGGACGCTAGATATCGAGCCTGATGAGGTGGTGAGCAGCGAGACCGTGTTGCCCACCGGTTTCGGGAGCAGCTACCTGCCTCCCGGCACCGTGATCAAATACTCCTTCGAGATCTGGGACGAGGCGGGAGCGACTCATCGCACTCCGGACCAGGAGTTCATCTACTCTGACGCCCGGTACGACTGGCAGGCGGTAACCTCCGGCCTGATAACCGTCCACTACCACGGCGAGGGGGGTCGGGACCGGGCAGCGATCGTGTTGGATGCCGCCCACGAGGGACTCCGGCGAATTGCCCCGGTGTTGGGTATCGAGCCAACCGAACCAATCCGCATCGTCGCGTACAACGGCTACCTCGAAATGTCGGCGGCCCTGCCGTTGAACTCTCAGATCCAACAGGGCCGGGTGCATACTGAGGGCATGGCGTTCGGCGACGAGCGCGTTGTCATGGTCCAGTCTTTCGACCCGGCGATAAGGGGCATCGTTTCCCACGAGGTCACCCACCTGGCGACGGCGGAGGCCACCAGACGCGCCTACCGGCGCATCCCCTCCTGGCTGAAAGAAGGCCTGGCGGAGTACGGGAACCTCGCTCCCGCCGGCGAGTACGAAGACGCCCTGACCCGAGGCATCCTCAACGGATGGATCAAACCCCTGAGTGACCTCAACGCCTTCGGGGCCGCCTCCAACGACGTCATCACCGCCTACGGCCAGAGCCAATCGGTGGTGAGGTACATGGCCGCGGAGTACGGAGAGGACAAAATCGCGGAACTCATTCAGGCGATCCAGGGCACCTTTGACATCGACCAGGCGTTGCAGAGGGTCTACGGGCTGGACCTCTACGGCCTGGACTCCGGGTGGCGAACGGCCACGGGCCTGGAGCCCTTGCCGCCGCCGCCGCAGCCGGAATTCTCCTTTCCGGAGAGCCAACCGGCGACGCCGCACCCTTCACCAACTCTGACGCGGCCGCCGCCCACCGTCGCACCGACACCCACTCCCATGGCGCCCACCGCCACCACTAGGCCAACGCCAACCGCCGTGCCGCCCACCCCAACCGCCACTCCGAAGCCGGCCCCCACCGCCATGCCGCCCACCCCCACCCCAGAACCCACGCGGGCACCGCCGGAGAATGCGGGGCAAACCAGCGGAGCTTCGCCCGGCTGCCACACTCCAGCTTCCAACGGCAGCGTCCCCGGCGACCTGGCATTGCTGAGCCTGCTGGCCGCTCCCTTCGGCATGCTGGCTTTCCGCGGGTTTCGTTCCCCTTCCTGGCGGAAACGGTAACCGGTCGATGAAGCCGGTCATCCCCTGCTCCGGGACGCCAGGACCTTGGTAGGGGACTCGCAGGTGCTACAATCGGAAACGTGTCGGGTGAAACCGTGTCAGGAACTGGCCTGGCGGGTATCCGCGGCGCCGAACCCGGCAGGGCCTCCACCGCACACCAAAACGTCGCACTCCGCCGCCACCGTTATCTCCCGGCGAGGCTCGGCTACCACGCTGCTGTCTTTTAACATAGCTTCCTCTGAGATAATGCCCCCGGCCTCGCCGGCGAGCGGAAAGCTCACTCTGTGCCTAGGCCCGGTCCTTTATGGCGGCGGTGGAGGGAGGCGCGATGCACCGGTAGAGCAGGTTCTTCCCGGCGGGACCGCCCACCACCGCAATCTCGATGTTATTGGCGTTTTCCATCACCGGCAGGATTATCTGATCCTGTTCCCACTCGGAGAGGTTCATCAGCCACTCCCAATGGGTGCGGATCGTATCGGGGGCGTTGCGCGGCTTGTTCAGAAGCCGCTTGGCGCTGATGCGGCACTGGTGGAAGACGTACTCGCGTACCGCCTTCTTGGACCAGCCGGCCTTTCCGCAGATGTTGGCGTGCTCCGGGCCGAACATGAGCAGCATCCGATAGTAGGGGTCCTGTCCGGGGTGAGTTTGTGAAAGGTACTCGCCTCCTGGGATGGCACCGAAGAAGGCGAAGCTGTTCAGTACGCCCTCCGGCGTCCAGTTTTCCAGGTCGTTTACATCTATCTCGTCTCTGGTTGCGAAGAGAGACACGGTGCTCTCCTCTTTGTCAAACCCTTTCTCCACGTGGAGAGATTCCCAGGGGCTCTCCTCCTCATTTTCCGCGACACACATACTGAACTTGCGGGCCGACCCGATGGTGTCCAGGTCCATGTGTCCGGGGTAACAATGTCCGACGTTCATCATGATGAGCCGGAGGGCCCTGCCCAGGACCACGTTGTGGCGGGACTGGGCCCCCGGCCCCAGGGCGCAGCGCTTGGAGTTGATGCCTATCTCGTTGGCGATCGGCCCGTTGACGACCATGAGCGGGGCATGGGAGCTGGTGGACATGGCCATGCCCCGAACCCGGTCTCCCAGACCGGTGTAGGCCTCGCAGGTGGCGATGAGGATGGGCAGGTGTACCGGTTCGCAGCCGGCCATCACGGCGTTGATGGCGATCTTCTCCACAGTGGCGAGGCCGGAACCGGGCTGAAGAACCGTTATGACGTCGCCAGGGCTCCGGGTGGTGCCCTTCAGCATCCGCTCCACCTTTTCCGGCGTGGCGGGCACGATGGGGAAGCCGTCGCCCCACTCGAACTCCAGGAACTGCCGGTTCATCTTGTCGAAGGCGTCGCTCCAGTCCGTGGCGTCGATCTTCATCAGCTCGGCGGACTTGGCCTTCACCGCGGGGGAGTTGCCGTCGCCGTCGGCATCGGTGGTGAGGACCTCCACCATCCGGTCTACGGCGTCGGTCACATCCTGCTCGATCCGCTCTGGAGTCAGGCCGGTGAGGACTTCGGGAAACAAGGCATAGCGGAACTTGGGCAGGCCGAAGGCGCGGGCGGTGGCCATGGCGTCCCGCTCGAAGCCGACGGAAACGATGCCGACGCTGGGTTTACCCGCCTTCTCCATGACAACCAGGTCGTGGACAATCCACGACGTGCAGGAGCCTCAATCTCCGGTGGAGCCGATGAATACATCGCACTCCTGTTTGGCTCTCTCCATGAGCCCCTTTTCGCAAGGCATGGAGCCGTCGTAACGTATCACTTTGACGTCTTTGAACTTGTTGCTGATGAGTTCGCCGGCTTTATTCAGCGCGATTTCACCGCCGCGCTTTGAATTCCACAGCAACCCCAGAGTCAGGCCGTCCAGGGAGCGGGGCCGGCGCGCGGCGCCGCTCACATTGATGTCGCCCTCGCTCTGAGCGACAGGATTGAGTACCTCCAACGTAAACATGGCTGCCTCCTTCGACTAACGCTGTGCGCCACCATTGCCAGGGTGTAGGGAAGCCAGCCGAACCGGTGGCGGACGACTCCCATATCCCACCAAAAGCACCCGATATGGACACCGATGTCTGGTGCTCACAGCCTACCCACCCGCGATTTCTCTGTCAATGCTGGAAAACGGCCGGGTGGTTGCGGCCCGAAGGGTCCCGGGGCACACCTCCCGCCGCCACGGGATAGAGAATGCGCCGGGAGAGGCCGGACAGAACCGGGATTGATCACGGCGCCTTACAGGGGATAGACTACGATTCTCGGGGGCTTGGCGGGGACGCAAGGACCGGAGGAAGGCCAAAATGAGACAAGTGTGGCTGGTCAGTGATATTTGGACTGGGATCTCGAGGTGACAGGACCCGGTATAGCGGGTTGACGAAGGGCGAAACCCCGGGTCAATCCTTCAGGGCCTCATCCAGCCGGACCTGGTAGCCGTTGACCAGGCTGTTGGTCTCGTTGGCCATTCCCACCACCGCCATCAACTCTCCGAACATGTCGTCCGTCATCCCTTTCTGCCGGGCTGCGGCCGAGTGGGAGCGGATGCAGTATTGGCAGTTGTTGGTCGCGCTGACAGCAATGTAGATCATCTCTTTGACCAGTGGGTCCAACGCGCCCGAAGCCATCACTTCCTTAAGGCTTTCCCAGGTACGCTTCAGCGTGGCAGGATGATGCGCCAGGGACTTCCAAAAGTTGTTCACGTCCTCGACGTTGCGAGTGTGCTTGATTTCGTCGTAGACTTCTCGCACGGACGGCTGGGCATCGGCATATTCGATCGGTTGCAGTGGGGCCATGTTCTTCCTCCGGATACGATCCAGTTCCTGGCCAAGCTGTTGACTGGCTTGTTTTTTTGGGCGCTCGATATCGGCTGCCACTCAGTCCGGCATTGTGGGGAGTCGGCGAAGGTTGGAGCATCCCTTTGAGGCCGGCGGTGCATGTTGACCTTCAATTGGAAGCTCTTCGAACTCGGGAAGACGGACCGGAGGAACGGCGCCGTCAGCATCGTGGACAAATGGAAATCCCGAAACGGCAACGGAAGTCCCTCACACCGCAAACCGGTACGTCTTCGGTGTATCAAAGACATGAATGTTTGGGTGCGCCGGCCAGATTGAAGCGGGCGACTTCGACCGCTCGTGGTTCCCAGGTACGATCAGAGCTGGGATTCCAGGTTGCGCAAACTCCCAGAGCGCGTCGCACACTTGGTCCACGATTGAGTGCGGACCCGACCGGCGAACCCTTAAGCCTGGAGGTGTTTGCCGAAAAACTCGAACGTCTTCTTCCAGGAGTCCATCGCTTGTTCAGGTCGGTAGTTGGCCCGGTCGTAGTACCAGAAGCCGTGCGGGGCGCCGTCGTAGCGGTGGAAGTCGTACTCCTTTCCGTGCTTCTTCAGCTCCGCCTCGTGCTGATTCACCAGGTCCGGTGACGGGCTCTGGTCATCGTTGCCGAAGAGGCCCAGCATCGGGCACGAGAGGCCCTCGGTGAGGTCTATGGGTGATACCGGCTGTTGCTCCGTCAGCTTGTCCGGCGCCATCACCACGTTGCCCCCCCAGCACTCCACCAGGGCGTCGAAACTCTTCGACCGGCAGGACACCATGAAAGCATGCCTCCCGCCGGAGCAAGTCCCGATGATCCCCACACGGCCATTGCTGATGGGCAGGGACCGCAGATAGTCCGCCGCCGCGTTGCAGTCTCCCAGCACCACATCGTCGGATGCTCCGCCCGCAGCCCGGGCCGTCGCCGCCATCTCTTCGGGCGTTCCGTCGCCGAACCGCTGGTAGAGGTTGGGGCAGATTACCAGGTACCCGTGCTCGCTGAACCGCCGAGAGAACTCCCGGTACAGCTCGTCCCAGCCGGGGAGGTGATGCACCAGCACGATCCCGGGGAAGGGCCCCGATCCCAAGGGACGGGACACGTAGGCATTGAGGGTATCGTTATTGTGCCCCTTGATCGCGGTGAGTTCAGAAATCATCCCGGTATAGGCGCCCGTGTTCCACTGATTCCACATGATCTCCTCCGTTTGTTCAAGATGGAGTTAGAGAGTTCCTATTGGGTGACTGGCAACCAATCACTCATGTAGCAGGATCGAGGGTGCTTGGTCATCCGGTGGCGCAACTGTTAGGACTGAATTGTGGATGGCTCATACCATTGCTTTCGGCCGAGCCAGGGAGATGCCGCCGTCCACGACGAGGACATCTCCACCCTCTTTGAGGGAGTCAACACCGGCCTGAGCCAGGATCTGGGCGCTCCTCAGGTCCAGCGTTAGGTCCCAGCCCGCGACTTTCCGGGCAAGGTCATCAATAGTGCACGGGCCTTCGGTCAACCGCTCTGTCACCAATCTGGTCATTACCTCGACCGAAAGGTTCGCGCACATATCATCTATGAGGAACTGTAGGAACGACATGCCGTATCTCCCTATGTGCCGCGCGACGGTCTGAAATGGACCTCACTGGCTGAAAACGATTGTGACGGAATGACCGGAGGGTCCCGTCGCACTGGGTAGTATACCATCGCTTTGTCCGGTGACCACCCCCCTCTCTTTTTCTTGCTCGGGTGATGCCTCCGAGCCGAGGCTGAACACCTTGGCGGCTGTCCGATGGCCGGGTAGGGCCGATGGGGGTTGCAAAAGCTGGAGCAGGCGAGTAGAGGCTGGCCGGCCTACACATTCGCTCAATTTTGATGGAGCGGCTCGACCTTTCGCATCTGGCCCATTGACCCCGAAGTTTATTGACCCGCGAGGGTCGTGTATAATCCAGTGGCGCCGCTTGGTTGAGGGCCTATCCAATGGTTACCGAGGCAGGTCCCGAGGGATTGGGTCTCGGCGGTGCATGGACGGTTGGCCAATCGCCCCTACGGGACAGGCCCGCCGGGCCACGGCGGCGGATTGCCCGGCCGGCACAGAATCAGAAGCACGGAATCGGAGGAGCCGATGACCACAACGACTGGAGGCCTCCAGCAGCTGCGGGAGCGGATCCTGGATGCCGGTCTTTGCACCTTTTGTGGCGCCTGCAGCGGCCTATGCCCGTACCTGAAGCCTTTCCAGGGCAGGGTCGCCGTGATGGAGTCTTGCCCGGTCACTTACTCCCGGTGTATCTCCTTCTGCCCTCGCTTCGATTTTGACCTGGACGCCGCCAACGATCAACTCCACGGCGTCCGCTATGGCGGCGAGCCCCTCGGTGAAGTGCGACAGGTGCTGGTGGCCCGCAGCACCGATGCCCAGGTACAGTCCCGGGCGCAGTACGGCGGGACCGTTACCACGTTGGTGCTTGCCGCATTGGAAGATGGGGTGATTGAATCGGCCGTTCTGACTCGCAACCAGGGTGGAGTTCCCCGCGGCGTAGTGGCCTCTACACCGGAGGAGGTCTTGGAATGCGCCGGCTCCAGCTACCTGGCCGCCCCCACCTTGGAGGCCCTGAACCGCAATCGAGGCGAGGGACGGTTGGGGGTTGTGGGAACGCCTTGCCAGCTCCAGGCTGTCGCCGGTATGGCGGCTTCGCCCTACGCGGAACGGAGCAACTCCCCAAGGATTACCCTGCGCATCGGTCTCTTCTGCACCTGGGCCCTCTCCTACGATTTCTTGTCGAAGTTGGCCCAGGTGGCTCCCCCGGACGCGATTGCCAAGACCGACGTGCCGCCGCCTCCCGCTTCGGTATTCGAGGTCCAGGCAAACGGTAGCAGCACCAACATCCCCCTGGAGGAGGTGCGGACCTATATTCGCCCTGCCTGTGAGCTGTGCCCCGACATGACCGCCGAGTTGGCCGACGTTTCCGTCGGCTCCGCCGAGGGCATCGAGGGTTGGAACACGTTGCTGGTGCGCACGGAGGCCGGGGAACGGCTGGTGGAAGCTGCCGTGGCCCGGGGTCTCCTGGAAACAGAGCCGCTGCCCCAGGCAAGCTACGATCATCTGGCGGAGGCGGCGATGAACAAGAAGCGCCGGGCCTTCCGGCGCGTGGCCGAGCGCACTGGCGACGCCGGAGACCTGCTGTTCATGAAACTTCGCCCGGAGGTCGCGTCGCGCTTGATCCAGGACTAGCGCTCAGGCAACTTGGTTTTTAGAGAGTGTCATTCTGAGCGAAGCGAAAAATCTCATTGGTGCACCGAGGTTCGTCATCGCTCCGCTCTTCAAAATGACATCCCGCAAAAACCAAGCTGGCTGTGGAATAGCACGCTTCTGATGTGCCGTGAACAGATAGCGACGAAATCCCCCTGTTTCCCCCCTTTTATAAAGGGGGGAAACAGGGGGATTTCGCCCCATTTAAGGGACACTAACGGAGGTATATGATGCCAACCCTCGCCGCCGATGCTCCCGGAGCCAGAGAGCTACTCTTGGGCAATGAAGCCATCGCCCGCGGCGCCCTGGAGGCAGGGGTGCGGGTGGCGGCGGGCTATCCGGGGACCCCCTCCACCGAGGTGCTGGAATCCCTGGCCCGTGTCGCCGCTGAGGCGAACATATACGTTGAATGGTCGGTAAACGAGAAGGTGGCCGCCGAGGTTGCTGCGGGGGCGGCGACCACCGGCCTGCGGGCCCTGGCGGTGATGAAACAAGAGGGCCTCAACGTGGCGCTGGACTTCCTGGCCCACGCCAATCTGATAGGCGCCCCCGGCGGTTACGTCATCGTGGTCAGCGACGACCCCGAGGGATGGTCCAGTGCCGCGGAAGGCGACTCTCGGGGCCTAATACACTGGCTCAACATGCCTTTGCTGGAGCCGTCCACGGCCCAAGAGGCCAAGGAAATGACCCGCTATGCATTCGATCTCTCCGAGGATCTCCGGCTCCCCGTAATCATACGGGGGTGCACCCGGGTTTCCCACGCCACGGGGATCGTGGAGCTTGGGCCGCTCTCGGATGTGATCCAAACATCGCTTCTGGACACCTCGCAGACCTACGTGCCCACGCCGGTGGTCCCCAAGCACAAGGCCTTGCTGGAGAAGGTCGAGAGAGTCAAGGAGATGTTCGAGGAGTCTCCCTTCAACTTCTACGAGGGGCCCGGCAATGCCGACCTGGTGGTGGTCGCCGCTGGAAGCTCACGGCTATACGCCTCCGAGGCGTTGGAGTTTCTGGGGCTGCACGACCAGGTGGGCATCCTACATCTGGGCACAACCTCTCCTCTGCCGGAGCGTTTTATCCTGAAGCACATTGCCCGCGCGTCCCGCCTCCTGGTGTCTGAGGAGATTGAGCCCTTCCTGGAAGGAAGCCTACGCAGGCTGGCGGCGGAAAACAAATGGCCCGGCGGTCCGGAGCGAATCTACGGCAAGGAAAGCGGCCAACTGCCGCGCACCGGCGAGCTTACTCCAACCACCCTCATTGAGGCGGTGGCGGGTATCGCGGATGTCGAGTATCAACTGGTGGACGCCAGGTACCGGGACGAGGCCCAGAGGCTGGGCGACACGATGGTCGTGGCGCGGGAGGCGGTCTGGTGCCCGGGCTGTCCCCACCGGGCAAGCCTGTGGTCCATCAAGAACGGCATGCGGTTGGACGGTAGGGACGGGGTAGTCACCGGGGATATCGGGTGCTACGCCCTCGACCGCCGGGGAGTCACCGGCTACAACATTACCAGGACCGCTTCAGCCATGGGCTCGGGGGCCGGCATCGCCTCGGGGCTTGGGAAGCTGCGCCAGTTCGGCAACAACCAGCCGGTGGTGGCCCTCTGCGGGGACTCCACGTTCTTTCACGCCGCAATCCCGGCGCTGATCAACGCCCAGTATAACCGTTCCAATTTTACCCTGGCATTGCTGGACAACGGGGCCACCGCGCTCACCGGCTTCCAGACCCACGCGGGAGTGGGCCGCAACGCCATGGGGGCCGAGGCGCCCCGGGTGGATGCCGAGGCCATGGCCCGGGCCACCGGCGCCACCGTGGAGGTGGTGGACCCTTACGTAGTGGACGACGCGACGGACAAACTGGTGGAACTGGTGCAGTCCGAGGCGGAGGGCGTCAAGGTGCTGGTTTTCCGCCACCCCTGCACGCTTCTGCGGCCCCGCGACGCCAAGCCCGATTTCCAGATGACCGTGGACCCGGGCTGGTGCCTGGGAGAGGCGTGCGGGTGCGCCAGATACTGTATCCGCGTGTTCAAGTGTCCCGGCCTGACTTGGGACCGGGACCTCGAAAAGGCGCGCATCGACGAAGCCGTGTGCATCGGGTGTGGGGTGTGCGCTTCGATCTGCCCTGAAGGGGCCATAACCAAGGAGCCCAATAATGGCTGAGGCGACGTTGTTGCACGACCCTCTCAATGTCATCGTATGCGGCGTGGGCGGACAGGGCAATGTACTGGCGGCGCGCCTGGCTGGCAAGGTCCTGGCGAAGCTGGGGTACGAGATAGCCATCGGAGAGACCTATGGCGTCTCCCAGCGCGGCGGCGCGGTGATGAGCCATATCCGCGTCTCGAAGGGCCGCGCCTACAGCCCGCTTATCCCCCATGGCCGCGCCCACATTGTGGTGGGCCTGGAGCCGATGGAAACCCTGCGCATCCTCTCCGAGTACGGCAACCCCGAGGTGTCCTGCATCGTCAACACCCGCCCACTGCCTCCAGTAACGGTCGGCATGGGAGTGGCAGCCTACCCCGAGTGGGAAGACCTGCGTGGCGCCGTCACCCGCCTGTCCCGCAAGGCCTGGTATGTGCCGGCAACCGAGGTCGCCATGGAGTTGGGCGCGCCCATCGTTTCCAACATCGTGATGCTGGGCGCTCTGGTGGGCACGGACCTGCTGCCGGGAACCATGGACCAGTACCGGGAGATGCTCTGCGAAACCCTGCCTGCCCGCAGCATCGACCTGAACCTGCAAGCCCTAGAGCGCGGCCATGGCGCGGTCCAGGGCGGGGTGGCTGTATAGGTTTCGCCGGCGGCCGTCCGGAAAATCATGTGTGAGGTTAGAATTCCATGCCATACAAGAATGTACTTTACGAGAAGCGCGGCAGAACGGCTTTCATAACCATCAACCGCCCTGAGGTAATGAACGCGGTAAGCTTCGAAGCCAACTCAGAGCTGTTCGATGTCTGGACCGACTTCGCCGAGGACCCGGAGGTGTGGATCGCCATCCTCACGGGCGCGGGCGAAAAGGCGTTTTGCGCCGGGTCCGACATCAAGGCCATGGTTACGGCCACCGAAGAGCAAAGGGCGATGAGCAACACGGAGAGGGAGGCCCGAGACTCTCATGTGCAGGAGGGCGGCCTGGTGCACCGGGAGATCTGGAAGCCCATCATTGCCGCCGTCAACGGCTACTGTCTCGGGGGCGGCCTGGAGATCGCCATGGCCTGCGACATCATCATCGCCTCTGAAAACGCCAGCTTCGGCGTGCCTGAGATCCGGAACACCGGCAGCTATCCGGGCTCCGGCGGGGTCCACCGGCTTCCCCGGCACATCCCCATCAAGATCGCGATGCAGATGTTCTTGACCGGCGACCGAATCAGCGCCGAAGAGGCCCTGCGACACGGGTTGATCAACAAGGTGGTGCCTGCGGACCAGCTCATGGCGGAAGCCGTGGCGATGGCCGACCGGATCAACGAGAACTCGCCCATTTCGGCGCGGGTCGCCAAGGAGATGGTGACCAAGAGCCTGGACGTCCCGCTAGAGTATCCCAATCCGGGCACCCGGGCCTGGGACATCGAGCCCGGAATAGCGGCGAAGCTGCGGGCATCGGAGGACTGGCAATCAAGGGAGGGCCCTAGATCCTTCGTGGAAAAGCGGAGACCGGTCTGGAAAGGCCGCTAGGCTGGTTCCACAAGCTCGGGCGGGTTAAGGGGCGTAGCCCGGCCGAGGGGCTCACCACGAACGGTTTTTGCAGGTCCGAATACCGGAAAGAATCACTAGCCCGGCCGGGAAGGCAGGGCCACCAGGACCGGGCCCGGGCCCACACTGACGCCCTTTGAGTTCTCCGACCAGACCTCCAACTCCAACAGGTTCTCCCCACCCTCCTGCCACTTCTTCTTCACGGTCCCTTTGGTGACCACGGAATCACCCACAGTGTTGAATATCTTCATCCGAAAGGGGCCCACTTTTTTGATCCGGCCGTCAAGGCCGATGAACTCCTGGACGGTGCGGTTCCACATGCCCTGGATGAAGACGTTGTTCATGTACATCTCGGGCGCCCCCTGCGACTGGGCCACGCGGGTGTTGTGGTGGATAGGGGAGAAGTCCCGGTTGGCCCCGGCCTCGATGACCATGCGCTGGACCGTCAGGTGGATGGTCACGGGAGGAAGCTCCGTGCCTTCGGCGACATCTTCGAAATAGCGCTGCTTTGCCCAATCGGCCATGGTTTATTGCCCTCCTGAACGGTGTGGGGATAGGTCCTTGGCGCCCCTGGGACCAGGGGGGGGGTGCTACCCCTTGGGGTGCGGGTTGTAGGCGTAGCCTCCGGTCCGCGTCTTGGCCACTAATTCTCCCCGTTGGTTGCTGATCTCGCTCTCGAAGACCGTGAAGGCGCCGTAGCCGACACGGGTTTCCCTCAGAACCACCGACACCAGTTTTCTCCCTTTTGTGGTCAGGGTATCTCCCACGTAGACCGGCGCTAGGTACTCGATCTCGACGTCCGTGGCGAAACTGGCGGTGGTCTTGGGCATGGGGAGGGGCCGCCCTTGGCCGCTGCCGGCAGCCTGCCGGTCGGCCCGGGCGTCCAGGTCTGGGCTGGGCCATCGGGAGGGGTCACCCGGTTTCCAGATGGCCGGGTAGGAGAAGGTCCGGTTGATGCTGCTGACCGGCGCGATAATGCCCTGATAGCCGTGCTGCTTGGCTATCTCGTCGTCGTAGTGAAGGGGACAGTCCAACTCCAGCGGCTCGCAGTAGCGTCGAACGGCGCTCCGCTCCACCGGGTCGGCTGCTGTCTGTACCTCGCCCCCTGAGAAGTCCTCACCTATGGCGGCCTTAAGGTCGTCCCAGGTGTACTCCTTCTCCTGCTGTGTCATAGCTCCTCCTTTGGCGGCGAACGTGAGAGCCTGTCTCCGCAAAACATCGCAAAATCGCTTTCCGCAACGGGGCTTCTCCTGACGGTTCTTCCAGTCTGAGCCCCGGCTTCTGGGCTCAAAATTACAGGCAGCGCTACGATTTGTCAATCCGGGTACAGTCGGCGTCTCCGGAGCGCTCAAATGCGGGTGTATACTCTCCCATAGCACCAGGGGTGAGGAGCGAATGTCTATTGACAGAGGAACGGCATGGTGAAGAAGCCCCGGCGTCAAATAGGCATGGTTATTG
>CAYOAF010000068.1:0-10880 GCA_964401855.1 uncultured Dehalococcoidia bacterium
CCGTCGGCGGTCTTGACCAAGGTATCGTAGCGGACGTCGATCTCCGCCTGCCCGGCAGTGGCGACCTCATGGTGGTGCTTCTCAACGTGGATGCCGAAGTCGGCCATCCTCAAGGCCACCTCGGACCGGAGGTCCTGGAACGTGTCCATGGGAGCCGCCGGGAAGTAGCCTTCCTTGTAGCGGGGACGGTACGCCAGATTCGGGCCGCCATCCAGGCTGGTGGGTTGCCCCGAGTTCCAGACGCCTTCATCGGAGTCGATGAAGTAGTAGCCGCTCCGCTGGTCCTGGTCGAAGTGGGCCGAGTCGAAAACGAAGTGCTCCATCTCGGGGCCCCAAAAGCTGGTATCGGCGATGCCGGTGCCCCTGAGGTACTGCTCAACTTTCTGCGCCACCCACCGGGGGTCCCGGGAGTAGTTCTCCCGGGTGACCGGGTCCAGCACGTTGCACAGAATAGTGAGGGTGGGTATCTTGAAGAAAGGGTCGATGTATGCCGTGTTGGGATCAGGGAGCAAGAGCATGTCGCTCTCTTTGATGACCTTGAACCCCCGGATGCTTGAGCCGTCAAACCCATAGCCATCCTGCATGTTCTTCTCGGTCAGCTCCGCGAGGGGTAGGGAGAGATGCTGTAGGGTGCCCGGAACGTCGGTGAACTTGAGGTCTATGATGTCGATACCCTTGTCGCGGCAAAAGCGCACTACTTCCTCGGGCGTCATGGGTATTGATCTCTCCTGATATGATTTGGTCCTGGGCCACCCCTCCACCTGGCTAATCGGTGGGTTCTTCTCTTGAGCCGCCCGCTATCATCTGAAGGTGTCCCCGAGGAGGCTATTGGCCCCCTCGGAGCGCCGGGAGACGCCCAGACCGATTTGTTCCTCCTCCTCCCGTATCCGAATCTCGATATTATACATTAACAACGGCCAATAGCCGGCATGGTAATCGCTGAGACTGCGAACGCCCAGCCATCCTCCTCCCCAGACCCAATGGCCGTAGAGGGGTTATATGGCGGCGCCGAGCGTTGGCGGTTTTGCAATTTTACACGTGCTCCGCTAGAATATTAAGGTAGGGATCTGTGGGCGTTGGGTAGCGGTTTGTGAGAGGTGAGCATGGGGAATAACCGGTGGCTGAGAAATAGCTTCGTTTATCTCCTGGTAATCATCGGCATCATTGTAATTTTTTACACCCTGCTGCCCAGCTTCGGGGGAAGAAACGAAGAGCCTCTGACCACCGTTATCGCCATGGCCAAGAACGGCGAGATTCGCGAGATCCTGGTCGACGGCAGGAAGCTTGTTGTCTACCCGCGTGCCACTGGCCGGGCTGGCGCGGACCGTTTCACCAGCAGGATTGGCGCCGACATGGACGTAGTCGGCCTGATGCTAGAGAGCGGTGTCGAGGTGGGTCCGCCCGGCGGCGTCGAAGTCGTATTCAAGGGTTCCAGCGGCCTCAGCAGCCTCTTCGGGCTGCTGCTCAACTTCTTGCCCTTGATCTTCTTTGGCGGCCTCATTTTGTTCATGATGCGCCAGGCTCAAGGAGGCAACAACCAGGCCATGAGCTTTGGCCGCAGCCGCGCCCGGATGATGCCCTTCAACCGCCCCGGGGTATCCTTTTCCGACGTGGCCGGGGCGGACGAGGCTAAGAACGAGCTTGAGGAAGTGGTGGAGTTCCTCAAGTACCCGGAGCGTTTCCTTTCCCTGGGCGCCCGGATCCCCAAGGGGATCTTGCTGGTGGGCCAGCCGGGAACCGGCAAGACGCTGCTGGCGAGGGCGGTGGCCGGTGAGGCGGGCGTACCCTTCTTTCACATCAGCGGAAGCGAATTCGTCGAGATGTTCGTTGGCGTAGGGGCGGCGCGGGTCCGCGACCTGTTCGACCAGGCCAAGCGCAACGCGCCTTGTATCGTCTTCGTCGATGAGATCGACGCCGTGGGCCGCCATCGGGGAGCCGGCCTGGGCGGTGGGCATGACGAGCGGGAGCAGACACTGAACCAGATTCTGGTTGAGATGGACGGCTTCGAGACCAACACCAACATCATCGTGCTGGCCGCGACGAACCGGCCGGACATTCTGGACCCGGCACTGCTGCGCCCCGGCCGTTTCGACCGCCGGGTCACCCTGGACTTGCCGGATGTGGTGGGACGCACGGCGATTTTGAAGGTTCATGCCGCCGGCAAACCCCTGGCCTCGGAAGTAAGCCTGGAAACTCTGGCCAAGGAGACACCAGGGTTCAGCGGCGCCGACCTAGCGAACCTGATCAACGAAGCAGCCCTGCTGGCCGCCCGGTTCAACAAGAAGGCCATCTTCATGGAGGAGTTCGAGGAGGCGGTGGAACGGATTATCGCCGGCCCAGAGCGTAAGAGCCGGGTTATAAGCCCCCGAGAAAAAGAGATGACTGCCTACCATGAGGCCGGCCACGCACTTTCAGCCTGGATATTGCCCCATGCCGACCGCGTCCACAAGATTTCCATCGTGGCTAGAGGGGCCATGGGAGGCCACACCTCCCTTTTGCCCGATGAGGACCGGTACCTTTGGACCAAAAATCAGTTCTTGGACATGCTGGTCGTCACCATGGGCGGGCGGGTTGCCGAGCAGCTGATATTCGACGAGGTTACCACTGGAGCCAGTAACGACCTGGAGCGCGGGACCAAGATCGCGTTGAGCATGATTAAGCGCTATGGCATGAGTGAGTCCCTGGGGCCGCGTACCTTCGGGAAGCGGCAAGAGTTGGTTTTCTTGGGCCGGGAACTCAGCGAAGAGCGCGACTACGGCGACAAGGTGGCCGAAGAGATCGACGTGGAAGTCAAAGAGTTGATCGACATGGCCTACCGGCGGGCGGAGGAGATTCTGGTCACTCACAAGCCCAAATTGGTTCGTCTCGCCGAGTACCTGATCGAACATGAGACAGTGTCCGGGGACCAGCTGAACGGCATCCTTGGTGATGACGATTTTGGAGGTGAGCCGGGGACCCCGGCCGTAACGCCGCCGCCGCCGCCCTATTCGCCGCCGCCGCTTCCGCCTCTGGTTCCCCAGCCGGCGCCTACGCTGTCCAGCCAAAATGACCCCACTCCGGCCGCAACCCCTGCTGAACCGGGGTGGTGACCGGGCGCTTTGCCTGTTGAGGCAGGGCCTGCGGTAACCAGGCGGCTCAAATTCGCCGCCCACTAGCGTCTTTCCGCTTTCCCAGGTGCGCCGGGCCTGACCAGGCTTCGGTTTTACTGCCCTCCACACCTTTGCCGGGCCGTTGCGGACGAGTCAGCCAGCAGGGTCATCGCCGGGGGATGCGGCTTCGCCACCACCGCGGGGCAGGTTGCGATAGTAGATACCCCACTGCTTCATCAGGTCTTGGACTGCGGGCAGTTGCATTGCCGCCAGCTCGCGGAGGAAGCCGGCCAGTGCGTGACCCGGCAGGTTCTCGCCGGAGCAGACCCAACTTCGCTCAGCGGGCACCACGTAGATCAGCCCATTCTGGTGTTCACAAGAGACCTGGATGCGGGTCATATCGCTTCCGGTTGTTACATTCAGTCCGGTGTCGCCCATGGGCCTCGTCCCCTTCACGTCTCGCGTTCCGTAGGTTATCCCGCCGCGTCACGACCTATCAGCGCCTAGTCTACCAAGTATGGTTTGCTTTTCCTACCCACCCGTTGAAGTGATAGTGATGTCGAAGTGATAGTGATAATGTAAGACCGTGCTACCGGGTTATCTCGGCGTTGCTTCGGGCCGAGCCCGTTTCCGGCCTGCTTGCGCCGGTGTTGGGCAGTCCTTCTGCCGTTATGCGGTCCACGGCCCTTGCCCGGTGTGGTTTCTCCACGCACTTGGTGGTAGAATCATATGGATCAACGACGGTGCGCCTGGTTTACATGGCAAGGCCAGGGGTTACCAGGCCCGAATCTCCTAATTAAGAGGATGCTGAATAATGTACCCACCTGGAAGCTCTAGGCAACCCGAAGTGAACTTCGACCAGATACTGGGCCGCATCCGAGACGCCCTGGGTCCAATCGGCAAACGGCTGGGCGGCGGTGGCGTGGGACTGGTGGTATTTGGCATCATCGCCCTGATCGTGGTTATTTGGCTGGGTTCGGGGATTTACACCATCAGCCCCGGCGAGAACGCCGCCCTCCGGCTCTTCGGGGAGGTACAGGGCAACCCTGTGGAACAACCCGGCCTGCACTGGTGGTGGCCGACGCCCATTGGAAAGAAGAACGTGGTCCAGGTCACGGAGACCCGGCGGATGGAGTTGGGGTTCCGCGGGACTGACACGGGGGCCATCTCCGCTTTCCCGGACGAAGCCCTGATGATCAGTGGTGACCTGAACATCGTCGACGTGGCGATGGTAGTCCAGTACAACATCAAGGACCTGAACGGGTTTCTGTTTCGGGTCGACGATCCCGGAGAGCAAACGCCAGGCCGTTCCGTCCTCCCCGGTGAGCCTGACGGCCGCACGTTGAAAGACGCCGCCGAGGCTGCCCTGCGGTTGGTGGTGGGCCAGCGTTCCATCGACGACGTGCTGGTGCTCCGGAGGGAGGAAGTGGCGGCATCGACCAGGGAACGGCTCCAGCAGATCTTGGACAGCTACACCACCGGCATCAATGTCCTGAACGTGCAACTCCAGGACGTGAAAGCGCCGGAAGAGGTCCGGGACGCTTTCGACGACGTGTTGCGGGGTCGGCAGGAGCGGGACACCAAGATTAACCAGGCGCGCTCCTTCGAAAACGACATCATCCCCAGGGCAAGGGGTGACGCGGAGCGGATAAAGAGGGAAGCCGAAGCCTTCGCTCAGGCGCGCATCGCCAGGGCCGCGGGTGAGGCGTCCCGGTTCAAGGCCGTTCTGGACGAGTACTCAAGATCCGATAAAGCCCGGGACGTAACCCGCCAGAGACTCTACCTGGAGGCAATGGAGGATGTCCTGCCGATGGTGACGAAGATCATCGTGTCCCCTGAATCCGAGGCCGTGTTGATACTGGGTGGCGAAGACGGCCTGACCCCCATTCCCCTCGGACCCAATCCAAACCCATAATGACTAGCCTTTCAAACGGAGCGATGCATCTATGAAAACCCTGGTTGTTGTTGCCGTCATACTTGTAGTAGCGGCCATAGTGCTCTCCCAGTCTCTCTTCGTTGTGGACGTAACCCAGCAGGCTCTCGTCCTGCGGTTCGGGGACGTAAAGAGCACACGGGTCGATCCGGGAATCTATTTGAAAGCGCCCTTTGTGGACAACGTGATTCGCTTCGAGCGGCGCCTCCTGCGCATCGACGCTCCACCGGTCGCCATGCCCGACAAAGAGAAACAGAATCTAGTCATCGACTCCTACGCCCGATACCGGATCACCGATGTGTTCCAGTTCCGGAAGACACTGCAAACCGAGGCCAATGCCCGTAGCCGGTTGGGTGACATCGTCACCTCCGCCCTCCGTGCTCAGATCGCTCTCCGGGACCGCAACGAGATAATCGGCGCTGAGCCGGTCCTCGATCCTGACGGCATTCCGGTTGTCGATGAAAAGGAAGGGCTTCCCCTGATCGAGGGCACCGAGTCCCGTACCACCTTGCTGGAGGAGGTCTTGGAAGGGGTCAGGCTGCGCATTGTCGCTCAGGAAATAACCGAAAGCATGGTGGTCCCCGGTCCGGACAGGCGGTCGTTCAATATCCAGATAAGTTCCGATATTCTTGACGCCGACAACGCCGACCGCGACGGAGATGCGAGAAGCGGCATCTCCGCGACCGATATCAAGGTGACCGACGGGCCGGACGGAGGCCAAGTAGAAGGCTTCGACATCGTCGTCACGGGGTTCGATGTGCCCAGCCGGACCGTGAACCTGGGCATCCAGGAGGGGGAAACGGTAGCGGCCGGAAGCGTGTTTACGGTTCAGTATTTCGTCGAGAGAGACGAGCCCTTCGGTATCGGGATAATTGACGTGAGGATCAAGCGAGCCGACTTCCCCGATTCGGTGACGCCCACCATTTTCACCAGGATGCGGGCCGAGCGCAACCGGATCGCCACCAAGTTCCGCGCCGAAGGCGACGAGCAAGACCTTCAGATCCGCGCCGGAGCCAACAAGGACCGGGAGATCATCCTGGCCGAGGCCGAGCGAACAAGCAACCAAGTGCGAGGCGAAGGCCAAGCCGAGGCGATCAGCATTCTGGCGGACGCGTTGGAAGAAGACCCGGAGTTCTTCGCCTTCCTCCGGAGCCTGGAGGCATACCAGCAGGTTCTGAACACAGGAACCACGGTGATCCTGTCGGCTGATGCTGACCTTTTCCGGTATCTGGACAGCCCCGGCCAAGACGGTGCCTTGGGGGACTGAGCGCGGCCGACAGGCCGCAAGCCGCTGGCCGCTCGGGCAAGTCCGGCAGAGACGAGGACCTCGGCCCGCGGTTGCTGAACTTGCCGGGTGAACGGGGATGACCTCCCCTGAAAGACCGGCAGGTTCTTGGTGCCTGGAAAGGCGGTGGCTTAATAATCTCATCGACTACGATACCCCGAGTCCATCCGAGGTATGGACTCGGGGGACCTCGCGGGCTCATGGACGCCCGGTTCCCCGCTTCAATCAACGGTACTGGCTCGTCTGTTGACGCCTCTACTGGGAGGGCCTAAGAGGAACCGATGAAGATTCACGAGTACCAGGCCAAAGACATCTTCCGGCGCTACGGCATCCCAGTTCCCACCGGCGCGGTCGCGAGCACCCCCTTGGAGGCCCGGCGGGCTACCCAGATATTGGGCGGCCAGGCGCTCCTGAAGGCCCAGGTGCACGCGGGCGGAAGGGGCACGGCCGGGGGCATACGAGTCGTGCGGTCTCCCGACGAAGCCGAAGAGCTTGCTGAGTTGTTGCTCGGCAAGAACCTGGTCACTCACCAGACGGACGCCCAGGGGTTGCCCGTGAACCAGGTGCTGGTGGAGGCGCTGGCCGACATTCGCCGGGAGGTCTACGTGGCCATTACCATCGACCCGTTGTATCGCGGCTTGGTAGTTCTGGCCTGCCCGAATGGCGGCGTGGACATCGAGGAGGTAGCCGCGGCGAGACCTCAGGACATCCACATCGAGCCCATTGATCCTGGAATGGGCATCTCATCATATAAATCTCGTCGGCTGGCCGGCTGGCTGCAGCTGGAGCCTACGCCGGCCCGGGCAGTGGTCCAGATCCTTGAGGCAATGTACCTGCTGCTCCTCGAAAACGACTGCTCCCTGGTAGAGATAAACCCCCTTGTCATCACCGGCGACGGCCGCGCGGTGGCGCTGGACGCCAAGATTAATCTGGAAGATGACGCCCTGTTTCGCCACGCCAAGCTGGCAACCCTCCGCGACCGCTCGCAGGAAAACGAGCTGGAGGCCCTGGCCGCGGACCTGGACATTTCGTACGTCAATCTGGATGGCGACGTCGGCTGCCTGGTCAACGGCGCCGGGCTGGCCATGGCGACCCTCGACGCCGCGCGAAACGCCGGGGCGCCGCCGGCCAACTTCCTGGATGTGGGCGGCGGCGCCAGCGCTGAACAGGTGGCCAGCGCCGTGAGCATCATTCTCTCTGACCCGAAGGTGAAAAAGGTTCTAGTCAACACTTTCGGCGGTATTCTCCGCTGCGACCTCGCCGCCCAGGGTATCGTCCAGGCCTACCAGGAGAAGGGGGCTACGTTGCCGCTGGTGGTGAGGATGCTGGGCACGAACGTGGATGAGGGCAAGGCTGTCCTCCGTGGCTCGGGCCTGCCGGTCATCTTCGCCGAAACACTGGCTGAGGCGGCCCAAGCCATTTGCCGGGTCGCGTAAATGCTCCGGCGCCCGGCGGGCACGCCGGGAAAGACCCTGAGGAACGGCCTTGCCTCAAAACTGTCATTCTGAGGGAGCCCGCCGTAGGCGGACGACCGAAGAATCTCACCCCAGGAGGGAGATTCTGAGCCGGAGCGAAGCGCAGGCGAAGAATGACAAGACTTGGGCTATTTTTGAGGCAAAGCCCTAAGGAACGGGTGGTGATATGGGAATCTTGGTAGACGAGAATACCCGGGTCTTGGTGCAGGGTATGACCGGCCGGGAGGGGAGTTTCCACACTCAGGCCTGCATCGACTACGGTACGAATGTGGTGGCGGGCGTCACGCCGGGCAAGGGTGGCCAGCTTTTCGACGACAAAATCCCAGTTTTCGACTCGGTGGAGCAGGCGGTGGAGGAGACGGGGGCCGACCTGTCCTTGATCTTCGTGCCGCCGGCCTTCGCCGCTGATGCCATCGTCGAATCGGCGGACTCGGGAGTGCCTCTGATCGTGTGTATCACCGAGGGCATCCCGGAGTTGGACATGGTGCGGATTACCCGCTACCTGGAGAGCAAACCGGTACGGCTCATCGGCGCCAACTGCCCCGGGCTGATAACCCCGGCAGCCAGGTGCAAAGCAGGGATAATGCCCGGAAACATCCATCATGCCGGGCGTACGGGGGTGGTCTCTCGCAGCGGCACCCTCACCTACGAGGCAGTGGCCCAGTTGACGGAAAACGGCATAGGACAGTCTAGTTGCGTCGGCATCGGAGGCGACCGGATAATCGGCACCAGTTTCATGGATGTGCTGCGCCTCTTTAACGACGACCCGGAAACGGGCATGGTGGTCCTCATCGGCGAGATTGGCGGCACCATGGAGCAACAGGCGGCGGCCTACATTAAAGAAGAATTCACCAAGCCAGTCTGTGCCCTGGTGGTCGGCGCCGGAGCGCCTCCCGGCAAGCGGATGGGGCACGCCGGTGCCATCATAACAGGGCAAAGCGGCCGCGCCGAGACTAAAATGGAGGCACTTAGGGCTGCCGGCGCCACCATTATCCCCAGCCCCCAAGACATCGGCAAGTGTGCTCTGAAAGCACTTCAGGAAGCCGGGTTGTCTCCCTAGTGCAGTGTCTTGTAAATAGCTTTACATCGGCTGCATTGTGCGGCATTCTATCCCCACCATCGTCATTCCGGCGCAAGCCGGAATCCAGAGAAGCGTTAGCTAGATCCCGGCCTTCGCCGGAATGACAGGCCAGGTACCAATCCATTTACGAGACACTAGACTTTGGGCCTAGCCAACCACCTGACCAGAGTTGCTTTACTGGCCCACGTTGTGCATCGTCATGGGGCTTGGACCCAGGTTCTCTAGGGCTTATTGGATGGGCTCCAACCCTCCCCTCTTGATTACGAACCCGGGAAGCGGCTGACGGACCCGCCGATTCTCGTTGTTACCACCGAGGCTGCCTGGTATACTGAGGTGCGCGATAGGCGCCGCCAGCCCGGCCAAGAAGCATGGAATACGAAACCGTAATCGGCCTGGAAGTTCATGTCCAGCTCCAGACCCAGAGCAAGATGTTCTGCGCCTGCAGGGCCGACTACCAGACGGCTCCGGTAAACAGCCGGGTATGCCCGGTGTGCCTCGGCCTGCCCGGCGCCTTGCCGGTTATCAACCGCAAGGCGGTGGAGCACACTATAATGACCAGCCTGGCCCTCGGTTGCCGCATACTGGAGGGCTCCAAATTCGACCGGAAAAACTACCCTTACCCGGACTTGATGAAGGGCTATCAGATATCTCAGTACGACTTGCCGTTGGCTGTGGACGGTCACCTCGAGATCGAGGTGGATGACCAACGGAGGGACATCGCTATCGAGCGGGTCCACCTGGAGGAGGACGTCGCCAAACTCCAACACTTTCCCTCTGCCAGGGGAGAATCCTACAGCCTGGTGGACGTCAACCGCTCGGGCGTGCCGTTGATGGAGGTGGTTAGTTGCCCCGACCTGCGGTCTCCCGAGGAGGTCCGCACCTACTTGACGTCCCTCCATTCCATCCTCCAGTACCTGGGGGTCTCCACCGCCAACATGCAGGACGGCAGCTTCCGCTGCGACGCCAACATCAGTATCCGCCCCGTTGGCGCCACCGGGTACAGCACACGAACCGAAGTCAAGAATATGAACAGTTTTCGCTCGGTGTTTCTGGCGCTGCAACACGAGGCGGAACGCCAGCGCCGGGTTGTTGAAGACGGCGGGCAGGTAACCCAGGAGACTCGGGGCTGGATTGAGGAGCGAAACGTCACGATTTCCCAGAGGAGCAAGGAGTACGCTCACGATTACCGCTACTTCCCCGAGCCGGACCTGCCCCCTCTGGCCATCGATCAAGCTTGGGTCGATGAGATCCGAGCCCGTTTGCCGGAGCTTGCCATGCAGCGCAAATCCCGCTTGGTCGAGATGTACGGGATTCCCGAGTATGACGCGAGGTTACTCACCAACTCCAAGGCCACTGCAGATTACTTCGAGGACGCTTTGGGGCAAAAGCAGCTCTCGGGGGTGGCTCTGGAGAGGTTTGCCAAAGCCGTCGGCAACTGGATTCTGGGCGACTTGAGCCGGCTGATGAACCTGGAGAATATGGACATCTCCGGCGTTCGGGTGACGCCAAAACACCTGGTACAGCTCGTTGACCTGGTCGATGCCGGCTCGATCAGCGTGACCGTGGCCAAGACCGTGCTGGAAGAAGCTTTCTCCTCCGGGGACGCCCCGGCCCGGATCGTTAAAGCAAAGGGCTACACCCAGATCAACGATTCTTCGGCAATACAATCGGCGGTTGCCGATGCGATAGCGGCCAACCCCAAAGCAGTGGCCGATTACCTGGGCGGCAAGGATACCGCCACCCGCTTCCTGGTGGGCCAGGTGATGAAAATCACCCGGGGCCAGGCCAACCCTGAGCTGGTCAACCAACTGGTCCGGGAAGGACTGGAAGCGCTCAAGACCGACTCCTCTCCATCCCCTGGCGACCGGAGGAATATCCCCTCGGCTACCGCTGCTCAAGGGGAGGAGAACAGAGAATTTACGCCGAGGTAACCCCTCTTGGAATCCTACCTGAATGTTGCCCAAATAATAATCTCCCTGTTCATCGTGCTGGTGATCTTGGCCCAGGTGAAGGAAGG
>CAYOAF010000069.1:0-15184 GCA_964401855.1 uncultured Dehalococcoidia bacterium
AGCTCCTCCCCGAACGCATTGCCCGGACCTTACTTCTTCTCTGTAGTGCCGTCTCGATCCTGACCACGGCCGGCATCGTCTTGGTGCTGGTATTCGAGGCCTTCCAGTTCTTCAGGGAAGTTTCGGTCCTCGAATTCGTTACCGGCACCAAATGGACCCCGCTCTTCGCCTCGAAGCAGTTCGGCGTATTGGCGTTGGTCGCGGGCACCACGCTGGTGGCGATCGGAGCGATGGTGGTGGCGCTGCCCCTGGGCCTCCTGAGCGCCATCTACCTGAGCGAGTTTGCGCCGGACGCGTTCCGGCGGGCCGTCAAACCGGTCCTGGAGATACTGGCCGGGATACCCACGGTGGTCTACGGGTACTTCGCGCTATTGTTCGTGACGCCGCTGCTGCGGGGAATCTCCGAGGACATCGCCGTCTTTAACGGCCTCAGTGCCTCCATCGTCATGGGTATCATGATTCTGCCCATGGTCTCCAGCCTCAGCGAAGACGCCATGCGCGCCGTGCCCCGTGCCTTGCGGGAAGGGGCCTACGCCCTGGGGGCCACAAAGTTGGAGGTCTCCACCGGAGTGGTCATCCCGGCAGCTCTTTCGGGAATCGTGGCGTCCTTCATCCTGGCCGCCTCTCGGGCCATCGGGGAAACGATGATCGTAACCATCGCGGCCGGTCAGAACCCCAGCTTCACCCTCAACCCGCTGGTCCCCATCGAGACGATGACCGCCTACATCGTGCAGGTAAGTTTGGGGGACACGCCGACCGGCACCCTGGAGTACAAGACGATATTCGCGGTGGCGTTGAGCCTATTCTCCATCACTTTGCTGATGAATTTGTTGAGCCAGTACGTCGTGCGCCGGTTCAGGGAGGAGTACGAGTAATGGCCATAATCGCTCCCTCTGATTTCAGGAAGGGGATGTCCCGGCGCAAATTGCAGGGCCGGGTGTTCAATGGCTTGTGCCTGCTGGCTGTGGGTATTGCCCTTGCAATCCTGGCGGTGCTGTTGGTCTACATCGTCGCCCAGGGGTGGTCGAGGGTGAACTGGAGCTTTCTAACCGGCTTTCCTTCCCGGAACCCGGACCGGGCCGGTATACAGGCCGCGCTGTTGGGCAGCATCTACTTGGTGACCATCGCCGGGGTGGCGTCATTCCTGTTGGGGGTGGGCGCCGCCATCTACCTGGAAGAGTACGCTGCCCGCAGCCGGTTCGCCCGGATCGTGCAGATCAATATCTCCAACCTGGCCGGTGTGCCGTCCATCGTCTATGGGATATTGGGGTTGGAGGTTTTCGTCCGCAGCATGGATCTTGGCAAGAGCGTTCTGGCCGGCGGGCTTACGCTGGCTCTTTTGATCCTACCCATCATCATCATCGCCGCCGAAGAGGCCATCCGCGCCGTGCCCCCCTCCACCCGCGAGGGCGCCTTTGGGTTGGGGGCCACCCGGTGGCAGACTATCTGGCACTTGGTGCTGCCCCAGGCCTTTCCGGGTATTCTGACCGGGGTGATTTTGGCGGTGAGCCGGGCCATTGGGGAGACCGCTCCTCTCATTGCAATGGGTGCGTTGACCTTTGTGCCCTTCGCGCCCGACGGCCTCCTCAGCAGGTTCACGGCGCTGCCCATCCAGATTTTCAACTGGACCTCCCGTCCTCAGGCCGGGTTTCACGAAGCCGCCGCCGCTGGTATCATCGTATTGCTCCTCGTGCTTGTCGTTATGAACGGGGCTGCGGTGATCGTCCGGAACAAGTTTCAAGGCCCATACGCAAGGTGATACTTGGAGCAAGCTGATACAATTCTGCGCGCCGAAGACTTGTGCGTGTACTATGGCCCCAAACAGGTAGTGACCGGGGTCACTCTCGACTTTCTCCGCAACCGGATCACCGCCATCATCGGGCCGTCCGGCTGTGGCAAAAGCACCCTCCTGCGGTGCCTCAACCGCATGAACGACCTGATTCCCACTTTTCGCCTGTCGGGCAAGGTGTTGTTCGAAGGGCAGGACTTGTACGCTCCGGGGGCGGACCCCACTGAGATACGCTACCAGATCGGCATGGTTTTTCAGCGTCCCAACCCTTTCCCCAAGAACATCTTCGATAACGTTGCTTTCGGCCCCCGCATCAACGGTTACCGGGGTAATATAGCCGAGCTGGTGGAGCGGTCCCTTCAGCGGGCCGCCCTGTGGAATGAAGTGAAGGACCAACTCAAGGGGAGCGCTCTGGCCCTCTCCGGAGGTCAGCAGCAGCGGCTCTGCATCGCCCGGGCCTTGGCCGTCGAGCCCAGGGTGATCCTCATGGACGAACCGTGCTCCGCCTTGGACCCCATAGCCACGCTGGCCATCGAGGAGCTAATGCGGGAGCTGTCGGAGAGGTATTCGATCATCATCGTGACCCATAACATGCAGCAGGCGGCGCGGGTATCGAACTACACCGCCTTTCTCATGGCCACCCAGGACCGGGTTGGCGAGTTGATCGAGTACGGAGAGAGCCGGCAGATATTCACCAACCCCGAGGACGAGCGGACTGAGGCCTATATCACCGGCCGGTTCGGCTGAGGACGCCTGCACAAGAAACCTGACCAGGGCCGTCACCCTGAAGATGGCGCTCATCAGCGGCCTTGCTGATCCCGGCGAAAACTGAAGCTATGTTGGGTTGCTTCACCTTCGGCGGGGCAACACAACTTTCCCCTCTTCGTTCTCGCGGTGACCCTCTCTGCCGGGCCACACGTTAAAGCAAGTTTGGCCTTCTCCGCCCTGAACGGGTCCTGTATAATCAAATCGTGGGCGCCATCGACCGCGGACCGCTGGCTGAACCAGGGGTGAAGCCAGGCTTCCAGGGTGAGAAGGGTCCGTTTGGGAGCGCTCTTTCAACTGCTCCGGGTAGTGACGTTGGTTTTGGGTTGGGAGTTCGAACTCCGGAGGGGTTATGCCGGAAAAATACCGGGACGAGATTGAAGAGATACTGAAAAAGGCCGGAGAAGCGGCTCTACGCCGATCTCCCGGGGAACCGGAAGGGTGCCCAGAGGACCGGCCACGAAAGGTCCGGCCTGCTTCCCCGGAGAGGCGCAGTGTCAACCCGCGCTGGCCTTCGGTTACTCCGGGTAAGATGTTGCTGGCTGGGTTGATACTTTTCGTGGTGGCGGCCTTGCTCGGGTTGGGCCCCCTGATTTGGGTCGGTCTGGGACTGCTGGTTGTAGCCTATCTCCTCTTCTTCATCACACCCCGGTCCATTTATTATGAGAAAAGGTGGCGGGGCCGGTCGGTTGACGACGGCAGCCCTACAGCTTGGGATCGTTTCAGGCGGTGGCTCAGGAGATAGGCCTCTTCTAGCACGGGCGCCGGGTCAAGGTTTTCCGAATACCGGTGCAGGCCCCCGGCGAGCATGTCGCCGCCATCTTGCTCGACGGCGCCCCCCCTGGGGGAAGCCAGCTTCCTGGTCCGCTTCAAAGCACAAGGGAAAGCCCCGGATTAGGCGCCTGCCCGATTAGCGGCAGCTATTTGGGCACAAGGAGGACGTTATGGTAGTCAACTCATCGCCGGATGTCGTGATTATCGGTGCGGGGGTAATCGGTTCAGCCGTGGCCTACTTCTTGGCCGGCCAGGGGATCAAGGTTACGGTCATCGACGACAACGCCATCGGCTCCGGGGCTTCCCTCCACGGGACCGGAATGGTGTGGGGCCTGGTTTGGAACCACAAGACCTTTTACCGGCTGGCGACGGAGGGCCGCGGCCTGCTGAATGAGGTGATCCCACAGCTCCACGAGCAGACGGGCATTGATACCCTGCTCCATTCTTTTGACACGCTGCTGGCTATCTTCGACGACGAGGATGTGAAGTTTCTCGAACGGGACCTGGCGGTGAGCGACGGAGATATTACCCTCGAGTACCTCAGCCAAGAGGAACTGCTAAAGCTGGAGCCCCGGATCAATCCTGCGGTGTCCTGGGGGGCCATTCTGGGCGGCAACTCGCAGATCGATGGGTACCGGATGACCCTGGCCCAGGCACGCGCCGCGGAATTGCAAGGCACCGAGTTCCTCACCCGGAAGGCCACGGGCCTGGAAATCCAGAAAGGCAAGGTTACCGGCGTGTCCTACCCCAGCGGCCTGATCCCATGCGGGGCGGTTGTGTTGGCCATGGGGGCCTGGTCGAACGCGGCCTCGGAGTGGCTGGGTTTTCCGGTGCCGGTCCGGCCTCTCAAGGGTGAGACGATCCGAGTCCGCCACCCGGACCCCTTTCCTCACGAGATTCACCGGACCTCCGGGGGCGGCGCCGCGCCCCGCAAGGACGGGTTGCTCAGCATAGGCGCAACGGGGGCCAACCGGTTCGCCGACACCGACGACGACCTAGTACGGCTGGAGTTTGACGCCAGAGGCACTCCCGAGGGCCGCGACTTCATACTCAAGAGGTCCGTATACGTTGTCCCCGACCTGGAGCGGGCGGAGGTCGTGGACCATCTGGCGGGGCCACGCCCCCTTTCCGCCGACGGCATGCCCATCATCGGGCCGGTGCCGGGTCTGGAGGGGGCGTACATCGCCACGGGCCACCGCAACAAGGGAATCCACCTCGCCCCGATTACCGGCAAGATAATCACCGATTTCATCATACAGGGCCGGACGGAGGTTACCACGCCGCTGGATATCTTCCTGCCCGAGCGCTTCGCCGGAGCGGACGTCTCCTTTAGGGTCCCCGGGGTAACCGCGTAGGGGCTAACGGTTTCCACCCAGCGCACGATCAGGAGACCTCTCAGAAAGTGTCCAGATAACTCCTCCCCTTGCGAAGGGGAGGCCGGGAGGGGTTAAGCGCGACCCCCTCTAGCTTTCTGGTCAGCCCTCTTCTCTCACCAGAACCGTTTTGCCGGTTTGGGTCCCGTCAATTCCAATATCCGGCTCCAGACTTCTTTGCTATTGTCCTTTTTGACCAGGCACACTTTGATGTTGTGGGGGCCGGGACCGTGGGCGCATGAGTGGGCGATGTCACCCTTGACCCTATTGCACATTACGTAGGCATGAATGAACGGTTGAGGGCTCCGGGCCTGCGTCCCGCCCGACACGCTATCCCAGTGGGGATCTCTCGTGTCCGACCATCGGACCACGCCGATTTGATGATCGTTCCATTGCCGCCTGACGCGAACGGCGGACCTGCCGCGGATGCTGCGCCCGGCATCGCGGCCTGCCCCGCCTGTAAGGAGCCGGACCGCGCCCACCATCAGTCTGGCCAAGGCCCAGAACAGCGACCCTATCACCTTGACCAGGGTCCCCATCAGCGCGGCTGCCCTCAACCGGTCCCTTCCAACGATGCTCCTCAACCGCGATTCTACTGACCTGCCCCCAGATTTGTACCACTCCCTATGTTAGTCCGGCAAGGGCTGGGACTGTGTCAGCAGCCAGGACTGCCTGTGGCGCCGGCGGTCTGTAGCCCAGCGAACTGTGGGGTCTGATCCGGTTGTAGGTCTGCCTATACGTCTCTGTCAGTACCTGCACCCCCTTCATGACCTGCTCTGGTGTATACCTCTTCCTTGGCATTTCTCCCCTTTTCTCCGGCCCAGGTTACTAACATTACACCTGGACCAGTTTCCGGGGGGCAGGTCAACCATTGAGGACACGGACGCATGGTACCTCAAGACCAAGGAGGCGGTGTGGACCCAGTGGGTGCCTGCGGAGGTGGCCGAAAAGGTGAAGGGAGCCCTCCAGGGCCAGTGACCACGGCGCTGCTCCCGAACAAGCCAGTCACATGCGTCCGCCGCCGCCTCACCAAGGCTCGTTACGCGCGCCTCAACTCCCCGCTTCGAGGGTCGGCAGGTCTCCCCGCGTTGGCGGCTGCACCTTGGTCAGCTCCACAGGCTCCGTGGTCAAGGACATCTTCCCGTCCTTCTTGGCTATCACCACGTTCCGCAGCCAGTCGGCGTCGTTTTGCTCGGGGCAGTCCCGCCGGAAATGGGCGCCCCGGCTTTCCTCCCGGAGCAGGGCGGCCCGACAAATCATCTCTGAGGCCGCCAGCATGTTGCCCAGCCTCACCACCGACTGGGGCTGCCAGCCCTCTCCCTCCGGCATACCATCGAAGTGGGCCTGCAGGCCTGTGATCTCGTCCAGCGCCTGATTCAGGCTCCGAGCATCGCGGATAATGCCGGCATTCCGCCACATGCTCTCTCTGAGTGACTGCTGCATTGTCTTGGCCGTCTCCCCGTACCGCCTCGACATCAACCCTTGGAGTCTTTCCATCTCAGCGGCCACCTCATCGGGCGACAGTGGCCCCGTGTCCGTTTCCTTGGCCCTCCGGACGGCCTCGCGGCCGGCGATAGCGCCGAAGACCCAGGCCTCGGTCAGTGCATTCCCGGAAAGCCGGTTGGCCCCGTGTACGCCGGCGGTGACCTCGCAGGCGGCGTACAGGCCGGGCACCGAGGTCTCGGCCCGCCCGTTGATGATTACACCGCCCATATGGAAGTGGACAGCGGGAGCAACTTGGAGCCGCCGCTCTCCCTTGAGGACGGTCTTGGGCATGACCGGCCACATGACCTCCATCCGGTCCGGCGGGCAATCTTCCAGGTCCAGAACCACTTTGCCGTCGATGCCCTCACTTGCGGCCAACTCCTTACCGATCGCCAGGCTCAGCCGGTCCCGGGTCATCGACATAGGGTCGGCGAGGCCGTGCTTCTCCACGATATCCTCGCCCCGGGAGTTGAGAAGCCTGGCTTTGGTCCCGATAAGGAGGCTCTCGTAGAACAGCGCCGGTGACCCCAAGCCCATGCAGGCGGGATAATACTGGACGAACTCCATGTCTTGGAGGACTGCCCCGGCGTCGTAGGCTAGGACATAGCCGTCCCCGGTGGACCCGCCGGTGTTGTCGGTACGTGAGTAGACCTGGCCCAGTCCCCCGGTAGCCAGGACCACCGCCGGCGCTTCGAACACGACAACCTCGCCTTTGCTGTCGATGCCCATCGCCCCGACCACGGCGCCTCGACTCCTCAGTAGCCTGGTTATCAGGATTCCTTCCCGGAACTCTACTCCCTGGGCCAGGGCGTACCGCCGCAAGGGAAAGGTGAAATCAGTCCCGAAGAACGTCTGGCCATGTATTATTCGGCGGCGGCTGTGGCCCGGGTCGTAGGAGAGGCGTAACCACGGATGGGCTTCAGGGGCTGCGAATTCAACCCCGAAATTCCGCAATGCCTCCACTTCCTTTTCCGCTCTGTCGGCCAATGTCTGCACCATGGACTGGTCGTTGATGAACCGGCCGCCGCCAACGGTGTCCGCCAGGTGCTGCTCGGTCGAATCCAGAGGATCACGACGGCCTTTCGAAGGGCTGAGGACGGCGGCGACGGCCCCTCCCGCAATCGTAGTGTTGCTTCCATAACCGACGCGGGACTGAGAGATCACCAGCACCCTAGCGCCGCGTGCCTGGGCCTCGATGGCGGCCCGGAGGCCCGCTCCCCCTCCCCCGATGACCAGGACCTTCGTCCTGACGTGGCTGGTTGGTTTCAGCATCTGTCGCACCCCCCAAACATGATACAATATCGTCCAAGGGGCCGGTTCGCTATTATCCTCCAGGCTGGAGCCTTTAGTTGTAGACCCCGGGGGAGCGGTGGCTCATCGCCGAGGCGGCCCAACTTCGGTTGCTTGATATCCACGTCTAGTTCTGCTATCAATCAAACAGCACTTAACCCTGCGGGGGAACTTTTGGAGCATCCTTCCAACATTTGGTTGAACTGCGGGAGCAATTAACCCGTTGCATTTTGGTAACAATGGACAGATCATGTTGAGCCGATTTCTATCCAGCCTTTACCCGCATCATCCGTCGCGGATTGTTTTTAACTTTCTAGCCAACCCCTAGCTGTACCTCGCCGCCGCCGCCCGCCTTCTGATTGTCCCTCGTCCGTTCCTGCTTGTTCTTTTTCCTGTTGCGGGAGAATATTCCAACTCAAATCAATAACAGGCTGCCAAATGGAAGAAAACCCGACGACCGTCATTGGCACAAAACCGCCTACCCAGATCGCTTGTCGGAATCTTTGGAAGATATTTGGCGACCAAGCGGACCGGCTGGCAGCGTCCGTGAAACCATCCGTATCCAGTGAAACCGTGCTCCGGGATACCGGAAACGTGCTGGCGGTCCGGGATGTTTCCTTCGAAGTTAGCCCAGGCGAGACCTTCGTGATCATGGGCCTCTCCGGGAGCGGGAAATCCACCCTGGTCCGCTGCTTGAGCCGGCTTATCGAGCCGACTCAAGGAGAGATTCGCATAGATGGCGAGGACCTTCTGGGCATGGACAACCGACAGCTACGCGAGGTCCGACGGCACAAGATGAGCATGGTTTTCCAGCACTTCGGTAATTTCCCGCACAAACGCGTGTTGGACAATGTGATCTACGGCCTGCAAATCCAAGGGGTCGATAAAGAAACATACCTTCGACGGGCGGAAGAGGTCATCGAGTTGGTGGGCCTGACGGGCTGGGAAGACCGCTATCCTGGGGAGTTGAGCGGAGGGATGCAACAAAGGGTGGGGCTGGCCAGAGCGCTGGCCGTAAATCCCAAGATACTCCTCTTCGATGAGCCGTTCAGCGCCTTGGACCCTCTTATCAGGCGGGATATGCAGGATGAGTTGATCAAGCTCCAGAGAGCAGTCCACAAGACTATTGTTTTCATTACACACGACTTCCTCGAAGCGCTGAAGCTAGGTGACCGGGTTGCCATCATGAAAAACGGCGCCTTTGTGCAGGTAGGGACGCCCGAAGAGGTTGTCGCGGCTCCTACCAACGATTATGTGAAGGATTTCACGCGAGACGTCCCACGCTCCAAGGTGCTAACCGCTCAGACGGCAATGGAGGAGCCTAGGCTCGTGGTGTCGATGGACCAGGCGCCGGCTCAGGTCCTGAGGAGTATTGCAGAGTTCTCTTGCGAATGTGCCTATGTCGTTGACGAGCACAATAAGCTAAAGGGTGTCGTGCTGCCGGAAGAACTCAGCGTCGCCGTGGCCGGAGGATGCCTCGATCTGGAGCCCGCCATCAAAAATCCCTTCCCTACCGCCTTCCCTGACTCCAAGATCGAGGACCTCCTTCCCCTGTGCATTGCCAATGTGGCCCCTATTGCAGTAGTGGATGAAGAAGACCACTTGCTAGGGGCTGTCAGCCGCTTGGCCTTGATGTCAGCGCTCGTGACAGACCCTGATTCGGAAGTATGATCGCAGAAGGAAGCATATCGGGTCAATTCCGTCGGACAGCGCTTTCGCGTCCGTACCTGATCGGCTTGCTGGCAGCTGGCGCGTATTTCTTTGCTTACGCGGTTTCCAAAGGCAGCTTGGGCAGCGGCTTCGGTGGGTTCCCTGGCACCTTCGAACTCCCGATCCAGGGGCCCATAGACTCAATCTTCACCTGGTCCGGAGACAATCTCTCCTGGTTGTTCGACCCTTTTTCAGACACCGTAGACGTGGTCCTCTCCGCATTTGAAAGTTTCCTCTTGTGGGCGCCCTGGACAGCGGTGGCTGCCGCCACGGGCTTGTTTGCACTGAGGATCTCGGGCCGATCGATGGCCTTGTTTTGCGTCGGCAGCCTGATGCTGGTCGGGGTGCTGGGGCTCTGGGACTCTGCGATGGTCACCCTCAGCCTGATGGGACTCTCGGTCCTGCTGGCCGTGGCTATTGGGTTTCCGCTGGGTGTGCTAGGGGCCCTCAGCGATCGCGCCGAGTCTCTGCTGCGCCCGATCCTGGATACGATGCAGGTGCTGCCTGCCTTTGTCTATCTCATGCCGGCTCTCTTCTTCTTCGGGATAAGCGGCGCTGTGAGTGTGTTCCTGACAGTGGTCTACGCGGTGCCGCCCGCAATCAGGCTGACCAATCTGGGAATCCGGCAAGTACCGGGAGAGATCGTTGAGACCGCCCAATCGCACGGATCTTCTCCCCTGCAAACCCTACTTCAGGTTCAGCTGCCTTTGGCCAAGCCGTCGATCATGATGGGGATCAATCAGACCATTATGATGGCGCTGGCGATGGTAATCATAACCGCCCTCGTCGGCTCGGATGGCCTGGGCCGGGATGTCTGGAATGCGCTACTGCGTATCGACTCAGGCAGCGGGCTTGAAGCCGGAATAGCCATAGTTCTGCTGGCCATAATTCTTGATCGGCTGAGCTACGCCCTGGCCGGTCAGGGGACCGCCGGAAAGACTGCCAGGACCGGCGCGGTTTCGCGAGGGCCTGCCAACAAGCGCCGTACCAAAGGTTTCAGACTCTTCATTTCGCGTTCCGGAGTGGCGGGACCAGCCGTTGTCATCGCATTGGTGTTTCCCATTGGCGCTCTGGTCCCAGTATTCGCTGAGTTCCCCGAGGCGCTGCATTTTTCCGTGGCCGGCCCGGTTAACAGCGCTGTCGACTGGGCTGCCGTCCACCTTTACTTCATCACAAGCTGGGTCAGGGACGACCTCATTCGCGAGTTCGGACTGGCACCAGTGCAGTTTTCATTGACGTGGCTTCCCTGGCCTGTCACGGTGATCGGAGTCACCGCGTTGGCTTACCCCATCGCCGGGAGAAGAATGGCCATCCTCAGCGCGGCGGCCCTCCTGTTCTTCGGGTTCGGTGGAGTGTGGGACCTGGCCATGCACACGCTCAGCCAGGTGATGGTCGCGCTTGCCTTGTCGGTCGTTCTGGGGGTGGCCATCGGTATCTGGGCCTCTCAGAGCGATGCCGTCGAGTCGGCCCTGCGTCCCATTCTAGACACCATGCAAACCATGCCCGTTTTCGTATACCTGATCCCTGTAATCATGCTGTGGAGTTCAGGGCCGATCGCTGGCATAATCGCCACGGTGATTTATGCTCTGCCTCCCGCGATCCGCATGACCAGTTTGGGGATTCGCCTGGTCCCGCGAGCAACGGTGGAAACCGCGATTTCCCACGGCTCGACCAGGCTTCAGATGCTGCTGCGGGTACAGATACCGCTAGCGATGCCGACCGTGAAGATGGGGGTCAACCAGACGATTATCCTGGCCCTCGCGATGGTGATAATCGGAGGCCTGGTTGGCGGGGGAGGACTGGGCGAGGAAGTGTACGTTAGCGCCGTTTATATGGATATGGGTCAAGGTTTCGTTGCCGGAATGTCCATTGTAATGATGGCCATGGTCCTGGACCGGGTCTCTCATGGTAAGGGTCCCCGCGGCCAGGCATTTGTGCTTGAGAAGTGACCAAGGGTTTTGGTCACTCCATGCTTGAAGCAAAGCCCCGCCCGGATGTATTCTTGGGCGGAGTCCGGGACTCTCTTAACCATAGGTGGATTCTATCAGGACCTCAGTGAGCAGTGCTCTGGGCCGCCAGCAGTTGGAAATTGTCAATTTGAGCACTCAGGGACTATCTCAAAAGTGGCTCGACACGCCCACCACGAGCGGAGCAGGAGCGCCCTACCCGTTCGTCCTGAGCCTGTCGAAGGGCCGCTTCCTCAATTTTAGACTTTGCAATGGGGGAAAGATATGAGTTTCAAGCTTTTGTGGCATTCCTTGATTCTGGTCGGGCTGGCCGCTATCGCGATGCTAGTCGTGGTAGCTTGCTCATCGGACGAAAAGAAAGGTCCCATCTTCCTGATTGAACAGGATTGGGACGGGCAGCTTGTCACCACCGCCGTGGCCAAGGTCCTCCTTGAGCAGGAGATGGGCTACGAAGTGGCGCAAAAGTTTGCCGCTGCCGACTCCGCTGCCATGTTTGCCGGCCTCGAGAGTGGCGATTTCCACTTTGCCTGTTGCAACTGGCCCTCCTTTAGCGCTGGGTTCTTGAAGGAGTTTGTGGATACCAAGGGGGCTGTTGAGCGGCTGGGGACCACCGGAATATCGGGTTCCAACGGCTGGTTCATTCCGCGATATGTGGTTGAGGGCGACTCTGAGCGCGGCATCGCTCCTATTGCCCCTGGGCTGACAAGCTACCAGGAAATGAATGAGTATGCGAGCATATTCGCCACGGCCGACACCGGCGACAAAGGGAGGCTGCTGGACTTCACGCCGGCCTGGGATTATAGAAACCAAGAGCGCCTCGATGCGCTGGCAGTCAATTACCAGGTAGTCTTTTCGGGCTCGGAAACGGCAAGCCTTGCGGAGCTAGACGCGTCGTACAAACGGGGAGACCCTGTTCTCATGGCCATGTGGGCGCCCCACTGGGCTCACGCGAAGTACGATATGGTGGAGATAGCATTGCCCGCGTTCACCGATGACTGCTACCCCTCCGGGACGAATTTTGCTTGCGGCTGGCCCGCGGACCCGGTTGCCAAATTGGTTTGGCCCGGCTTCAAAGACGAGTTTCCGAAGGCCTACGAGTTTTTCGGCAACTTCCACATCACCAATGACCAGCAGGACACCATGGTCTTGGCGGTCACCGACGGCGGCAAGGATTATGCCGCGGCAGCGCAGGAATGGGTGGATGCCAACGAGGATATCTGGAAGTCCTGGATTCCATAGGCAGAAACCTCCCCTGGCCCGCAATACTCGGAGTACCGTACCGGAGTAAGTAGGATTTTTTCGCTACACACTCCGGTGCGGTGCGCCCAGAGTTTCCTAAAATGCAGGAGAGATATGCAGAAAACCTCAGAAGAGTTCTATAGCCTCCACGCCCAACGGTATGCCGAGGTATCCCACGGGTTCATACAGTCCATTTACAGCAACGTGTCTCATCCAAGACTGACCGGCGACCTCGACCTGATTGGGAAAATGAAGGAGCTGATTCCCGCAGGGGCCCGGGGGCTGGATGCCGGGTGTGGGGCCGGGGCGCGAGATGTGTTTTTTTATTGGCGCGAAGGCTACGACATCGTTGGGTTCGACGCGGTGGATGAGAACATTCGGGTGGCCAGAGAACTCCACCCTGAGATCTCCGATCGAGTCTCCGTGGCGGATTTGAGCAAACCCTTGGACCACCCAAGCGCCTCCTTCGATTTTGTGACGTGCAATGCGGTGATCCAGCACATCCCCCCCGAGCTGGTCACCGGTGTGACCCTGCCGGAGTTAGCGCGTGTACTCAAGGCCGGCGGGCACCTCCAACTGATGTTCAAGGTGGGGAGCGGGACCAAGACCCTCTACGACAAGGACTACGACTCGGAACGTAGCTTCCAACTATACGGAGCGGACGAGATCATCGCGATTTTGTCTGGCCTGGGGCTGGAGGTCGTCCCGCAGGAGGGAGACAAGCTCGGCGGCGTGATGTACTTTACCGACCCCAAACCCGCAGACCACTGTGTTTTCTATGCGCGAAAGGTCAAATAAATCCGGCGCCGGGCCAGCCCGCGATGTCCTCTCCTCCTCACCCCAGGCCGACGTAGTCAGCTTCGGCATGCTGGTGCCGGCTACCTTGTTGATCGTGGACGAGTTCCCTCAGGTAAACACCGGCGCGATACCGAGCCGAGTGACCGAATTTACCTCGGACGATGCCGCCATCATTGCGACCACGCTGCGAGGATGGGGTGTCCGTTCCGGCCTCATCGGCACCAAGCTGGGAAACGATGCGGCGGGCCGGAGGACGGCGAAGGAGCTTAAGAGGCTCGGCGTGGCCGGGCACCATCGTATCTCTTCCAAGCTGCGTTCGCCTTACGAAGTGAGTATCTCCGACCAGGACGGGAACCGCACTTTCTTCTGGCAGCGGACCCCGGAGGTGCTGGCTACCCTAGAGACCGCTGATCTTTCCCTGATCGAGGGCGCCAAACTCCTTTACGTGGACTGGTATGACGAGGACTACATCATCCGCCCCATGGAGAAAGCCGGCTGCATGGGAGTCCCGGTCTTCCTCAACTTCGAGCACGGCCACGCGGACCCTGAACTGCTGTCCCGCTACGCCCGCCATGCGACGATATGCCAGGCGGTCACGGACAATGCCCAACTGGGGGACAACGCCGTGGAGGTTGCCGGTCACCTCCTGGACATCGGCGTCTCTCTGGCCCTGGTGACCATGGCGAAAAACGGCTGCCTGGCGGTCTCCAGAGAGGAATCAATACGGACCTATGCACCCAAGGTGGACGTAGTTGACGCAACCGGAGCCGGGGCCACCTTTTCCGCAGGGTTCATTTACGGACAGATGCAAGGGTGGGGCCTGAAGGACAAGGTCGAGTTCGCGGTGGCCGCCGCTTCCCTCAAATGCACTGTGGTGGGACCCTGCGCCTTTCCGGTAGACCAGATTTTGGGCCTGACAGCCGGGCTGAAGACCCATTGTGGGGTAGTGTAGCTCCGGACAAGTAGGGTCCTAGGAGAAAGCACCCCACAGTCAGCGGAACGGGACCCAGCAACACTTCCCGTTGACTATTCCTCCCCGGTCTGTCATTATCTACGTGGCACCCGCCCCACGGTTTCCGCCATCGCTTCCTCATGTGATCATTGGCCTTCGATACCGATGGCGGTTTTCCTGAAAAGACCGGGCACGATAAGCGGAACTTGGAAGGGATCTGTGGTTTCCTAGAATTCTGCCTCGCCGCTTCTCCTCCCTCAATTGCTTGCCCGCCCCCTCTGTTCGGGTATTTCTCAACTTCCAGAGGCAATCTTAGAGAGAGACCATCAGAAATCCGTTGAGGACAACAATCTTGTCCTCCCCGTGCTCTATTCCGGGCCTGCCAACCGGTCCCTCGGTCCTGACGTCTTACCACACCAGCGCCGCCGGCGGCGGACCCGTGACAAGGAGAAAGACAATGGCGATTCGAGGAGGATACCGGTCTCATTACCTCCGGATAAACCTGGACCAGGGGACCATCACCCAGGAGCCCCTCCCCAGTGAGGATATCCTGCGCAAGTATCTGGGCGGAACGGGCCTAGGCATCTACCTGCTGCTGCGCGACGCGCCGCCCAGGGCTGAGGCCACCGAAGCTGACGCGCCCCTTATCTTCATGTTGGGACCGCTGACGGGGACCCCCGCCAATAACTCTTCCGATTGGGCCACCATCTGCTTCAACCCCCTGATCCCCTACGCCGCCGGCGTGGGCCACGGCCACGGCTTCTGGGGGGCTTTCCTGAAGCAGGCCGGGTATGAAGGTATCTACATCACCGGCAGGGCCGAGAAGCCTCAGTACCTGTGGATCGACGACGACCGGGTGGAGTTGCGCGACGCCGGCCACCTATGGGGCCAAACCACCAGGGAGACCGAGCGCCGCCTCAAGGTGGAGCTGGGGGACGAGGAGTTCATCAGCGTGGCCTGCATCGGCCCCGCGGGCGAGGCGGTGCTGCCCGGGGCCATGGTGAAGGCAGACCGCAACCACGGCTCCGGCAAGGGGAGCCCG
>CAYOAF010000070.1:0-2954 GCA_964401855.1 uncultured Dehalococcoidia bacterium
GAAAACGGCGCCCACCTCAATAGACCTGGGATGCATCTTTGCCCCGTAGCTGGCCAATTCCAGCATCTCGTCATAGCTGATCTCGTCCAGTTTGAGGGCTTCGGGAACTACTCGCGGGTCGGCGGTGTAGATACCATCCACGTCGGTGTAGATCTCGCAGCGGTCGGCCTTCAGGGCGGCTGCCAAGGCCACGGCGGTAGTATCGGAGCCACCCCGTCCCAGGGTGGTCACGTCCTGGTCCTCGGTGACGCCTTGGAACCCGGCCACCACCACCACCCGGCCCTTCTGAAGCTCTGTCTTGACCCGGCCAGTGTCTATGCGGTGGATACGGGCCTGGCCGTACATCGTGTCGGTATGGATCCCGGCTTGGAGACCACTGAGGCTGATGGCGTCCAGACCCAGGGTACGCAGCGCCATGGTAAGCAGGGTACTGGAGACCAGCTCGCCGGTGGACAGGAGCAGGTCCAGTTCCCGGGGATCCGGCTGTTGGGTGACGGTCTGGGCCAAGCGGATGAGTTCGTCGGTGGTGTCGCCCATCGCGGAGACGACGGCCACCACGTCGGCGCCTTCGCTCTTGGCCTTGCCAATGCGGCGGGCGACGTTGACTATCCTATTGGCGTCCGCCACCGAACTCCCGCCGTATTTCTGAACTATCAGGGTCAAGCGCGGTATCCTCGCCGGAGCGTTGCACTACTGGCCGTCCGCGGCCAAACGGTCCGGCAAACGTTCTATAGAAGCTGGGTGTGGCTTGCTGGCAATTGACCCACCGCTCAGCCATCCGCCAGATGGGCCCCCCGGGCCGCAGTCTTGGTCACCAGCACCCGGCCCTTCACGCCCGCTTGCCTGGCGGCTTCACTCATCTCGTAGGCCACGGTCATCTCCCGCCCTTGGGCAAACGCCAGGACCGTGGAGCCGCTACCGGAGAGAAAGACTCCCAGGGCTCCCGCGTCCCGCGCCGCTTTGAACAGGAGTTTCATGGCCGGGAACAGCGGCTGCCGGTAGGGCTGATGCAGCCGGTCCTGGGTCGCCACCCCCAGGTACTCGAGGTGGTTGGTGGCCATGCCCGCCACGAGCAAGGCGGTGCGGCCCATGTTGTGTACAGCGTCGGCCACGGTCACCTTTCCTGGAAGCACGGCGCGGGCGTCGGAAGTGGCTATCCTGACCTGGGGTATGAACAGCACGGCGTTCAACTCTTCGGGCACGTCTATCGCGGCTGTATAGAGTTGGTCTTGCTCAGTAAGCACCAGTTGAAGGCCGCCGAGGACGGCGGCGGCAACGTTGTCCGGATGGCCTTCGATTGTGGCGGCCATCTCCAGCAGGTCGTTGGGGGAAAAGACGCCGTCGCACAGCGCGTTGGCGGCGGCCAGCCCGCCGGCGATGGCGGCGGCGCTGCTGCCCAGGCCCCGTTCCAAGGGGATCTCGTTGTGGCAGCGCAGATGCAGCGGGGGCATCTCCAGGCCGGCCTCCCGGAAGAGGAAGCCCATGGCACGATAGACCAGGTTTTCCGGGCCGGTGGACAACTCCCCGGCGCCCGCCCCATCCACGTCCACCACCGGCGCCGCGCCGGCGCCCGGAGGGCCCTCCGTCACCTCCAACCGGTTCCAGATATCGAGGGCAAGGCCGAGGCAATCATAGCCCGGCCCTAGATTAGCCGTGGTGGCGGGAGCCATAACCTGGATCGGTTTCATTTCTATTCCAGCATAATCGGGCGACGCCGAAAAAGCCGGTGCACGGCCCCCTTAGACCAGCACCCGCTCGAAGACGTAGCGGCCCAGGTCCTTGTTCTCGTTGAACTCGAATCCGTCAAAGGCGCCGCCGTAGCCGATGACCGGCACCCGCTGCTCGTAAAGGGAGCCGTGGGAGCGAAGGCCGTAGGGCAGGTCCACCTCTTTCGGGTTCCCGAAGACCACGTCGGCGGACCCCAGCACCGTGATGTCCCCGATCCGCTCGGCCATCAACCGAAACCTTTCAGCCGCCACCTCTCTGGGCAAGGCTTCGTCGACCCCATCGATACTGTTCAATATCTCCAGCGCGGGTCCCATCTTCCCCTCCTCCAGGTAAACGTAAATACAGCCCCCGAGGTTAGAATGGTGGACGGTGTACCGGTCCTTGATGATGGGAACGGCCTGGGCCTGGATGCCGTTTCGGGCCAGCTCATCGGGAAGGTGTATCATCCGGCCCTTGGCCGACATCCCGTGGTCGGCGGTAATCAAGATCTGGAACTCCGGCAGGCCGTCCACCAGCCTGCCGATGGCCTCATCCAGCATCGCCAGGTGCCTGGAAGACTCCGGTTGCTCCGGGGCGTAGGTGTGCATGGCGTAGTCGGTGGTGGTCAGGTACACCAGGTCGTAATGCTCCTTTGCCAGAATGTACCGGGCAGCGTCGATGACCCACTGGTTGACCTCAAGGGAGTAGATGGGCGGCGGCTCACCGGCGCCGCTGACCACCCAATCGGGAGGCTGTTCCGAGGACACGCTGAGGGTGGCGCCATCCCCCAGCAGCAGCCGCAGCTTGTCCTTGGCCGTCACCAGCAGAGATCGGAGGCCCATGTTCCCGGCCCGCTGGAACATCGTCTCGCTCTGAATAAAATCCCCGGACTCCATGTAGAACTCCTCAGAACTCCGCCGGTTGAACCAGTAGTTGGTGGTGATCCCATGAGTCTGAGGATAGCTCGCCGTCACTAGCGACACATTATTTACGTTGGTCACGGTGGGCATTATCGCCTTCGCTTCCACCATGAACCCCAGATTGGCCAGCTCCTGGATTTTGAGCGCCGGGCAGGAGTCCAGATATCGCGGGTCCAGACCGTCCACCATGATCAAGACCGTCGTCAAAGGCACGCCTGCCTCCTGCAATTCTTTGCTTGGTTCGTGGGGCCTGCCCAGAGGTGGGGCCGGGCGGTCCGGTGATTAGACTCTACTCCATCTTGTCCACAGCGGCAAGGGATGCCGGTG
>CAYOAF010000071.1:0-3518 GCA_964401855.1 uncultured Dehalococcoidia bacterium
CGCCCTGGGTAAGGTCCAGCACTCGTACGCCGGCCAGCGCTTGATTGGCCATGGTCGTCCTCCAGTGGGCTGATTGGGCCTGCCGCGGAGACCTCCTGGTTCAGGTGGCAGTTGGTGCGTTCGTACAGACGCGCATCGCCAACGAGATGCGCCCCGGATTCTCCCGTGATGAATGAGAAGCTGCCGTTCTTCACGAAGGCGGTGTTCATTGGAAAGGCGGGAACGGCGGCATCTCCACTTGAGCATCGGCAGAGCATTGGCGCAACCGTGATACTAGCACATGCTCAGAAAGGATGGTATCCCCGGCGCCCCGGCGGAAATCCCTGGCCGTCGAAGGGCGAGCACGCCTCGTGGGGGCGAGGGACTTCCGGTCCAGAGGCGCGACGCCGCGATTGACACAGTTACGGTGGGTCCATAGAATCATCACCGTCAAGGTGATTCGTTCCTTCCCTGCCTGAATCCTGGCACCGGTATGGGAAATACCGGTTGTCTCGTCACCCGGCCGAAGTTGAGCGTACGGCAAGATGTCCCAATTCAAGCATCTCTTTCAACCAATCAATCTCGGTCCCCTGCTGGTGCGCAACCGGTTGATGATGACCACCCACCACACGCGCCTGTCGGAAGGCAGAAACCTCCGCTATCTGGAGGACCGGGCCCGGGGGGGGGTGGGGTTGATCGGCATCAATTCGGGCGAGGGAGTGCACAACTACTCGGTGGGTCCGGGACGGTTCGTCCCCGGCCATGCGGCAGACCCCGACGTAGTGCCCCTCAACCCGGCCACGCCTGAGGGCATCCGTCACTACGATGAATCGCTCATTCCGGTGTTTCGAAGGCGGGCTGAAGCGGTGCACCGCCATGGCGCCGTCTGCGTTGGGCAGGTCCTCCACCTGGGGATCGCGATCCAGCATGCGGGCGCCCTGCGCCTGGCCGTGGGGCCATCTCCGGTGGTTGACGAGTACGACCTGGAGGTGCCTCACGAATTGGAAGCGGAGGAGATCGCGGAGCTGGTCCAGGTCTTCGCCCACGGCGCCAGGAGGATCAAGGAAGCGGGCCTGGACGGCGTGGAAATCAGCGCAGCCCACGGGTATCTGGTCAACCAGTTCCTGTCGCCGCACACCAACCGCCGCGACGACCAATACGGGGGCAACCCGGACAACCGGCTCCGCTTCCTGTTGGAGACGCTGGAGGCCACCAGGGAGTTGGTGGGCCCGGCGTTTCCGGTGGGGGTGCGCATCACCGGCGACGAGCGCTTCGAGGGCGGCCTGACGCTGGAGGACGTGAAGGGGATTGCCCGGCTGTTGAGCCAGCACATCGATTTCATAAATATCAGCGGCGGCACTCACATGGGACTCACCAAAGACGGGCTGAAGCTGGCCTACACCAGCCCGTCCTACGTGCCGCCCGGCCCCAACGTTCCCATGGCGGCCGTGGTCAAGTCGGTGGTGGACATCCCGGTAATCGTGGCCGGCAGGATCAACGACCCGTCCCTCGCCGAGGGCATCATCGCCGAAGGCTCCGCCGATATGGTGGGGATGGCCCGAGCCTTCATTGCCGACCCCGATTTTGCCAACAAGGCCAGAGAAGGCAGGCCCGAGGACATCAGGACCTGCATCGCCACCAACGAGTGCCACTATGTGGGACGGCGACGGCCATTGATGTGCGCGGTAAACGCCGCGGCGGGCCGGGAGGAGGAGATGGAGGTCGAACCGGCCCCGGCCAGGAAACTCGTCCTCGTGGTGGGAGGCGGCCCGGCGGGGATGGAAGCGGCCCGGATGGCGGCCCTCAGGGGACACCGTGTCCTGCTGGGCGAGCGCCGGACCGAACCCGGCGGCAACGTCAGCATCATCGCTCGTGATCCCAACCGCAGGCAACTGGGAGATATGGTTGTCCACCTCCACTCCCAACTCAAGAAGCTGGGAGTGGAGCTGCTGCTGGGCGAGGCGATAACCCCGGAATTGGTAGCCGAGCTTGCCCCCGACGCCGTGGTGCTAGCCACCGGGGCGGAGCCCTACGTGCCTCCGATTTCCGGCGTGGATGACAAACGGGTGGTGACCTCCATGCAGGTGCTCCAGGGGGAGGCCCAGGTCGGGCGGAAGGTGCTGGTTGTTGGAGGCGTGGAGGACCACCTGCCCGCCCCTTCGATTGCCGAATTCCTAGCGGACCAGGGCAAAGACGTGGAGCTGATTTCGGAATTGCTGACCGTGGGTCAGGGTATTGAGGACGCCACCAAGTACCTGCTGACCATGCGGCTGCTGGAGAAGAAGGTTACCCTGTCACCCTTAACCGGGCTCAAGGCGGTAGACGAGGAGAGCATCGTGGTCCGGAATACATTGACAAGGCAAGAACGCCGCATAGAGGGCGTAGACACAGTCGTCCTGGCGTGCGGCAGCCGCGCCAATACCCAGATGGCGCGGGCGCTGAAAGGCCGGGTCAAGGAGATCCACTCGGTCGGTGACTGCCTGGCCCCGCGCCGGATTTTCCACGCGGTGCTGGACGGCGCGCGGGCCGGCAGATACCTGTAGGGCGTTGGCCCGTGACCGGCCCCCGGATTGGTGGCGACCAGGGGCGAGCCGCGCTGTAGTACTCGGTCAGGTAGCCGAAGAGCAACACACGGGGGGCGTTGATGAAAATACGCAGCAATACCATGAAGGTAAAACTCCAAGAGAACAAGGTTGTGGTGGGCGGGAGACTCGGTTCCTACTGCCCCGAGATGGTCGAGCTGTTCGGGGCCTTGGAATATGACTACGTGACCGTAGACTGTGAGCATCTGCCCATGGACGAGCGGGAAGTGGAGAACCTCATCCGGGCTGGAGACGCGTTCGACATCCCGGTCATAATCCGGATGGCGTTCTCAGAGGATCAGATTCTGCGCTATCTGGATGTGGGCGCCGCGGGCGTCCATATCCCTCGAGTCAACACCGCCGCCGACGCCCGGGCTGTGGTCCAAGCCTGCCGGTTTTACCCCGAGGGCACCCGCACGGTGTACGAAAAGGGACGGGGGGCCTGGTTTGGCCTGGACGTTTTGGGACGGGAATATACCGAGATGGCCAACCGGGAGGTGTTCGTGCTATGCCAGTTGGAGGAGATCGAGGCGGTCCGGAATCTGTCTGAGATCCTCGCCGTACCGGGTATCGACTGTATTCAGATTGGCCCCAGGGACCTGTGGCAGTCCATGGGCATGCCGGACCAGGCAGAGGTCGACCGGACCATGGATGCCATGATCGTGGAGATCGTTAATGCAGGAGTCGATGTCAGCCTCAGCGTGGTGTTCGACCGCGAAGCGACCAAGCGGCGATACGAACTGGGGGTCAAGAAGTTCGACTTGGGCCTGTCCGACCTGGTCGCCAGGGCCGGCGCGGAATTCCTGCGGGAAATCAGGCGCCTGGGGGACGGCTAACGTACTGTTTTGTGAAAAGCTTTACGACGCAAAATTGGCCGGCATTCCATTCCCATAATCGTCATCCCGGCGAAGGCCGGAATCTAACGAAGCATCAACTGGGTCCCGGCCTTCGCCGGGA
>CAYOAF010000072.1:0-5504 GCA_964401855.1 uncultured Dehalococcoidia bacterium
GATGGCCGGCGAGCCGGTGGCTCTAGCCCGATTGACCCCGAGCTTTACCCAGTCCTGAATCGCCGCGTCTTTGGTCTGGCACATCCGAAAAATATCGCCTTCCTCAACGCGCTGTTCCATCAGAGTTGCGCCCGATGCGTCCACGACCCGGATCACCCCGTTACCGGGAGCTGTGAATGTCTTGTCGTGAGACCCATATTCTTCGGCCCCTTGGGCCATCAGCCCCACATTGGCGACACTGCCGATGGTAGACGGATCAAACGCCCCGTTCTTCTGGCAATCTTCGATGATCGCCTGATATAGAGTCGCATAAGAGCGATCAGGGATCATCGCAACCGTGTCGTGCAACTCGTTGTCCGGACCCCACGCGCGGCCGCCATCGCGGACGATCACGGGCATGGTGGCATCAATAATCACATCACTCGGCACGTGCAGATTGGTGATACCCCGGCTGGAGTTCACCATATACAGCTCTGGGCGGGCGCTATAAACCGCCTGGATATCTGCCTCTATTTCCGCTCGTTTAGCCTCAGACAGAGATTGAATCTTGGTGTACAGTTCAGCCACTCCATTGTCGGGGTTCACCCCGAGATCACCCAGCGCAGCCGCGTGTGTGGTCAACACGTCCTGGTAGTAAACCGACACACAATGGCCGAAAATGATCGGATCGGACACGCGCATCATGGTCGACTTCACATGCAACGAAAGCAACACGCCATCAGCTTTAGCCTTTTCCATTTCGTCAGCGTAAAACCGGCGCAACACCTTCACATTCATCACGGCACAATCGATGATTTCATCAGCTAACAGAGGGATATTGGTTTTGAGTACGGTCACGCCACCATCGCCGGCCACAAACTCGATCACAGCCGATCCCGCCGCCGTGACTGTCACGGCCTGTTCGCTACCGTAGAAATCACCACCGGTCATGTGGGCAACGCGGGTTTTGGACACTTCCGGCCAGTCTTGCATCATCCGATGGGGATTGCGTTTGCCGTGCTCTTTGACCGAGGTCGACGATCGGCGATCGGAGTTCCCTTGCCGCAAGACCGGGTTGACCGCACTACCCAATACCCTGGAAAAACGCGCATGCAGTTCGCGTTCTTCGCCGGTTGTAGGCTCATCTGGGTAGTCGGGAATATCGTATCCCTTGCCCTGCAATTCTTTGATCGCGCCTTTCAACTGGGGAATGGAGGCACTGATATTGGGCAGCTTGACAATGTTCGCCGCCGGGTCCTCGCACAGTTCACCAGACATGGTCAGATAATCGGGGATTCTTTGCTCATCTGTCAGATTGTCGGGGAAATTGGCGATGATGCGGCCGGTCAACGAGATATCCCAGGCCTCGAGTTCAATACCGGACCCTTTGGTAAAGGCCCGGAGAATTGGCAGCAACGAGTGTGTGGCCAAGGCCGGAGCCTCATCAATCTTGGTATAGATAATCGAGGACGCTTCTGGCATATTCTTCCCCCTAATGAATAATTTTCACGGTCTGCTACGAGTTGCCAAGAGATGTTCAACTATGGTCCCGTATGGTCCCGCCCGTATCGATTGATAGCGATTATAAGCCAGCTACATTGACATTGCCTAGTCCTGCACCTAAGCCTGACAGTGAACTCGCACCATTGCTGTGACCTTGATCATCAACGGTCCGGGTGTCTAACCTGCGCCGGACGAGCATTGGGGCTACCGCCCGGAGGGTAGGGGATGTATAATAATGCCGGCTCCAATCCGACCTGGCGGCTCCATCTGGAAATGCCAATTCCCCTGGCAAAACGAGCCGCACCACGCCTGCTGTGTGAAGCTGTCAGCTTTCAGCCTTCGGTTGGAGCACACCGGCCGGGCATGGTCCGTGGCCCAAGTGCTACCGCCATCGTGGCTTGGTCTGTAACATAAAGGCCTAACTCAAGAAGCTGATATCTGAGTGCTGACAGCTTGGGTCGGCCCACAATAAACTCGGAGGAGCGAACGGCATATGCGTAGGAAAGTAACAGTGATCGGGGCTGGTAACGTGGGCGCCACGGCCGCCCAGAGGATTCATCAACTGGGATACGCCGACGTGCTGCTGGTCGACGTAGTGGAGGACCTCCCCCAGGGCAAGGCGTTGGACATGCTGGAGTCCGGGCCGGTGCTGGGCACTGACGCCACCATCACCGGAAGCAACGGCTACGCGGAGTCGGCGGGCTCCGACGTGGTAGTCATCACAGCCGGCATAGCCCGCAAACCGGGCATGAGCCGGGATGATCTGCTCTTGACCAACATGAAGGTTACGGCGTCAGTCACCGCGGAGGTGGTCAAACACTCTCCCAATTGCATCATCATCGCGGTGACCAACCCCCTGGACGCCATGGTGCAGAACGTGTACGAAGCCAGCGGCTTTCCCCGCAACCGGGTATTCGGCATGGCCGGGATTCTGGACACGGCCCGTTTCCGGACCTTCATCGCCCAGGAGTTGGACGTTTCAGTTGAGGACGTGCAGGCCCTGGTGCTGGGAGGCCACGGGGACGACATGGTGCCCTTGGTCCGGTACACCTCGGCGGGCGGTATCCCCATCAGCGAGTTGATGACCCAGGAGAGAATCGACCAGTTGGTGAAGCGCACCCGAGGCGGCGGCGGTGAGATAGTGGCCCTGCTCAAAGCCGGAAGCGCCTACTACGCCCCTTCCGCGGCCATCACCCAGATGGTTGAGGCCGTTTTGCTGGACAAGAAGCGTATCCTACCCTGCTGCGCCTACCTGGAGGGGGAGTACGGAATCAACGGGCTATGCGTGGGCGTCCCAGTGAAGCTCGGCGCGGGCGGCATGGAGCAGGTCATCGAGATCAGCCTCACCGACACGGAGAAAGCCGCTCTGCAAGGCTCGGCAGCCAGCGTACAGGAGTTGGTGGACGTGATGAAAAAGTCCAGAGCAGGGTAGCTCAGGGTCAACACGGCATAGATCAACTGCCAAGCCCTTCCCCATCGACTGGGAAGGGCTTGGTGTTCTCCCCTCCGCTGTGAGGCCCAGAGTGAGCGTGAAACTTTAGCCATCGTTTTTTTCAGGACGGTGCGCTGGGCCGGTCCCAATAACCGAGAGGTTCGTGAGGCCGCCCGGTGTCAGTAGCAGGGATTCTCAAGAGAAAGGGAGTCGAGCAGATGCCGAAGCGCACACCGCTGGAACGGGAGTTGCTGGAAAAGGCAGCTAAGTACCTGCCCGGAGGCAATACTGGCAACCTCGCCTTCCGGGACGACCTCAGCTTCCTGGTCAAGGAAGGCCGGGGCTCCCATATTTGGGACGTCAGCGGCAACGAGTACGTCGATTGGCTGATGGGCTCGGGTCCCATGGTCCTGGGCCACGCTCATCCCGCCGTGGTGGAGGCGGTGATGAAAGCGGTGGAGCAGGGGAGCGCCTTCTTCGCCACCAACGAGAGGGCGGTGCTGCTGGCCGAGGAGTTGGTTGAAGCCCTTCCCTGCGCAGAGAAAGTCCGTTTCACCACCAGCGGCACCGACGCGTGCTTTCAGGCCATGCGGGCGGCCCGTGCATACCGCAAGCGGGAAAAGGTGCTGAAATTCGAGGGCGGCTTCCACGGCACCAGCGACTATGCTTTGATGAGCGTCACGCCGCCAGCCGGCGATGAGTACCCGCAAGCCTCGCCCAGCAGCGGTGGGATACCCAAGGCCATTCAAGAGCTGATGCTGATAGCCCCTTTCAACGACCTGGATACCACGTCGGCTATCGTCGAAGCCCACCACGACGAGCTGGCCGCAGTGATTGTGGAGCCTCTCCAGCGGATGCTGGCCCCCCAACCAGGATTCCTCCAGGGTCTGCGCCGGGTCACGGCCCAGCACGATATCCCGTTGATATTCGATGAAGTGGTGACCGGTTTCCGCCTGGCTTACGGCGGCGCTCAGGAGCATTACGGGGTGATTCCCGACCTGTGCTCTCTGGGCAAGATCATGGGCGGAGGCTACCCTCTGGCGGCGGTGGCGGGCCGGGGCGACATCCTGTCCGTCTATGACCGGAGCGTCGCTGCTGCCGACAGTTATGTCAGCCAGATTGGCACTCTCAACGGCAGCCCCATAGCCTGCGCCGCCGGACTGGCCACCTTGGCCGAGCTGCGGAAACCGGGCGCCTACGAGGGATTGCGCGCCACCGGAGCCCGCATGCGCCGCGCCATGGTGGATATCTGCGCCGAGAACGGTGTCGCCGTTCAGAACTGCGGCGAGGATGCCATCTTTGACGTGTACTTCACCGATCAGCCGGTGGTCAACTACCGGGATGGACTGGCGGGCGATGCCGGGATGATGGCCCGGTTCAACGCCGGGTTGCTGGAACGGGGGGTTCTGAAAGGCGCCCCGAAGTTCTATCCTTCCGCGGTCCACACCGGCGAGGACGTCGATTGGACGATTCAGGCTTTCCGGGAAGTTATTCCGATGCTCCGGGATTAGCTAACCAGTTAGCTTGGTTTTGACGGGATGTCATTCCGAGGAGGCCTTCCGCGGAGGGACGGCGGAGAATCTCAGCGTAACAACGAGATTCTGAGCGAAGCGAAGAATGACAATCAACAGTATTTAGTTGACTGATTACTGGCTACTTCGCCACCGCCAGCTTCGTGATGAGCGGCTTGGGGTTCATTATGTGCTTCTGAAGGCCCAGGTCTTTGGGGCTGATGCCCATTGCCAGTCCGATGACCTGGGGCATGTGCAGAATGGGCAGATCGATCCGGCTCTGGGTCATGGAAGAGGCCTTCGGTTGGTAACCGTCCAGGTTCAGGTGGCACAGGGGACACGGGGTCACCATCGCGTCGGCCCCCAGCGTCTTGACGTCCGAGGTGTGTTTGGCCACCATCTTCACGGAGTTCGTCTCGTTTATGGTCAGGATGGGGAAGCCGCAGCAACGGGTCTTGCCGGCGTAGTCCACCACCGTGGCCCCCACCGTCTCGATCAGCCGTTCCAGCGAGTCCTGACGCTCCGGGTGCTCCGCCAGTTCCAGGGCTTCGGCGGAGCGCACCAGATAGCACCCGTAGAAGGGCGCGATTCTCACCCCTCCGAGGGGCCGGGTCACCTGCTGCACCAGCTTGTCCAGGCCGTAGTCTTCGATGAGTATCCAGAGCAGGTGCTTGGGATCCGCGGTCCCCTTGTACTCCAGGTCCTCTTCGGCCAGGTACGAGTTGATCCGGGCCAGGTACTCTGGGCTTGCCTTCATGCGGCGGTTGGCCTGGCTCATCACGCCCTGGCAGGTGCTGCAGATGGTCATGATGGGCAGGCCTAGGTTTTCCGCCATGGCGAAGGTCCTGGCGTTGAGGGTGTCGCCCAGGACTTCGTTCTTTTCTTGCAGGACGCCGGCCCCGGTGCACGAGGCGCCCGGCATCTCCTGCAACTCAATGCCGAGCTTCTGGCAGATTAGCTTTGCTGCCTGGTTCAGTTCCGGGCAGCCTCCTTGGGCTACACAACCTGGGAAGAAGGCGTACTTCAACTTGGGCCTCCGGGTCTGTTAATTAGCTTATCCGTCCCTCACCCCCACCCCC
>CAYOAF010000073.1:0-7169 GCA_964401855.1 uncultured Dehalococcoidia bacterium
GTGGATTGGCCCAGGAACTGGAGGAGTACAACATCGCCGTCAACGCCCTAAGCCCGGGCCCGATAATGACCGAAGGGGCGGTGTTGGTGCGCCCCGCTGACTTCGACTGGACGGGATGGGAACCGCCGGAGGTGGTGGGACAAGCGGCGGTGTGGTTGGCGAAACAGACATCACAGAACTTCACTGGCCAGGTGGTGGACCGGGCCGATTTCGGCAAGACCTGGGGGACCTGAAGTCTGCCCCCGGCCGCTTCAGTCCTGGGAGCCATCTACGTGAAAGCAAGGCGGCGGTCCAGGGACCCCGCCCGACCCTGGCAGCGCCCCGAGGCAGGTTGGGTGTGAAGGATAATATTGGGCCGGCCGGCGGGGAACGCCGGACACAACGGCAAATTGTTGAGGGACCAAACGCTAGGAGGTGAAGTGTGTTCAAGGGAATAGACCACATGGTTATCGCGGTCAACGACCTGGAGCAGGCAGTCAAGGACTACGAGTCGAAGCTGGGCCTCAAGGCCAAGGAAGGGGGCGGAGAGCGCCCGGACCTGGGCCTGCGGAATGCCTATCTTCCCTTGGGTGACGGGGATGGGTTCATCGAGCTGGCTCAACCCCTGGGACCGGATACTCCTCTGGGACGCACCATCGCGCGCAAAGGCGAGGGCATCCATCTGTTGGCGATGGCGGTGGACGACATCAAGCAAGCGGTGGCCCAACTGAAGGAGAATGGTGCCCAGGTAATCGAGGCGGGCTCTATGGTCTTTATTCACCCCAGGGATGCCCATGGCATCATGTTCCAGCTTGTGGAACGCAAGTAAGGGCCAAGTGCCGGCTGTATTGCCAGCCTGGTGTTTCGTAAACGGCTTGGTACCTGGTCTGTCTTTCCGGCGAAGGCCAGTAACCAGCAAACGCTTCTCTGGATTCCGGCCTTCGCCGGAAAGACGGTCGTGGGGACGATATGCCGGATGATTACGCCGATATAAAGCTATTTACATAACAGTACACCAAGTACAGCACCAGAGGGAACAGCGGAGAGCGAGCGTCAGGCAGGAGATCGCCGTCCTAGAGCTTTTCCGCATACCTGGGACCGTGGTTCGACAAGCTCACCACGAACTGGGAAAATCCGTTCGTCCTGAGTTTGTCGAAGGACCAGGAGCGGCCTCTTTTTGGAGTTGTTGGATAGGTTCTTAACAGACCAATCTCGGCGTGGATAGCGCAGTGGCGAGGCCATGCCGGCCTGGGAGGTCAATTGATGTCGCGGCGTCCTCTGGAAGGGATACGGGTCTTGGACCTGGGACAGGAAATCTGCGGCCCTTTCTGCGCCAAGCTGCTGGCGGCCCTTGGCGCCCGGGTGGTAAAGGTGGAACCGGCACAGGGTGACGCCGCCCGCCGTCTGGGCCCCTTCCCCGGAGACATGCCCCATCCAGAGCGCAGCGGGCTGTTCCTCTACCTCAATACCGGGAAGCAGGGGGTTACCCTGGACCTCGGTACCGCCGCGGGCCGGGAGCTGTTTCTGCGCCTGGCCGCCTGGGCGGACGTGGCTGTGGAGAACTCCGGGTACCAGGCGCTATCCTCCCTGGACCTCAGCTACGAGGTGCTGCGGCAGGTCAACCCGCGGCTCATCCTTACCTCCATCACGCCCTTTGGCCAGAGCGGTCCATACCGTGACTATTGTGCTTCGGAGATAGGCCTCCACGCCATAAGCGGTGAGATGTCGGTGGCGGGCCTGCCGCAACAGCCCCTCAAGAAAGGCGGAGAGATTGCCCAATACCTGGGCGGCCTCAACGGCTTCCTTGGCACCATGGCCGCCCTCTTCCAGCGGGAAGAGACAGGACGCGGGCGGCAGGTGGACGTGTCCCTGTCCGAGGGCCTCACCGCCATCATCGGGGGTCCCATCCGGGAGCAGTCCTACCTGGGTCAGCCACCCGTGCGAAAAGTGGGCATGCCGTGGCCTCAGGGGGTCTATCCCTGCAAGGATGGCTACATGATGAACATGGTTCGCGGTGGCTCCAACTGGCGGCCGGACTTCGCCGCCCTGGCGGGCCGGCCCGCGTTGGCCCGGGAGCCGGCAACGCTTACTGACGGACAGGCCCCGGAACAGGATGAGATGGCGACCCCCTACGCAGCCTGGCTGCAGGCCAATACCAAGGAGCACATCTACCACGAGGCGCAGAAGCTCCGGCTGCCCTTCAGCTACGTGTGTACCGCGCCCGACATTCTGGCCTCGCCTCAGTTGGCCCACCGGGGCTTCCTGGAGCAGGTGGAGCACCCGGATGCGAGGACCCTTACGCTGGCGGGCCTGCCCTTCCTCCTGGACTGCGAGCGCTGGTCCCTGGGCCGGGCGCCGCTTCTTGGAGAGCACAACGAGGCCGTGTACGGCGGGATACTGGGGCTGAACAAGCGGGAGGCGCACCCGCTGGGGCAGGCCGGAGCCGAGCGAATAATTCCCGGTAGCCTGGGGCCTGATAGCCTGGGAAATGAACCATCTCCGCCGCTTCCCGCCGCCTCGAACAAGGACTCGGCAGCCGTGGCGCCAGAGCGCCTCCCGCTGGAGGGAGTCCGGGTGTTGGACTTCACCCAGGTGTGGTCCGGCCCAATGTGCACCTCCCTTCTCGGAGACCTGGGCGCCGAGGTAATCAAGGTGGAATCCACGGTCCGCGCCGACCCGGAGCGCGGCCCGTTGTCGGTGCCCCCGGACCGGTATCGGCGCTACCCCGGCGGCGAGCCGGGAGAACAACCCTTCAACCGGGCCGGCCGTTTCAATGAATACTCCCGCAACAAGCTGGGTATCACCCTGGATCTGAAGGACCCCGATTGCCTGACCATGGCCCGCGACCTGGTCCGCGTCAGCGACATCGTGGTGGAAAACTTCGCCGCCGGCGTCCTGGAGCGCTTGGGCTTGGGCTATGAGGGACTCAAACGCCTCCGGCCGGACATCATCCTGCTCGCCCTCCCCGGCTGGGGCTGCACCGGCCCCGAGGCCCACTATGTTGCCTACGGCCCAAACCAGGAGGCCATGTCCGGCCTCTCCAGCATCACCGGGTACCCTGGCGGGCCGCCCCTGCTGACGGGCACTTACTATGGCGACCCCACCGGCGGCACCACCGGCGCGGTCGCCGCCATGGCGGCCCTCTGGCGCCGGCGCCAGACGGGCCGTGGCATGAACATCGACATGTCGCAGCGTGAGGCCGTTGCTTCAATGCTGCCCGAGGTGCTGCTGGAGTACCAGCTAAATGGACGCATCCTGACCCCCCAGGGCAACCGCCATCGCGACATGGCCCCTCACGGTTGCTACCCCTGCCGGGGCGAGGACTCCTGGATAGTCATCGCCGTTGCCTCGGATCAGGAGTTCGGCCGCCTGTGCCAGGCGATGGGCCACCCCGAGACTGCCAACGACCCGCGCTTCTCAACCCTGCCGACGCGGCTCCGGAACAATGACGAACTGGACGAAATGATGGCCGGCTGGACCCGGCAGCAGGAGCACTACACCCTGATGCACGCCCTCCAGAGAGCGGGGGTCGCTGCTCAGGCCGTCTTGAACACGGCGGAGCTTTTGGACGACCCGCACTACAAAGAACGCGGCTTCTTCCAGATCGTCGCGCATCCCCAGGCCGGGGCCCATCCTCACGTCAGCAGCGCGGCTCGTTTATCGGAGGCCCCGCTGCCCATCCGGCGACCCGCGCCCTGCCTGGGCGAGCACAACAGTTGGGTATTGGGCGAGCTGATTGGTGCGCCGAAGGTGGAGTTGCAGCGGCTGGAGGAAGCGCGGAGGATTGGCTCAGCACTCCTTCCGGCCACCCCCGGCTGAGAATGGCGCTCAGCACGACCTACCCCCTTTCCGTTCTCACTGTGACTCCCTGCGGCGTACCAGGCGTCAAAGCGAATGTTGGCGGAACACATGTTGCTCCGTTTGCTGGTCTAAAGTCCCGTCGACGGCTTGATACCCGGTCCGTCACCCCGGCGAAGGCCGGGATCCAGCTAATGCTTCACTGGATTCCGGCTTACGCCGGAAAGACGATCGCGGAGAGGGAGTGTCGCATAGTTTCGCCGACGTGAAGCCAGGTGCAAGACAGTACACTAGTACCCAGTCAACTTAAATCTGCGAATTGTCATTCTGAGCGAAGCGAAGAATCCCAGCGTAACAATGAGATTCTTCGTCGCTCCGCTCCTCAGCATGACATCCTGTCAAAACCAAGTTCACTGAGTACTAGAGGTCATTTCAAAATCCACCGGGGCCAGGTTCGCCGTCCTTCGACAGGCTCGGGACGAACTGGAACGAGGCCTTCCCCGTTCGTGGTGAGCTTGTCGAACCACATATTGAAACAGCTTCTAGGTCCTCAGCGATGCTCAGCCATCCCCGGAATCGACTCTTTCGGCAGACCGTGGCCTCCAGACCCCGTTGGGTGAGTGGGCAGGGATGTGAATGTCAGTCAAGGATTGAGGCTCTCGGTCGACCTGGGGTTGACGCAGAAGATTGAGGAGCATACATTACCGGCACCGCATCAGGACCAGCGGGTCGATTGACTCCGGTCAGGTCGGGCAACCCGTCTGTGAGGGAAGTTGTATGGCTACTACGGCCGGTCGAGACAGCGAGAGCCGAGGGAAATACAAAGTCTTGGGCACCCGGCCTGGGCGGCAGGACGCTGCGGACAAGGTGACCGGCGGCGCCAAATTCGGGGCGGACATCAACATGGCCGGGTTGCTGCATGGCAAGATTCTCCGGAGCCCCCACGCCCACGCCCGAGTCCGGTCCATCGATACCTCCAGGGCCGAAGCGCTGCCCGGAGTTGCCGCCGTGGCCACCGCCAAGGACTTCCCGATCATCCAGGACCGGAGCATCGATTTCTCGGATATTCGAGGAAATGCCCGAGTGGCGGCGGAGAACGTCCTGGCCAATGACACGGTTTTCTACGTTGGGCACGCGGTGGCGGCCGTTGCGGCCACCAGTCCCCATGTCGCCGAACAGGCCCTGTCGCTTATCGAGGTGGACTACGAGGTGCTGCCCGCGGTGCTCACCCTGCACGATGCCCTGAAAGAGGACGCGCCTCTCCTCCACGACGACATGACCACCAGGTTTCGCGTTGAGCGGTTCGCCAGCGGCGATGATACCGGAGAGAAGAGCAACGTGGCCGGCCACATCCAGCACAAGCTGGGCGATGTGGAGAAAGGGTTCCTAGAGGCCGACGTCGTCGTCGAGCGTGAATTCCACACTCAGTCGGTCCACCAGGGGTATATCGAGCCGCAGGCGTCCACGGCGTTTTGGGGAGCCGATGGCCGGGTCACTATCTGGACCAGCACTCAAGGTGTCTTTGCCACCCGGACGTCGACCTCCGCCATCCTCGGCCTCCCCGAGTCAATGGTGAGGGTTGTCCCGATGGAAATCGGAGGCGGCTTTGGCGCCAAATCCGTCACCTACCTGGACGCGGTGGCTGCCGTCCTGTCCCGGAAGAGCGGCCGTCCGGTCAAGATTGTGATGAGCCGCAAAGAGGTGTTCGTGGGCTGCGGACCCGCGTCCGCCACCTATATGCGGGCCAAGATAGGGGCGACCAGGGACGGGCGCATCACCTCGGGCTATCACCACCTGGCCTATGAGGCGGGGGCCTACCCCGGCTCTGCCGTGGGCGGAGGAGCGATGACCAGCTTGGCCCCGTACAAGATAGAGAACCTGCTGGTAGACGGCTATGACGTGGTTTGCAACAAACAGAAGGTGTCGGGCTACCGGGCTCCGGGGCAGCCTCAGGCCACCTTCGCCGTGGAGTCGGTCATCGACGAGCTGGCGGAGAAGCTGGGAATGGACCCCATCGAGTTGCGGCTGAAGAACGCTGTCAAAGAAGGGGACAGAATGCCCAACGGGGTGCAACACTCCCGGTTTGGCTGCCGGGAGGTGGAGGAAGCCATGAAGGCCCATCCTCACTACAACGCCCCACTGGAAGGACCCAACCGCGGCCGGGGAGTGGCCGTGGCATTTCGCTGGCAAGGAGGCCAGGTCTCGTCGGCCACCATCAACGTCAACAGCAACGGCAGCATCAGCCTCACCACCGGCTCCATGGACCTGTCCGGGACCCGGACCACTGTGGCAATGCAGGCCGCCGAGGTGTTGGGCCTCGGGGTTGAGGACGTAACGTCCAACGTCGCGGATACCGACACCGTGGGCTACACTGGGAACAGCGGCGGCAGCCGGATCACCTTCGATACCGGCCTGGCCGCGATCGCGGTGGCCGAGGAAGTAAAGAAGCAGATGGGTGCCAGGGCGGCCCTGCTGTGGGAGGTCCAGGCGGAGGACGTTGAGTTCAAGGACGCCACCTTCATCTGCACCAAGAACCCGGCGGACCGGATAACCTTCAAAGACCTGGCGCGCCGGCTCATGCGGACCGGCGGCCCCATATCCTGTTCGGCATCAGCCAACTCAACCGGGGTTGGACCGGTCTTCGCCGGGAATATCGTGGACGTGGAGGTGGACCCCGAGACGGGGAAGGTGGACATTCTGCGTTATACCGCGTTCGTGGATGCTGGCATGGCGGTACACCCCGGCTTTGTGGAAGGGCAAGTGCAGGGTGGTACTGTCCAGGGCATCGGCTGGGCGCTGAACGAGGAGTACTTTTTCACCGAGGACGGCGCCATGGCCAACTCGAGCTTCCTCGACTACCGGATGCCCACTTGCCTGGACGTTCCTGAGATCGAGACGGTCATAATCGAGGTCCCGAACCCGCGCCACCCCTTCGGGCTGCGCGGTGTGGGCGAGGTCACCATCATCCCGGTTTTGGGGGCCGTCGCCAATGCCGTCTACCATGCCGTTGGAGTCCGGATGCCTGAACTGCCCATGTCCCCCGGGGCCATCCTGAAAGCCCTCCAGGCGAAGGACCTTCAGTAGTAGAGGCGGGCCTGGACCTTCCTTGTCGATAATCGGCGTCACAATACTCGTTCGTGGTGAGCCCTTCAGCTGGGCTCAGGACAGGTGGGAGATTCCCAGCGCCCAGACCGCTGTGTGACAATGCGGTCGTGGCACCTAAGGCGCCAGCCCGTTGAAGACCGGGTTCTCAACTGGCAGTGGAGGTTACAGCTATGATCACCGGCACCGGTCCTACCTCCGAGCTATGTCGATGGGTGTGCTTCACCCAGCACCAGGACCTGCCCGCCGAAGTGCGGGAAGAGACGGTGACCCTCCTGTACGATCAGGTG
>CAYOAF010000074.1:0-2817 GCA_964401855.1 uncultured Dehalococcoidia bacterium
CAGCACCAGGCGAACCGTCCGCTCTCGGATCTCCACTGGGTACTTCGTTGTCTGTCTCATGCTCCAATCCTCTCATGTCTCTCAAGGTTTGGAGCCTCCACTTTTCCCGGCGCAGTTCACTCGTGCTCTTGACCCATCGAATGTCTGCGCTTGAGTTGGGCCTCGCTCAAAACACCCCTCCAGCGTTTGACCCGTCAGCCGATGACCTGCAAACCGAATTTGTCAGAGTTGATAACTAGAAATCGCAGCATCTCATGCCCATCCAAGATGTGGGGCATGGAATTCGTAGCATGTTGCGTATCCTGATCAGCCTATTGGACCCGGTATCCAGCGTGGTGTTGATCGACGAACCTGAGATGCACTTATATCCATCACAAAAACGGTGGCTGGGCCGCCAGCTGGTCAGCCTGGCCGACGAACAAGGGAAACAGGTGCTCTTGGTTACCTATGATCCAATGATTCTGCAAAGAATCTTGGATAGTCCCGCATCGACAACAATACTCAGAATCGATCTGGACACGGCCGGGAACAGATTGGGCAAATCGTGTTTGCTCGACAACAACTCCGATGTTGGAGCCACAAGAAACTAAGATTCATATCTTCAGGGATTGTTTTACCAACGTTGCATCGCCGTGGAGGGCGCCACCGACCGAGCGTTCTACCAAACTATGGCCGATGACTATCCTGAATCCTTCAATATGGATCTCGGATTTGTTACATGCGGGGGAGGAAAGGGAGCTCGAAGAATGTTGCCTACATTGCATCCCGCGTAGGCTTGAAATGTGCGATGATTTGCGATTTCGACGCGCTGCTCTTCGACCTCCCGCTCCTTGGGGAGGTGCATACGCTCTATGGGGGGACAACGGGCCAGTTGGATGGCATACAGGGCCGTTTGGAGGCCATCGCCCCGATCGAGCGACTATCTCAAGAGCCATCGGTTAAAGAAGCCAAGAAATCTGGCATCGACAGTCAGTTGGTTAAGGAAAGCAACGGGCTCTTTGATTCAGCACTGAACACGTTGGAGTCGGCAGGTATCTTCGTGGTTCCTTCCGGTTCCCTGGAAGCTTGGGCCCCAGAAGTAGAGCCTAAAGTGTGATTCGCTGAACTTGCACCAGACGTGGTTAGGGCAGACAAGTCATTGAAGGACCGATTCGACAGCTTCTTTATCCACGTTCTTCAGTACCTGAATCGCTAGCCAGTGCAACTTGTAACGATGGGGAAAGTGGGTGCTAGAAAGCATTTCGCAAGAAGCTACTCATATCCCCCTCCCTCACCCTTATGCTACAATTTCCACTACAGGCACGGACCTACCGCGCCTGCATTATGTAAACTCGCTCAGTCCAGGTAAAGGAACAACCGTTGGCTTCGTCATCTTCGGGATACCGAAAGAAGGTCTACACCAAGTTCGGCGACCAGGGCGAGACCAGCCTGCTCTACGGGGGCCGCGTCTCCAAGTCCGACCCCCACTGCGAGGCGTACGGCATCACCGATGAGGCCGTGTCCGCCATGGGACTGGCCCGGGCCTTGACTCAGGACGCTCGGCTGAAGGATACCCTTAGGGACCTGCAACGGGAGCTGTTCATCATCGCCGCCGAGTTGGCCACCGAGCCGGAGAAGTATGAGCTGTTCCTGAAGCACTTCCAGCCGGTGACGCTTCAAATGGTCGAAGGGCTGGAGCGGACCATCGACTCGCTGGAGAAGGGCGTGGAGATGCCCCAGGTGTTCATCTTGCCCGGCGACTCCCCAGCCTCGGCGGCCATCGACATGGCCCGCTGCATCATTCGCACCGCCGAGCGTAGGGTAGTGGCGCTCCAAGAGGCGGGAAAGCTGACCAACGGCCTTATCATCACGTACCTAAACCGGCTGGGGGACCTGCTGTTCGTGGCGGCACGCTACCAGGACCGGGACCCGCCCCTGGAACGGGCCACGGGCGAAAGAAGCTAGACTGGTGGAACAAGAGCGATGAAGCTGGTGGTGATCGACTACGAGTCCGGAAACCTGAGGAGCGTCTCCAAGGCGCTGGAGTCGGCGGGCGTGACTCCCCTGGTGACCGGCGACCCGGCCCAGCTCCGGACGGCCGGCGCGGTGGTCCTGCCTGGGGTCGGCTCCGGCCCGGCGGCGATGGCCGCCCTGCGGGAGCGGGGGCTGGTGGAGCCGCTGCGGGACTACATCGCCTCGGGGCGGCCCTTCCTGGGGGTGTGCCTCGGCCTGCAACTGCTGCTGGAGCGCACCGAGGAAGGCGACGCCCCGTGCATGGGAGTCATTCCCGGCGAGGTGCTTCGGCTGCCTCCGGGACTGAAGGTGCCCCACATGGGCTGGAACAGCGTCCGGTTCAACGATGAGCACCCGGTTTTCCGTGGCATTCCCCAGGACAGCTACTTCTACTTCGTCCACAGCTACTATGCCGCGCCGGCGAATGGGGCGGGGGTGGCCGGCGTTACCGAATACGGGTTACCTTTTTGCAGCGTGTACGCCTGCGACAACGTGGTGGCCACGCAATTCCACCCCGAGAAGAGCGCCAGTCTCGGCCTGCGCATCTACGAAAACTTTGTCGCCCTCGCCAATCAACATCAAGCGGTCAGCGGTCAGCCATCAGCATTCAGCCCTCGTCCGGTAGCCGGAAGCTGACCGCTGATAGCTGATAGCTGACAGCTGACAGCTTGTGAGTCCCCTTGTGAGTCCCATGGAAGTCATCCCCTCCATCGACCTGAGGTCGGGCCGCTGCGTCCGCCTGTACCAGGGCGACTACGGGCGGGAAACCGTGTACTCCGACGACCCCGTTTCGGTGGCCCTGGGCTGGGAGCGGCAGGGTGCGCC
>CAYOAF010000075.1:0-11846 GCA_964401855.1 uncultured Dehalococcoidia bacterium
AGACGAGTACAGCAGGGAGTGCCTGGCGATCAGGGCTGACCGGCACATCGAGTCCTCCGACGTTATCGAGACCCTGACCGAGGTAATGGAGTCCAGGGGCGTACCCGACCACATCCGCTCCGATAACGGGCCGGAGTTTACAGTCAGGGCTATTCGGGACTGGCCAGGAAAGGTGGGAGCTAGGGCCCTGTACATCGAGCCCGGCTCACCTTGGGAGAACGGCTACGTGGAGAGCTTCAACGGAAAGCTCAGGGACAAGCTACTGGACCGGGATGATCTTCTATGCCTTGAAGGGGGTGCAGGTATTGACAGAGACGTACAGGCAGACCTACAAGGGGATCAAACCCCACAGTTCGCTGGGTTACAGACCGCCGGCGCCACAGGCAGTCCTGGCTGCTGACACGGTCCCAGCCCTTGCCGGACTAATATAGGGAGTGGTACAAATACTGAGGGCAGGTCAGGAGCAAGTACTCTAACCAACTGAGCTAACCGCCCGCTTATCCGAAGTCTATCAACGGCCAGGAGCGGCATCAAGAACCTTGCTCCACGCTGGCCCGTGCCTGTTTGGGCGGGCTCAGCAGGAACACGAAAGAACCCAAAAAGGCGATGGCCGCTCCCAACCGGAAAATGTCCTGGAACGCCAGAATGAATGCCCGCCCTTGCTGTTCCGGCAACGTGAGCCCAGCGCCGGCAAGCTCGGAGAGGTGCCGCTCTTCAATCAGCGCGAATAGACCCCCTATGACCGCCACCGACAGCACCGTCCCGAAGGCCTGGGACAGGGACAGGGCCGCCGAGGCCGTGCCCAACCGGTCCGGGGCGACACTGCTCATCATCGAGGCGTAGGCCGCCGACTGGAACAGCCCCAACCCCATGCCGACCACGGCGATACGAGTTCCCACCTGGACAAGGCCGGAACTTCCGTCCAGAAAGCTCATACCGGCCAGCCCGCCGGCCAGGACGGCCAGCCCGGCCACGCCCACGGGTAGTGCGCCGGTCCGGTCGCACAGCCAACCGCCGAAGCCGGAGAACCCGGTGTTGAGCAACGCCATCGCCGCCAGCATCATCCCCAGGGTGAACGGCCCCCGTTCCAGGCCGCTGGAGACGTAAAAAGGGAAAATGAACCAGATGACAAACACGCCCAGGTGGGCCAGGAACATGCTCAGCCCGGAGACGAGGACCCCCCGGATTCTGAGCAGGTCTCGCGGCAGCACCGGCCACGCCGCCCGTCCCTCGGTCCGCCAGAACGCGGCCAGGAACACCGGCGCTAGGGCCAGCAGCACCAGCACCTCCGGGGAGGTCCACCCCGCCGACCGCCCTAGCCGCAGGGCGACCACCAGGCAGAGCACCCCGGCAATCAGAGTCACCGCCCCGGCCACGTCAAAAGCCCTGCCCGAGCTTGAGCGCTCTTCACGTCTCAGGAACCTGACCGCCAGGAACAGGGCTAACAGGGCGAAGGGCACCCGTCCCAGGAACACCGACTCCCAGCCGAACCACCCGACCAGCAAGCCGGCCCCAAGAGTGCCGGCCAGCATTCCCAGGGCCTGGCTAGCCGCGGTGAATCCCATGCCCAAGCCCCGGCGTAGGACCGGGAACACCCTGGCGGCCATCGCCGGGGAGACGGCGAATAGACAGCCGGTGCCCAGGGCCTGGAGCACCCGGAAGCCGACCACCATCTGCAGGTTGGGCGAGAAGGCAATGAGAACCATCGCCGCCAGATAGGCCGAAACGCCGAACAGGTAAACCGGCCGCAATCCGAACCGGTCACCGAAGCTGCCTGCGCCCAGCACCAGACCGGCCCGGGTGGCGATGAAAGCCACGATTATCCACTGAACGGTCTGGAGGTCGGTGCCAAATTCCCGGGTGATGGATGGAAGGGCTACGTTTACCGAGATGTCCAGCGCCGCCAGGAACATGCCCAACCCGGCGGCCACGGCCACCATTCGGTTTCCCAGTCCATGCCCGGCGGCGGGCATGGGCGCCCCGTTGGACCTTCCGGCTGGAATCGCCATGGTTACCGATTGTACGCTATCCGGCCGAGGGAGGGTATCCAGGGAGGAGCCGCCCGAGACAATCTCCGCGGCTTGGTCCGCCGGTCCCCGGACTGGAAATCACCGTTTACAACATGGCCGGCTTGTGCAAGAATCCCCTGGACAGTTGGAACTTTGGTTCAGTTGGCATGCAGGGTTCAGCCTTCAGCCGAAAGCGGGGGGCCCGGAGGCCTTCCGCCACTTGACGGAGGGACGAGTATGACAGAAAGCGGCGGCGGAATCGAGGCACTGCTCCAGGAGAATCGCACATTCCCACCAACCGAGGAGTTCCGCAAGCAGGCTAATATCGCGGACCCCGGCATCTATGAAAAGGCCCGTAAGGACCCTGAAGGCTTCTGGGCCGGGTTCGCCGAGGAGGTGGCCTGGTTCCGCAAATGGGACAGGGTCCTGGACTGGGACCCGCCCCACGCCAAGTGGTTTACCGGCGGCAAGCTCAACGTCTCCTACAACTGCATCGACCGTCACCTGACCTCCGCCCGCCGCAACAAGGCCGCCCTGATTTGGGAAGGAGAGCCCGGGGATTGGAAGGTCTACACGTACTGGGACCTCTACCGGGAGGTCTGCCGGTTCGCCAATGGGCTGAAGAGCTTGGGGGTCAAGAAAGGCGAGCGGGTGACCATTTACATGCCCATGGTCCCGGAACTGCCCATCGCCATGCTGGCCTGCGCCCGTATCGGTGCACCCCACAGCGTAGTCTTCGGCGGCTTCAGCGCCGAGTCCATCCGCGACCGGGTCAACGACTCCCAGTCGAAGGTGCTGATCACCGCCGACGGCGGCTACCGGCGAGGCAGCATAGTCCAGCTCAAGCAGAATGCCGATGAGTCCCTGGTCGGCGCGCCCAGCGTGGAGAAGGTGGTGGTGTTGCGCCGCACCGGCCACGCCGATGACAAAATGGTGCCCGGCCGGGACATCTGGTGGCAAGACCTGGTGGACGGCCAGCCCATGACCTGCGACCCCGAGCCCATGGACAGCGAGGACATGCTGTACCTGCTGTACACCAGCGGCACCACGGGCAAGCCCAAAGGCATCGTCCACACCACCGCCGGCTACCTGGTGGGCACCTACGCCACCGCCAAGTGGATTTTCGACCTCAAAGAGGATGATGTCTACTGGTGCACCGCAGACATCGGCTGGGTCACCGGGCACAGCTACATTGTCTACGGCCCGTTGGCCAACGGCGCCACCTCCGTCATGTACGAAGGCACTCCTGACCATCCGGATCGGGACCGTTTCTGGGCCATTGTCGCCAAGTACGGTATTACCATCATGTACACTGCCCCCACCGCCATCCGCACCTTCATGCGATGGGGAGAGGAGTACCCCCAGCGACACGACCTTTCCACCCTGCGCCTGCTGGGCACAGTGGGAGAGCCCATCAATCCCGAGGCCTGGGTGTGGTACTGGCAGAACATCGGCCTCGGGCGCTGCCCGGTGGCGGACACCTGGTGGCAGACTGAGACCGGCATGGTGCTGATCGCACCGCTTCCGGGCATCACCACCCTGAAGCCCGGCTCCGCCACCAAACCCTTTCCCGGTATCGATGCCGAAGTGGTGGACGAGTCCGGCAAGCCGGTGGGCCCCGGAGGGGGCGGCTACCTGGTCATCAAGCGACCTTGGCCCGCAATGCTGCGCACTATCTACGGTGACCCGGACCGCTATGTGGAGCAGTATTGGGACCGCTACCCCGGCATCTATTTCACCGCCGACGGGGCCAAGGTGGACCAGGACGGGGACTTCTGGCTGCTGGGCCGGGTCGACGACGTGATCAACGTCTCCGCCCACCGCATCAGCACCATGGAAGTGGAAAGCGCCCTGGTGGACAACCCGAAGGTGGCCGAGGCCGCCTGTATCGGCAAGTCTCATGAGATCAAAGGCCAGGCCATCGTCGCTTTCGTCACCGTCAAGGACCAGGTCGTCACTTCCGACGAACTGGTGGCGGAGCTGAAGCGGCACGTGACCACCAAGATCGGACCCATGGCCCGCCCTGAGGACATTTTTTTCACCGCCGAGCTGCCCAAGACCCGCAGCGGCAAGATCATGCGCCGCTTGTTGCGGGACGTGGCTGAAGGGAGGGCCCTGGGCGACACCACCACCCTGGCCGACCCGGCGGTGGTGGTGTCCCTCAAGGGGCAATACGGGGAAGAGGAATAGGAGAGCCGGCCGGCCCCGGTCAAATGCGGTGACGATTGTCGTAATCTTGCCGCATCCAGGGAACCATGGGCCGGCCGCTAACGCCGTCACCACCGGCCTGGGGGTCGTGGCCTGAATTCATGTCCGCACAAAGGACGTGATTCTGAGGAGTCCTTCCGTGAAAGGACGACGAAGAATCTCATTGTCACGCGGAGATTCTTCGCGGAGTTTATCTTGAGCCGAGCCGAAGGGCTCAGAATGACAATTCGCAGATTTACGTTGACTGAAGATCAGGCACACCTCCGGTTTTGGCTTCTGTTCTCGGCTCACCACAGGGTAGTCGTGACAGCGATGAGGGGAAAATGTTGATGCCACACCTGAGGTGTGGCATCACGTTTCTGGATTTAGTTTTCACCGGGAATAGCAAAGCCGTTGTCGAGGGTGGTTTTCAGGGTGATGGTCCGCGTCAAAATTTTCGTGCAAATGTACTCGAGCGCGCCCGTGGAGGAAGCGGTCCGAATCAGACCATGAACACGGGGTCGGCGTCCCGGTTTATCCGGCCCTCCGTTTGGAACCCTACCCGGAGAAACCTGGGCAACGCGAACATGCCGCGATGGCTCTCCCCGTCGTAGAACCGCAGTTCCTTGGATACCCGCTCCGCCAGGGAGCGGTCCACCTGCTCGTCATTGGGTAGAACCAGCGGGGCGTCGGATGCCAGCGTGAATCCCCACAGGGTCTGGAAGGCTGGAATGTGCACGTGAGCGGGAATAGTGTGGTTAAAAACGCCAGCCAGGGTTTTTCGGATTGTCGTAAAACACTCCTGGTAACTGAGCAGTCCAGCGGGCCCAGACTGGGTCACCAGGATGCCGCCCGGGTTCAATTTGGCTTTGGCGATTCGGTAATACTCTTCGGTGTAGAGGAGATACGCGGTCCCGCCTTCCAGGGGGTCGACCAGGTCCATGATCATCAGGTCAAAGGTCTCGTCGCAATTCAACAGGTACTCCCTGGCATCCTGGTGGGCGAGCATCACCCTTGGGTCGTCGAAGCTACCCTGGTGGTGGTGCGGCAAATAGCGGCGGCAAAGCTCCACCACCTCCCGGTCCATGTCCAGCATGGCCACTCGCTCCACGGATTTGTGGGCCAGGACTTCTCTCAAAGTGCCCCCTTCTCCCCCACCTCCAATGAACACCGATCTTGGTCCCGGGTGCAGCAACATGGACGGGTGCACCAGGGCCTCGTGGTAGATGTGCTCGTCTCGCTCGGTGGACTGGGTTTTCCCGTCCAGAACCAGGCTACGGCCGAAAATCTCCGACTCCAGCACTTCCACTTTCTGATAGGTGGTCGCACCGGAATAGAGAACCTTCCGGACCCGGAGCATTATTGCCAGGTCCGGAAATACTGTCTCAAGGAACCATTTTCCAGATATATCCATACCTTTGCCGAGTCCCGGAAGTTAGCTCACCACTGCCTTTAGGGGCAGTCCCCTCTGAACTTCAACAATTTCCGAGTCCCGAGACTCCAGCCGGCCAATCAGCATCTCGGCGGCTTCTTTAGGTTGGAATGAGGCCCCACACGCAAAGATATCGGCCGCCGCGTAGCCATGCTCCGGCCACGTGTGGATCGATATGTGGGATTCAGCGATGGCCAGAATGCCGGTCACTCCCTGGGGGCTAAAACGGTGAAACGATTCACCTACGACCGTGGCCCCCACATCGTGAGCTGTGTCCAGTAACGTCTTACGAACGTAGTCGAGGTCGTTGAGAAGCTGGGGGTTGCACTCCTTGAGTTCCAACAAAAGATGAAGTCCTAGTACATTCAATCACCTGCCCTCCTGCCTTCGATTTGCCGTCCAAGCAGCAACCAACAATTCTAAGCCTATCGCCCGTGCTTGGCAATACCTGCAGCACCCGCATTTCCGGCCGCAGCCGTTACCATCGCTCCTCATCAAGCACGACAACGGGTCGGCGATGCCGGTTCCATTGAGCCTCATTCGCGTCAATCGTGAAATCGGGGCGCCCGGAGCACCCCGCTCTTGCCGGTTGCCAGAGAACACCGCGTTCGCGTTTGTGGATCAACCGCCGGTGCGGCCACGTAAACTTTACCTGAGAAACCGATGCTGAAATGCGGTAATGTGCCTAAATGGCAAACCTGTAAAATGATGGTCAATAACCGGTAACAGGAGGCTTTCCACTTGACGCAAACGGGGTCCTCCGACGCTTCCAAGAGCACGGAGCGTGGGAGCAGGCGCATACTCGTGATCGAAGACGACTCACGGACCCGTCGGTTGGAGCGATTCATCTTGGAAGAGGAAGGGTTCGAAGTAGTCGACATGCAGACCGGAGAGAAAGGCTTGCAAGCCCTCGAGGACGGTGACGCGGACCTGGTGCTGCTGGATATCGAACTGCCGGGGATGGACGGTTTCGGCGTATGCCAGCAAATTCGAGAGTCGTCTTCGGTGCCGATCATCATGGTCACCGGCGAAGACCGCGATGAGGACAAGGTCAGCGGGTTGGAGTTGGGCGCCGACAACTACGTGACCAAGCCGTTCAACATCAATGAGTTAGCGGCCCGGGTGAAAGCCGTGCTCCGCCGGTACGATTTCGTCGCCGATCCAGCGGCTGCCCAGACCACGACTGATGCCCGGACCCAGCCGGCCGGCGCCGGTCCAAGCGCTGCCGGCGTCTCAAACGAACCTTCACCCCGGCTGGCGTAGTCCGCCGACCCCAATGTGTACGAGGGCAACATCCGGCTCATGGTGAAGACCACCGGAAGCATTCGAAGAATGCTTTCATTCGTGGACGAATTGAGGCAAAACCCTCAATTTCAACTCCTGCGCCCGCTGTCCAATCAGCACAATGGGGGCATGGACATCTTGATGAGGCTTGAAGAGCCCATGCTGGTGAAGCCGGCACTCCTCGTGATGAAGGAGGTTTCCCACGTGGAAACGTCGAGTGAACCGGCTCCTCCCGGTGAAGAGGAGTACTTCACGTTTCCCTCGGCGGATAGAACTGCCGCTTACTCCAGCCCCCGCCTGATTCTCGCCCGCAACCTCATGAGGGACTCGGAACGACATGGACATTGAGACTGGCCGACCGGAAACCGAAGGAAGCAGCCTCCTCGAAGCCCAGCAGTCCGACTCGGGTACCGGGGGAGCGGTGCAATCCGTTACGGAACAATGGACTCGGGCCGCAGCTTCTCCCTGGCCCAGATGCTGCTGGACGCCAGCATAATACCCGCCGATGAGGCGGCCAAGGCCCAGGATGCGGCTTGGAAAGAGCGCCAGCCCCTGGGGTACATCCTGGTGCGCGACGGTCTGGTCCTGTCACGGGACCTGGCTACCCTCATCGCCCTCAACCTGGGTCTGCCCATGGTGGACCTGCGAAGGGAAACCATCGACCCGGAGGCGGTGGCCAGGATCCCGGAGGACGTAGCCCGCAAATACCTGGTCCTGGCGGTCAGCAGGGAGGAAAACCGTCTGAGCGTGGCTATGGCGGACCCTACCGACCTTCAACTCCTCCAGGAACTGGCGGCCCAGACCGGCTGCACCATCGAGCCGGTTGTGACGACGGCCGAAGACATCCAGGAACACGTCGACCTGTACTGCCGCGTCAGCCGCGGCAGTTGGCCAATACGTCCTCCACGGCCCCGGGAGAGCCCGGCGAACGGGTCACCGCGAAGCTGGTGCGGGAGGCTCTTCCCGCCCAGGTCATCGACCTGTTGCTGCGCCAGGCCCTACAGGACCGCGCCTCGGACATCCATGTCGAGCTGGCGGAAGACCGGCTTCGAATCCGATTCCGCATCGACGGAATTCTTCATGAGGTGTGGTAGTTTTGGGGGTCGTCACCGCCTCCGGCAACGTGGAAGTGAGAGATTCCACCGTCGGCGCCGCCATCAGCTGGGGTGGCAATCTGGAGTTGCTACAGAACAGGATTATTCTGGGCAACGTCTGGGCCCAAGGCAACGTGACGGTGGAGGACGACGCGGTGGTGTGGGGCGACATCTGGGCCGCCGAAAATGTGGCGATAGGCACAAACGCCCAGGTGAAGGGCAGCATATACAGCGGCGGGTCCGTAACGTTGAAAGTTGGAGCGGTGGTCACGGGCAACGTGAGCGCGGCATCGAGGATTACTGAGGAGGGCACTCCGCCCCAATATTGCGTTGGCTGCGCCCCGCCCAGCGGCACCGCGCCTGCGATTCCACTGGACTCTTCCGCCGAACGGCGCGGCCAAGCGCTTCTAACCTGGGCCATAAACCCTCCGGTGACTCTTCAGCCGGGAGACCAGGTCAGCCTCTCCTTCGTGGCGAAGGCAATCTCCACCGACGGGGACTATTGCAACGAGACGTGGGCAGAACCCGGGGGACTTGCCACCACTACCGGGCTGACCGCCCAAGTACAGGTTGGCGCGCAAGCTGGAGCCTGCCAACTGCCCGTCTATCTGGCGACGGAGACGGTAAGCCCAGATGTCCTAGCTGTGGGTGATAACCTCCCGGATGGCTTTACCTATTCGATTGTTATCGACAACACTGCCAGGACGGAGGGCCTCACGCTGAGGAAGATTCAGAAACTGCTCCCAACAGGGTTCGAATACGTGATTTACGAAATCACAGTTCCCCCTTCATGGCAAGCCTCAACCACGATCACCACATCTACTTTCCGGCAAAGGGAACTGGTGACCTGGAGGTTTGATACGCCCTTAGTGGTCCCCATCGGGCAATCGACAACCTTGGATTTTGACGCTCATGTGACGGCTCCGCCGCTGGCGCAAAGGGAAAGCTACTTGAGCGAGGTTTGAGTGACCTTCGATGAGAAGTTGCAGTGTGTAGAAACCGGGCCGACCGCGTTGGTCAGAGTGCTGGATGTATTCGATGGCACCGCCGATGATGACGGTCGAGATATTACTTCCTTCCAAGTTTGGCTTGGCCCCGACTCTGACGTGCTTAGCTGAACCATCAACTAGGCGGACGATTCGCGGACCCCACTACAGCTTTGTCGGGCATGGCGCGGGCAGCCTACTCGTTGTCACCCCAATCCGTTTCTATCTCTTCTTCGTCGATGATGCTCTCTTCCTCTTCCTCATCCTCCAGGTCATCGTCCCTGATATAGCGAATGAGGCTCTGCCCCAGGTAAACCCGGTGTTCTTCTTTGGTCCGGGACGGGAAGGAGCAGACGTGTTTGAGGCTGTTGTGGCGGTAGGTCTCGCGTATTATCACGGAGATCCCCTGGTCGTTGACTCTAATAATTGCGGCGTCGTACCTGTTTCCGCCGCACATTAGCCGGACGAGCCGCTGCCCTAGCTTCGGCTCGATCTGGCCCAGATATTCGCCGTCCTTGGCGTACACGTTCACGGCGTTATTCTCCGCCACCAGGGTGGCCGGGTCACTGGGGGCAATGCGGGCCACCGCCTGCCCCTTGGCCATCTTACGCAGCACCGTGGTGCCCGACTTGCCGCTTTCCTCGATGAACAGTTGGGGCGGCCCGCCTGCTTTGCGGACCTGTCTGGTGGAAACCGGGTTGGTCTCCAGGCTGCTCAGACGGGCCAGGTTATTCTTGGCGATGGCGTTGTAGGGAGCGATCTGCACCACCCGGCCCAGCACATCCCTGACCTCGCCATAGCGGCCCAACTCCATCAACGCCTTGCCCAGCCGGTTCATCGCCTCAACATCGTCGGCGAACAACTCCAGTATGGCCCGGTTCACCTCTGTGGCGCGTTCCCATTCGCCCTTCAGAGCCAGAGCGACAGCGTCCCGACTCAGCTCTCGCTTCAGCCGGGTGCCGTGCGTAGGTCGTGTCAGTCCCGTATCCATCCCATCTCCAGTGTACGGGCTAGTCCGCGTAATTGCGACCCCCTGGATTTCCCCTTTTTGGCCACCTCTCAGGAACTAACAGCCATTCCCCGGTGAGATACCTCGCTAGAACCAGACCCTTGTCCGGACGGCCGCCCAGCCCGCTTTGATGCGGCAGTGGCTTGCTCCTTTTCAAGGCCCTTCACCCGGTCCACAAGCCTGAATGTGAAAACATTATATCTAGTTGTTACAACAAAACCGCACCAATGGTCAAGCCTACCCCGAGCAGTTTCGCGGACGTTTTCCACTGGTGGCTCCCGCCTCCCGCCGCCCGGCTATGGACCACAGGGGTCTGGGGCGGCAATCAGGGCAGGTCTGGCTCGTCTCGTTCTCGGGCGGCGGGACGGCGGTATCGCCCCCAACGGTAACGCCATCGAATCCTCAGCAAGTCGAGGGTCATGGATAGGGAGTCTCGGAGGTTGCGTACTTTGCTGCACTCCCGATAGTACCAATCCACGGCGATTTCCCTCGTCGTCAGTCCCGTTTTGCGGGCCAGGAACAAGAGTTCTACGTCGAACGCGAAGCCGTCCATGGTCTGACGCTGGAACAGGTCCGGCACGACCTCCTCTCGAAAGCACTTGAACCCGCACTGAGTATCCCGCAGACCGGGTACCGCGAGGACACGGACCAGAGAGTTGAAGACCCGCCCCATCAGGTGCCTCCGATTCGGCTCTCCGATGCGCCGGGCGCCGGAAGTCTCCCTGGAGCCGATGGCGATGTCTACCCCCTCGGTCTGAGGAGGAAGAAGCCGCTCCACCTGCTCGATGGGTACCGACAGGTCCGCGTCGCACAGGCAACGGTATTGGCCGGAAGCCGCCAGCATGGCGCTCTTGACCGCCCACCCTTTGCCCCGGTGGGGCAGGCTTATCAGGCGCAGGTTCGGATACAACTCGGCTAGGCCGCCGACCAGTTGGGCTGTGCCGTCGGTGCTGCCATCGTCGGCCACCAGCACCTCCCAGGAATAGGGCTGGGCATTCAGGAACCCAATCACCCGTTCCAAGGTGTCGCTGATTCGGGAGTCCTCGTTGTAGGCCGGGATCGCGACTGAAAGAAAGGGCCGAAGCAAGGGACTTCTCTTTCTGAAGCCGGTTGTTGGCGAACCGAGCCCTATGGCCCCTCGTCCAACCGGAATTGGCGGTGCAGCAGCCGCACGGCTTCTTTAGTTTGCTCTTCGCTGATGATGCAGGATATTCGGATTTCGGAGGTGGTTATCATGTCTATGTTAATGTTCCCGTCGGCCAGGATTCGAAACATCCTGGCGGCGTAGCCCGGCGTGTTCTGCATTCCCGAGCCTACGATGCTGACTGAGGCCAGGGAAGGGTCGGTGACCACCTCAGAGGCGCCGATGTTTTTCACGACATTTTCCACTTCCGTCACCACCCTGGGCAGGTCCGTCCGGCTCACCGTGAAGCTGATGTCGGTGGTGCGCTCCACGCTGGTGTTTTGAACGATGGTGTCGACGCTGACCCCCACCCGGGCCAACGGCTCGAAAAGGGCGGCGGCCACACCGGGCTGGTCAGGGACGGAGCGGACGGTTATCTTGGCCACGTTGGTGTGATGGGCGATCCCGGTTACCTTGATCCTGCCTTCAATCCTCTGTTCCATTGGAGACTCATCTTTTCCCTGGTGAATTAGAGTACCTCCGGCGTCGCCGAAGCTGGACGCCACGTAGATGGGCACCCTGAAAACGGCGCCCACCTCAATAGACCTGGGATGCATCTTTGCCCCGTAGCTGGCCAATTCCAGCATCTCGTCATAGCTGATCTCGTCCAGTTTGAGGGCTTCGGGAACTACTCGCGGGTCGGCGGTGTAGATACCATCCAC
>CAYOAF010000076.1:0-30584 GCA_964401855.1 uncultured Dehalococcoidia bacterium
GGCGAAGGTGCCCGGCACCACGGAGTGAGAGTGCTGTGAGGTCGGCGGGCGCTCCGAGGCATAGAGGGCCCGGTTCCAGGTCTCGTAGGCGTCCATGAGGCCCGCGGGGTCGGCGATGGGCGCCCGGCCGGTGCCCCGCACGGCGATGGCCTTGAGCATCTTCGAGCCCCAGGCGATGCCGGCCTCGCCCCGGGCCGCGGTGTAGACCCCGTCGGACCGTACCGCGGCCCCGGTGATCAGGTTCTCCCCGCCGGGACCGATGCAGGCGACGCTGATTTGCAGGGGGTCGCCCAGCTCCAGCTTGACGCGGCGCGGAGTCTCGAAGGTGTCCATGCCCCAGTACGGCGTGGCGTCGCGCAACTCCACCTCTTGGTCCTCGATCCAGAGATACACCGGCTTGGGCGAAACGCCCCGGACGATGATGCCGTCCCAGCCGGCATGCTTGAGCCGGGAGCCGAAGTACCCGTGGGCGTGGCTCAACCCCACGTGGTAGTCGGGGCACTCCCGCAGGTTGACCAGGACCCAGTGGGAAGCGTTCGGCACCATTACTCCCGTGAGGGGGCCGGTGAACAGGTAGAAGGGGCAGTCGGGGTCGACCGGGCGCATGTTGGGAGTGATCTCCTGGGCCATCAGGTACAGGCCGACGCCGGTGGCGCCCCCGTAGGCCCGCAGCACTTCATCCGATGGCATGGGAACGGACCTGGTTGACCTGCTGGTCAAGTCCACCTCAAGGATCGTGCCCTGGAAACCGCCTTTTGTCGCCATAACGGACCTCCCCTATTCGGCAGAGTTTCAACCGTCGAGAGATTCCTCGCCTGGGAAAAGCTGCCTGCCGCTTGTTCCCTCGTCGAGCCCTGCGTCTGCCGGCTAACGATTGCCTTTCCCACAAGCCACCCCTGGCAGGAAAGGCGCCGCATACCCACTGGTTTTGGCCGGAGGAAGCGGGAAAGTGGGGCGTCGATTGAATGTGGACCGCGGCCAAGACAAGAGATGCCACCGGATACCGCCCATACTACTCGCGCCGCCGCCACGGGTCAAGCTGGCAGCGGCGGCCTCACCTAGCCCAGGCTGCGCCGGGGCATCCTTCTCCCGTTGGAAGAAGGACCGAGGGCCGCCCGGACAGGCGCTGTCATGATTCTTGTACCGGGGGCGCCGGTTGCACCAGGGCCCCGTCGACCAGCTCCACGGTCCGGCTGCTCATCCCCGCCAAGGTCAGGTCGTGGGTGGTTACCACCACGGTGGTCCCTTGCTGCTCGACGATGTCCCGCAGAATGGCGGCGATGACGCCGGCCGTGGCGGTGTCCAGCTCGCCGGTAGGCTCGTCGGCGAACACCACGTCGGGCGCGGCAACCAGCGCCCTGGCGATGGACGCTCGTTGCTGCTCTCCTCCCGAAAGCTCGTAGGGGCGGTGCCGGGCCCTAGGGCCCAAGCCCACCAGCTCCAGGGCTTTCAGGGCCTGCTTGCGGCGCTCCCGCCATGAAACGCCGCCGATGTGGAGAGGCAGCTCGACGTTCTCCAGGGCCGAGAGGAGGGGCATCAGGCCGAACGACTGGAACACAAAACCGATTTTCCGGCGTCGCAGTTCCACCAGGCGGGCCTCCGGTAGGGTAGCCAGGTCGTTGCCCTGGAAGAAGACCTGGCCCCCGGCCAGCCGGTCCAGTCCGGACAATAGGTTCAAAAGGGTGGTCTTCCCCGAGCCGGAGCGGCCCACCACGGCGAGGAACTCTCCCGGAAAGATATCCAGCGTGACCCGGTCGACCGCGGTGACCGCCGCCTCTCCGGACCCGAAAACCCGGACCAGGTCTCGCGCCGAGATGATGGGCGCGGGGGTCGCGCCGGGGTGGCCGGACTCAATCAGCGGGGCAGTTCCCACGGGTGGTTCTTTCATAGCGGCTGACTCTCTCCAGAGGTCCGGTTCGCATTGGGGTTCCGGGCGCCAGCGGCGGGTTTGCTGGCGGGTCTGATCGTCACCTGGCCGCCATCGGCCTCCGCCGTGGCCAGCCCCCCCGGACGGAACCCCTCCGCGTACTCCAGAGGAAGCTGTAGCCGGCCCGCCCGGTCCACCACCAGGTACTCCTGCCCGGCTCTCTGTCCGGAGCTTTGAAAGGTGGGCCGGGAAAAGCTTTCCGAGCTGATTCGCCCGTCGCGGATATGGACAACCCGGTCCACCCACTCGGCTATTCCGGGGTAGTGGGTGACCACGATCACGGTGACGCCATAGGTGCGGTTCATATCCAGCAGCAGCTGAAAGACCTGGGAGCCGGTCTGGGTATCCAACTCCCCGGTGGGCTCATCCGCCAGAATCAGCGGTGGTCGATTGGCCAGGGCGACCCCGATGGCCGCCCGCTGTTGCTCCCCGCCCGAGAGCTGATGGGGCCGCCGGCTTCCCTTGTCCTGCAAGTCCAGGGCGGATAGCAGCTCCGCGGTCCACTCGCGGCGGCGGGCCGCCCTCACCCCGGCCATGGCCATGGGCAGCTCAACGTTGTCCCGGACGTTGAGGTAGGAGACCAGGTTCCTGGCGGTCGCTTGCCATACGAAACCCACGTCCAGCCGCCGGTAGAGCACCAACTCCCGGTCCGAGATGTCGAGCAGGTCTCGGGAGCCCACCCGCACCTGGCCCGCTGAAGGCCGGTCCAGCCCCGCCAGTATATTGAGCAGCGTGCTCTTGCCGCTGCCGCTGGCGCCAATGATCGCGATCAGCTCCCCGGTTTGCACCTCCAGGTCAAGCCCTCGCAGGGCCACCACCTCCAGGTCCGCCCGCTTGTAGATCTTGAACAGGTCGCGGCACTCGACGTACGGACCGGCCCCACCGGCCTCTCGAGGGCCGACATCTGAAAGAAGGCTTCCCGTCTCTCTCACGCGTTGCACCTCATCTGTCTATCTCCCCTCCCTCACCCTTCCCCAATGCGCAGGACCTGCCCGACTTCCATTCTGAAGGTGATCCAGGCCAGCCAGGCCACCGTGCCCGCGGTAACCCCGGCAAGGACCAGATACGACACCAGCAGGGTTGACCAGTCGGTCTGAAGGACCATGGGAGGAGTCACCCGGGCCCCCTCCATCAGAGGCAGGAGGCTGGCGCCAATCCACTGGCCGGCCCAGCTACCCAGCCCGATACCGCCGGACACCACTAGAATAACACTGAACCATACCACGCCCGTCAGTTGCGCCCTGGATGAGCCGAGGGTCCGCATGAGGGCGAACTCGGTCTGCCGCTCGCTGGTATCTAGGTAGGAGAAAAGCATTACCCCCGAGGCGCTGGCCAGGACCAAAACCAGGAACACCAGTACCAGCAGGCCCCCCCAGCCAGCGTTGACCAGGGGCTGCTCTGTGGTTTCAGAAACCATCTCCGAGGCAACCAGGGTTTCCCTCACCCGAATACCGCTTGCCTCCAGCGCCGCCACCACGGGGCCGGCGTCCCCGCCCGGTTCCTTCAAGTTGACCCACAGCTCGTTGGACCCACCCAGGGGCCGGGGACTGTGGAGGTTAGCTCGAAGGATGAAGGTCTGTAGGTCCACGATGGCGAAAGGGTTCTCCTTTGGGTCCAAGGTAGGGAAGTAATCGGCTTCCGCTACCACCTTGAACGGCAAAGCGTAGGTAGATAAGCTCAGGTTCAATGTGTCTCCTACCCGGGCTTCGGCTGCTTCGAGGAGCGACCTGCTTGTCGCCGCCGGGACCGGCTCCTCCGGACTGCCCACCCGGATACCCCGGAGCCCGATGCCTCCGGGGGCCCAGGTGAACACCGTCGACCCTCCGCTCCCCTCCGGGCCTTCCAGTTCACTGGAGTCCAGCGAGTAGAGGCCGGGCCGGGAGAAATCCTGCGTCACGTGCCATTGCCCGCGCCATTGATCGGCGTCCCCGAAATCGGCAATTGCCTCCTCTGTATTGCTCGCCAGCGCCGACAGCCGCCACAGGAACAGGGCGCCCGGGTCTTGGGTCCCGCCTCTGCTGGCGAGGTGCAGGGAGTAGAGGGTGAAGGGCGGTGTTACCGTGGGCGACTGCTCCCGGCCCCGGCGTCCGGAGGCGGGCAGAGGCGCCAGGTCAGCCTCCAGGCGTCGCCAGCCGCGGAAATTCAGATCTCCCAGGAAGACGTCGAAGTAGTATCCGTCCACGTCCCGGAGCCTGGCCAGGACAAATTGTCCGGGGTTGGGCTGGCTCGGCTGCGCCCACAGCGCCAGGGCGCCGGCCTCCTTGGGGAGTTCGATTCCGTCCCAGGGGGACGGCTCGGCTGCGGAAAGGGGATTGATGGGGGTGGTGAGGCCGGCCAGGGATTTCACTCCGGCGAAGTCGGGGCGATACCAGGCAACCCGGCCGATGCTCTCCGCATCCACTTGCAGGACTGAAACGCCCGTTGTGCTGAATCCGCTGGTCAACAAAGAGCCCCGGTCTCGCCGCACCTCGGCGGCCCCGGCCACCGCGTCTATCTCGCCGGCTAGGTCCGCGATACCCAGCATCTGCACGGGTCTGACCGTGCCCGCATGGCTGATGCGTACGTCGGCCCCCGCGGCGTAAAGCGCCCGTTCCCGCTGATTGCGCTCCAGACTAGAGCTGAAAGCGCTTCCGATCACTCCCAGGGCCGTGGTCAGCATCAGCAGTATGATGAGGGTCCCCGGCACGATGGGGTCCCGGGAAAGGTGCCTCAACCCGTGCACCAGCCAGGACGGCCCCACGGGCCCGGCGATCCGAGCCGCCAGCCCCACGGCCATGGGGAACAGGCGCAGCACCAGGAGCCCGATTCCCAAAAGCCCCAGCATCGGTGTCAACAGGAGGCTGTAGTCGATTTGGAGGTCCCGGCTCCCCAGGGTCTGCACCAGGAAGGTTTCCCGGCTCTGGGTCTGCCACCAGACTACGCCGATCAACACTAGTAGCAGAACGTCCAAATAATACCGATGAACAAAGGGCGCCCGGGGAGGCCTGGCCCCCGTTTGGCGGAACTCGACGATGCCCTGCCTGGCGGCGACCAGGGTCAGAATGGTGAGGGCCCCGATCGCCAAAAGGCCCCCGGCCAGACCCAGGAAAAAAGCGAGGGGGGAAAGGGAGACCGGGACCGACGCCAGCTCCCCGCGGCCCCCCAGTTCAAAGAACAGCCTCCCCAGGAGCCGGACCGTTCCCAACGCCAGCAAGGGGCCGAGCACGACCGCAGGGGCGGCCAGGAGCGAGCCTTCCACCAGCGCCAGCAGCCCCACTTGGGCGGTGGTGGCCCCCCGGCTCTTCAGCATCGCTATTTCGGCGCCCCGCGACTTGACCACCAGGCCCGAGACCAGGCCCAGGTAATAGACAAGTATGCCGGTAACCAGAAAGACGATCATGAAGAGGGGGATGCGCGCCAGTTGAAGTTGCTCTTCATAGCCGTCCAGCACCCGGTCCAGCTTGGTGGCGAACCGGGAGTTCTTCAGGCCGGCGTGCACCCCGGGTCTTATGGCGCGGACCAAGCCCTGGATGTCGTTCACGTCCCTGGCCCGGACCCCCTTCCGGTCCAGGTAGAAGAACCAGGTGATGTCGATGAACAGCGTTGGGTGCTGGCCGAGCATCCGGCGCAGGATGGCGTCTTCCGTGGTGAACAGCGGGATATAGGTCCAGCGGTCACTCTTGAAGCTGAACTCCCGGCTGGTGCCGAACCAGAACTCGTCCTGAGGGTCAACCCGCTGAAATACGCCCACGATCCTCGCCCGCATCAAGGGCGGGTCGTTGAACGACGCGGCGGGGAATATCTCCATCTCGTCGCCGACGCGGAGCTGGAGCAGCTCCGCCCCCAGGGCATCTATGGCTACCTCCAGCGGCTCTCCGGGCGCAGCCTGAGTCCCCCCCGAGCCGGAGTAGGGCCAGTTTCCCTGTACTACCTGGATGCGGTCGGGCAGCAATCCGGAGAAGTATTGAATATCTCCCCTCGGCCGCGTGTCGTCGGCCTGCTCCAAGTGCGGGCTGCCCTTGAAGAAGAAGGTGGGGGTCTCAAGAACGTGGGCCCGGTCTCGCGTATACTGCTCGAAGCGTGACGCCACCCGTTGCTCGATGAAGTCGAGGCCGTCCCGGTACGCGGCGACCCGCCCAGCGGTTGTGGGCGGAGCATCCCGGCCGATGAACGTCCTTACCAGTAAATTGGCCTCATCGGCGCTGGCCTGGTTCAGCGAATGGCTCAAGGCCGCCTCAGACAACAGGTCCGAGAAGATGACGCCGCTAGACATTAGCGCCACCGATATCAGGATGCCCAAGAACAGGACCAGCTCCAGCCGCCAGCCGGAGATGGTACGTTTCAGGGCGATGATGTAGGCCAGCGGCAAGAGGGACAAAGTTCCCTGCTCCCTTTACTTTACTTACTATCCGGCGCTGTTGACCACCTGCTGCCCTGTCGGGCGGCCGGACTGCCGGCAGAGTCCAGGTATCCAGAATTGCAGGTTTCCAGCGGGCCTTTTCACTCCCCGGTCCGGAGAATATCCGGCACCCTGAGCCGGCGAGCCCAGAAGATGGCGAAGAGCATGGACAGGAGGCTCGCCGCCGACAGTCCGGCGAACACCAGCGCCGCCAGCCATCCCTGGACGCTCACCGCCATCGGGGGGATCACGGGCCGTCCGGAGGCGGTCACGTCCAAGAACCCCAGGACCCACCGGGCCAGCCAGAGGCCGATGGCCCCTCCCGCCCCCAATCCCAGAGCCGCCACCAGCAGCCGTTCCAGGCTCAGCGATAAGAAGATTTGGGTCCTGGAGAACCCCAGCGCCCGGGCCACCGTCAGGTCCACTCGGCTGGTGTGTATGGCCACCGCCGCGTGCATGGCCAGCGTCAGGACTACGGCCATGGTAACCGCCGATAGCCCCAGAATAGTGAGGCCGTTCCAGTCGCCGCCGGCCAGCGGGTCCCGTCGCGCCGCTTCCACCAGAGCGTCCCGGTCCTGGACCGAGATGAAACCCGGCAAGCGTTCCGCCAAGCCGAGGACCACCTGGTCGCGGCCGGCCCCATCCCCCGGCGAGACCCAGACCTCCAATGGCGGGTCCAAACCTCCCAGGGGTGACCGATGGAGGTACTCCCGGTAGTCCTCCCATGCCACCAACAGGAAAGGCCGGGACGACGGGTTGAGAGTGGGGAAATAGCCGGTGGTGTCCATTACTACCAGGGGCACGACTTGCCTTCTCGCCCTGACCCGCAACTCCTGCCCCACGTGAAACATGGGACCCCCGATGACGGGCAGGGGAAAGGGTCCGGGGGGCAGATGGACGCCTCGAGGAGTATTGCCGATGGGCGCCTGCCAGGTGAAGCGGAGGCCCACCTGGCCGGTTCTGGCGGCTTGCGCTGTATGCTCCATCGTGTCCGACTCGGTTTCCTCGATGGCCATCGGCGCCCAATCCCCGGTCTCCTCGTACCCCTCGATGATGACGCCGGGGGCAGGGATGGACCGGCCCTGTACCGTGATGTCGTCCAGGCTGAGGCTGCCCGGCGGCGCCGCTGTAAGGGCCGTCTTGCTCATGAAAATGGAAACAACCCTGGTCGGAGGCTCCATCGACCCACTCTCCCGCGTCAGTGGCGCCTCGAAATAGCTCCAGCCCGGCCCCGAGCCCGCCGCTGCGCTTTCCAGAGGGTCTAGCAGGTCGCCCAGCAGCACGTCGCGGTATCTCCCCTCGCCGTCCTGGACCCGCGCCCACAGCTTCAGGCTGAGCCGGGACAGGCCCACCTCCGGGAGTTCCAGCTTCGCCCAGATGCCGACGCGCTCCCCACCCGGTGGAATCGATAGACCCGTGGCGGCGTCCTGTCCCGGAATGGGAGACACCTGGCGGCCCTGGGCGATGGGGTCAAGCAGTTCCCGGAGGTCCGTTCCGGCGAAGTCATCTTTGAACCAGGCAATATCGGGCAAGGCCTCCGGGTCGATGCCCAGCAGAGTGGCAGTATCGCCCCGGAAATCATCCAGTAACTTCACGGTGTCACGGACGACGGGACTGATTGCCTGGACCCCCGGGGTGACGGCTATCGTTTGCAGAGATGAGTCGGAAAAACGGCGGCCCCGGACGACCAGGTCACCCCCCAGGCTGTACAGGGCCTGCTCCTCATGGCTCCGGGCGAGAGTGGACTGAAAGCTGGCGCCGAATAAACCCAGGGCCGCTGCCATCATCAAGATAACCACCAGGGCGCCGTGGGGCAGCGGGTCTCGCGACAGCCGGACCAGGGAGAAAGCCAGCCACGGCGGTCCCAGGCGGCTCCCGGCCCAGGCGAGAACCCGGACCAGCCATGGCAGGAACCTCAATACCACCAACGCGGCCGCCAGTAGCCCGAGGACCGGCCCGAAAAGCAGGCTGGGGTCGACCTGCAAGGCCCTGGTGGACACCTCCCGCTCAATGAATCCGCCACGGCCGCTGATCTGCCACCACAGCAGCCCCAGCGCCGCCAGCACCAGCAGGTCCACGTAGTAGCGGTGCAGGAGGGGCACCGTTGGAGGCCGGGCCAGCTCTCTCAAGGATTCCATGGCGCCGAGGCGGGCCCGGCTCAGCGCCGAGGCCGCCAGCACCCCAAGGGCCAGAAGGCCCCCGATAGCGCCCATGATGAACATGTCCGCCGAGACCCCGACCGAAAGAGGGCCGGCCACGCCCAATGGGTCTATGGTCCTCAGCAGCAGGTAACGCACTATGGCCAGAGCCAGGAAGGGCCCGGCCGCCACTGCAAGAACGGCCACGGCCCCCTCGGCTAGAACCAGCAGGGCGCTCACTTGGAGGAGGCCGGCGCCCCGGCTTCTCAGTAGGCCGGCCTCTTCGGTCCGGGAGCGCGCCAGCAGTCCCATGACCAGGGCCATGGCGTAGAGAAGCACCACGACTATGAGGGCGATGAAAAGGTATATGGGCACTCGGGCCAGGGTCAGCTCCCTCTGGTAGTCCGCGAGGGTCTTATCGAGGCCCGTGATCACCAGAGAGCGGGGAAACCGCTTGTTGATATCCGTCTCCAGCCCAATGACGGCATCCTCGGTTTGCTCGACCGCGCCGGCGGTCACCGCCCCGGAGTCAACGAATAGGAACCACCCGAAGTCGCCCACCATGGCGGGGTACCGCGCGCCCAAGCTGCCAAGGAAGTCGTCCTCCCTGAGGTAGAAAGGGTACAGGAGGTTATCGTCGATCCCCTGGGTCCTGAAGTAGGCGAGGGAGTTCATCCAGTACTCTTCTTGGGGGTCCAATGGCTCGGCCAGACCCACCACGGTGAGCACAATTCGCTCCGAGGAATCGGTCCTGAAGGGAAAGATGGATACCCGCGAGCCCAATTGAAGCCCGATGCTGGAGGCCGCCGGTTCCCCCATCACCGCTTCCATCTCGAGGCCCTTGTCGTGGAGCACGGGAGCGGCTTGGGGCCACCTGCCTTCAACCAGCCGGGAATGCTCCTGGAAGCCGGTGAGGAAAAAGGGCCGTCCCAAAGGCGCGCCGACCGGCGGTGGCCGTCCCTCCGCCGAGAATACTAGGCGCAGATTCGACTGGGACCGGCCAAAGCGCTGGACATCCCGCAGCAGGTAATTCAGGCGGGCGGTGGTGATCCCCTCGACGTCAGTCCGGAGCTTCCGATAGTCGGCCGGACCCAGGGGCCGGTTCTGCAAGATTACGTGGGCGTTCAGGATTGTGGGCTCGGTCGTGGCCAGCGTGTGCCGAAGTCCCCCCTCCGCCAGAGCGCGGGAGTAGACGGCGCCGGCCGACATCAAGGTTACGGCGGCCAGTATCCCGAAGGAGCTGATGGCGAGAAGCAGCCAGGAAGAGCGAAGGCGGCGCGCCAGGAGCCAGTAGAGGACCCCAGTCCAGCCCATAATCTTGCCATCCCCGACTCTGATTTGGCTGGCCGGCCAGCCAAATACCCGCAGGCCACCCACACAGGTTCCGATGGCAGGCATGTTACCCGGTGCTCCAATGCGCGTCAACGCCAGGTCCGGGCCGGCCGATGGTCCCCCCTTTTCCCCACGCCCTGGCCGGGCCAGGCACCGCGCCCGCTTTGACCCCGCCAGGCACGGTTTTTGCGGAGGCCTATGAGGCGGAGGCGGCATGGCGGCTAGACCCGCAAGGCATGGTCTCCCTGGGGCAATTCGGTGACAAGGGCGGTAGAAATTGGCGGGGGAATTTTCGCCCGCCAGTGGCGTCCCACCGGGGCATGACCCCTCAGAATGACATCCTGCAGAAAAAAGTTGACTAAGTATTAGGGTGAAGGGTCAGGTCTTTGTTGATCTGCTAGTCCCGGACGGGTGTCTCATAAAGGCTAATCCGGACGGTCAGCGGCCCGAGGTTGCTATTGAAAGTCACCCGTAGCTGGGATGAGCCGAAGGTGGTAAACCGACTCCCTAGGGGTCCGATGATAACCGGAGGGCTGATGTTACAAGGAAAGCCGCCCTGCGCCAACCGCGTCGCGGCGCGGCGTTGCTGGTAATCATGTTGGCTATCTCCCCAATCGCCGATAGACTGATCTCGTTGCTGAGGTTGTCGACCGGCTCGCCCAGCATCTGGCTCATGACTGCGTACGCCGTTTCCTGACTGAAACTGTAGAGTACATTTCATTCCAGGCGGCCGCTGACACCAATCACCGCTGTGACGTCGTCGGTGGTGAATTGGTTGGATACGAGGTCGATCCCTGCCAGCTCTAGGGTTTGTCCGAGTTCTTTCTCCCAGACGAGCTTGGTGGGTGCCAAGAACGAGTTTACATACTCTTCTTTCATCTGGACTCCTCTCCAAAACGGTCAGCTCTCAACACATCCGAAACGAGGGCCCTGGCGGACTCATCCTTGCCGCACACCGGCACAATCCGGGCTTCGCTACCGGCCCGCCGGGGATGGCCTGTCGTGCGCGTGAAAGCGGGCGGGCGGCAAGAAAGGCAACGCCGTTCACCGCCAGCGTCGCGCCTGCCGTCCAAAGATCAGGGAGCTTGATCGAGCTTTCGCTCCTTCCGGCTTTCGGCTCTCGTTCCACGCCTCCGCCGGGGCTGGCTTCCAGCCTGTGCCAGCGGTTTGCCAGGCAAGTCAATGGGCCTGCCAAGGGAAGTTATTAGAACCCTGCAATTGGAGCGTAACGGCAAAGGAACCACGACAACAGAGGCCTTACCCTACCCGTTATTTAAGAGCTTCTCCTATATTGAGGATTGCTTGCGCTGGACTTGTCCGGCGCGCGGAATAGAGAAATCGAGAAATATGAGTTAAGGGTCACCCTTGAACGCCCGGGTTGCCGGGCATCGCTCTCCGGACGGCGGGCAAAGAAAGCCCCCCGGAGGGGACCGGAGGGCTTTCTTCGAGGGGTAGGCGTAGGATTTGTGTATTGCTGACTCAGAAGGGAGAAGGTTCTGGGACCCCATCGGCAGCAGGCTGATGGGAGCCGTTTGGGGCCCAGTTCAGCTCTTCCACCCGTCTCTTCATCTGGTCCAGTCTTGAGAAGTCGGTGATTCCCGATACCAGGGTTACGGCTGAGAGATAGTCGCACCCATTTTCGGGATAATCCCCATATCTAACCTTGCCAACTGTGGTCAGTTGCTCGAGTTGGGCCCTCCCTTTGGCTATCGGCTGGTTGAAGAGATGGTCCGGCCTACCCTGGACCACCAGCGCCGCGGAGCGGCCGCCGCTTATGTCGCACGGGAAAGTCAGCGAGCTTTTCAAAATGCTTCTTTCGATGATGCTCTCCAACTCGTGGGTCCCGGGGTTGATCCCTTTGCGCCAAAAACGGACCTTCGACTTCACCGCTTCGCTGCAATACCCGATGGTCGACACATCACCGATCAGGCCCAGCGTCGCCTTGATCTCGGACGAGCTGAAGACCTCCTGAGGCGAAGGCCTGACTTCACCCGCATTGAGCAGCGTGGTCAGTGTCAGCGCCAGTTTCTCATTCACCCGTTGGTACATGTGCTCGATCGATTCCCGGCTGACCATGGTGTCTTCATACTGCTGATTGTCCACCAGCAGGATGTTGTTGAAATAGTGGCTCCACAACTCGAAGCTCTTGAGCGCGTTTGAAAGGCTCAGAGCCTCTTTGTCCGACGGCATGTCGCTTACCGAAGGGACGACCCCCAGCGCATACACAGGGGTACCCCGGTAAACCCGGTTGAGTTCATTGGCCAGAACATAGGCTCCACCGGCCCCAGTTCCCCCGGCGAGCCCGGCGGCGATCCAGAAAGCCTCCGGATCAAACCGGTGCACGAGGCCATCGATCCTATCCATCACCTGAGACAAGGCTTTCTCGGCGATGCTTGCACCAAGCTCGATATTCGCTCCGACCCCCCTACCCTTGAGCGCATACCTCCCTATGAGGATCTTTTCGCGGATGTTGTTGAGCCCAACCAGGTCCGCCTGTTCCGTGTTTATGGCTATCGCCTCATAGAGTCTCCCGTTCGTTGCCCGCAGGGTATTGGCTATCTTCCCCCCGGCCTGTCCATATCCAATCCAAAGTACCCGCATCTCTTGAAGCCTCCCCTTTTGATCGACCCAGCCTCGCCGGGCCGAAGTTATTCCGTTGGCTTATTCCCCGGGCCGGCCGTGGGTCTTGCGGTACGTGGAGCACACCCCAGGCGGCCCAATGTTCCGGTTTGCCGGGTCGATTCCCGGTCTATATACCCCGGTAGGTCGGCACGTCCTGGGAGTCTCGTTCCATCTCGCTGATGGAGTTCCGGAAATCCCGGGTTTTCTGGCAGGACCGGCACACGCCACGGCTCACGGGGCCGTTGGCAGGTTCTATTATCCAATGGTGGCGGCACAGGGAAAGTGGCGCTTCCTTTTCCGCGACCGGAGTGGGCTGCTGATAGGCCAACATTTCGAGTCCTCCTGGGCTCCTTCGAATCTGTTGTTTGAGATAATCGGACTTGGAGTTCGGGATCGTTGGGCGGTCCAGGCGGCTGACAAGGTGGTGAAAGCTGATCGGGAGGGTCGTGGAGCCCCCGGGCCGGCACGGCGTGGTGGGTAACGGGGGTCTCATCCGCCCACAACCTCTTGCACTATTCCCTTTAGGCAGAACTTAGCGACCCGGCCGTTGTTATGTCAACGATATTTCCGACCAAATTTGGCTAGATTCTAATCATATGACCAAAATCGGCCAATGTTCAGTTGCAGCCCGCCAACCGGCGGCGCGAATATCGCAGAGGGAAAGGGTAAAAGAGAGCGATCGAGGCTTTTTGAGGGGAGTGGGTCATCCAGTCGCAGGTAGTCTGGGGGTAGGCAAGACGGACTAGAGACTCGGGGTTAAACCCTTTCCGGAGATGACGACGGTGCAAAGTTGAAGCCCGGCGCCAGGCAGCCATGAGGGTGGGTTGCGTCCCCATCGCCGGGCACAAGCTATGAGGGCAGCCTGGAGGGCAGGCCATCGCTTAGCGCCCTGATGTGGTCCGGAGTGACGCCGCAACAGCCTCCGATTGCCTGGGCCCCCATGTTAACCCAATCCTGGGCGTGGCCCAGGTATTCGGCGGCGGTGTGCGGGTGGACGGCCACGGTAGCCGAGGCCCGCTCCCCGGTGACGGGCTCCATGGAATGGGCGTAGACGCCAACGGGAAGAGAGGTGTGCTGCCTCAACGCCTGGAGTCCCGGCAAGGTATCCTCAACTCTTGAGTGCATGATAAAGAAGGCGGAGACACCCATGGATGCCACCGCGTTGACCGCCTCCCCGATGCCCTCGTGGACGTGTTTCCCGCGAATGCCCAGGTAGAGGCCGCCGTTACCCCGCTGCAATGTATAGCCAACCCAGATTGGGAGGCCGGTCTCGGATGCCGCTTGAACTGCCGCCCTGGCGTCGAGGGTCCGGATCAGCATTTCCAGTACGAAAAGGTCCACACCGGCCTCGGCCAGTATCTGGGCCTGCTCCCGGTAGCCGGCGAGAGCCGCCTCGTACGACGGCGTCACAGCAGGGTCGGGCTTGAGGACGAAGGTGGACATGGAACCGGCGACCACCACAGGCCTTGCGGAAGGCACGTTGTCCCGGGCCTCTTGGGCTAGCCTCACCCCCAGCCGGTTGATCTCGGCGGTCCGGCCGGCCAGGCCTCCCGCTTCGAGAGTGGAACGGCTGGTTGAGAAGGTGTTGGTGATTATGACCTCGGCGCCGGCTCGAATGTAGTCTTCATGGATCCGGCGAATCAAATCCGGGTGGGTGAAGGTGGTCCTCCCGGACCAGGTTGCCGGGCATAGGGGCACACCTCGCCGCGGGATTTACGTGCCGGTGCCCCCGTCCATGATGACGACTTCCCCCGCGTCCAGCTTGGATTGCAGCGATTCCGCCGGTCTCATCGCGTCACCTTCCAGATTTGCTTGACTGCCTGGACCCCCATCCGCGGTTGCCAGGTCCCGGGATGTAGGCGCCCGCGCTTGCCCGGCCTGGGGGGGGCGCAGCCTCAGATTCGAAACAGCCGTCGCGCGTTGTCCCCGGCAATCTGGGCTATCTGGCTGGCCGGAAACCCAGTCTTTTCCAGCATTTGCAGCGGGGCCTCATCGTCCACGGGGAAGGGGTAATCCGTGCCCATCAGCAGCTGCTGGCTCCCCACCATATCTCGCAAATAAGCCAGGGTCGCCGGGGAATGCAAGATGGTGTCGTAATAAAAGCGGCTCAGGTATGCCGACGGCGGCTGGGCGGACGCTGACGACGGCTCCATGTTCCGGTAAATCCGGTCGAAGCGGCCGGCCTGGTAGGGGAAAAAGCCTCCGCCGTGGGGCAATATCAGGTTCAGAGTGGGAAAGCGGTCCAGCACTCCGCTGAACACCAGTGAGCCCACGGTCAGGGTGGAATCGTATAAGAATTCGGCGATTACGCTGAGCCCATATTTGGTGGCCCTTGGGTCCGTGATGGGCTGGGTGGGATGGATGAACAGGGGCACGTCCAGCTCGACGGCGGCGGCCCAGAAGCGGTCCAGGTCCGCCTCGCCCAGATTGACGCCGTCCACACTGGCGCCAAGGATTCCCCCAACGGCACCGCACTGTTTGACTCCATGCTCCAACTCCGCCGCCGCCAGGTCCGCATCCTGGAGCGGCACCGACGCCAGCATGGACAGCCGCCCGGGGTGTTTCCAGGCCACCTCGCCCAGCCTTTCATTAAGCAACCGGTGCCAGCGAGCCCCTTCCTCCGGCGGCATCCGGTAGCCGAACAGGTCCGCCCACACCGAGAGGATCTGGCGGTCCACCTTCTGGCGGTCCATCACCTCCCAGCGGGTATCCAGGTCCAGAAGCTGGCCAAAGAAGGGCCGGAGGGTCAGTCCATAGTCGAAGCACAAACACCGACGGCCCGCCCCTGTCGCCTCTAAGTAGACGCCGTAGCGTGAGGGGCCTTCCTCAATGGCCGTGAGGACCGCTGGCGGCACGTGGTGAGCGTGCATGTCGATGCGCATCCCGCCTCCTGTGTGAACAGGCCCGGCACGGCGGGCCACTCCCCATCGCCGGCCGTGGCCAGTAGATTTCACGCTTCTCACCGGCACGGCGGTGAAAGCTGCTGCTGAAATGAAGTCTACGTCAGTTTATTCCTGGTGGCAATTTCCGGGTTCATTGAACAGGGGCCGCCGCGGGACCGGTCCAAGACCCCTTGCGCCAAACGCGGCGGTTCCTCAAAATGGAAATCCGTGGTGAAGCCCGTGGTTAGGACTATGAAGGCCCTGCTTCTCAGGAAGACCGCTCCCATCGAAGAGGCCCCGCTGGAGCCTGCGGAGGTCTCTGTCCCTGAGCCGGGGGACCAGGAACTCCTCATCCGGGTCCGGGCTTGCGGTCTGTGCCACACCGACTTGCATACCGTGGAAGGGGAACTTGCCCTTCCCAGGATGCCCCTTGTCCCTGGCCACCAGATCGTCGGAGCAGTCCAGAGGGTTGGGGAAGGGGTCAACTGGCCGGGGCCTGGTGACCGGGTCGGCTTGGGATGGCTGCATTCCGCCTGCGGCGAGTGCGCTTTCTGCAAGTCCGAGCGGGAAAACCTCTGCCCCAGCGGACGGTTCACCGGCTACCACGTGAATGGCGGTTACGCTCAATACGTGGTGGCGCCCGCGGCGTTCACCTACCCGCTCCCCGAGGGCTTCTCCGATGAGCAGGCAGCGCCATTGTTGTGCGGCGGCGTCATCGGATACCGGGCCCTCCGTCTCTCTGGGGTCCAGCCGGGAGGGGTCCTCGGGCTGTACGGCTTCGGGGCCTCGGCCCACATCGTCATCCAGGTAGCCCGCCACTGGGGCTGCCGGGTGCTGGTGTTCACCCGGTCGGCGGCCCACCGGGAACTGGCGGTCCTTCTGGGCGCTGCTTGGGCAGGACAGGCCCAGGATACGCCCCCCGAGGAACCGGACGGCTCCATAGTCTTCGCCCCCGCGGGGAGCCTGGTGCCACTGGCCCTCGGCAGGCTCAAGCGGGGCGGCGCCCTGGCCCTGGCGGGCATCACCATGAGTCCCATCCCCGAGATGCCCTACGAGCTGTTGTACGGCGAGCGCACCGTGCGGACCGTGGCCAACGCCACCCGCCGGGACGCCCATGAGCTTCTGGCCCTGGCGGGAGAGGCGCCGGTCGAGACCCGGGTCCAGGTCTTCGGACTGCCGGAGGTGAACCGTGCCCTTCACCTGCTGAAGCTGGGCCGGATCAACGGGGCCGGTGTGGTGAGGGTCGCTACGGACTGACCGGAACGTTATCGTCCCAGACCGCCCGGACAAGGCCCATCCAGTTGGCGATGGCGTCTTCGAGCTGGGAAAGGGAATCGAACTCCAGCCTTAGCGCCAGGTAGGCGAACTCCCGGTCGTCCGCCTTGGGGATGGTAAGGTCTTTGGCGTTGCCCATGACCGCCCGCTGCGCGTCGATGAGACGCCGTAGGAAGCCGTAGGTGTCCCCAACTCTTGGGCCCGCTCTGGAGTCAGGTGACGCCCTTCGGCCAGCCGTTCGATGGCGTCCAGCGTATTGGTTACGCGGATGGCAGGGTCCCGGTGGCCGGAGGCGATCTGCCGGGCCTGCACGAAGTATTCGATGTCGACCAGGCCGCCCGGGTTGTACTTGGCGCTGACGGACCCGGGAGGCACCAGCTCCGTCGCTTGACGGCGGCGCAGGTGCCGCACGTTCTCCGGGTCCAGCGGCCGGCCGGAGTAGACGAAGGCGTCGTGGGACTCCACGAGGCGACGGCCCAGCTCGGGGTCTCCCGCCACGGGACGCAGCTTCACGAAGGCCATCCGCTCGAACTGCCGGGCGTCGCCGTCTTCGGAGTAGTATCTGTCAAACCCCGCCAGGCTGGTTGCCAGGGCGCTGGAGCCCCCATAGGGCCGAAGGCGGAGGTCGATCTCGAAAATGCCCTCCCGGCGGGCCGTCAACGTGGTCAAGAAAGTACGGACCAGGTCTTCGAAGCAGTTGGAGTTGACCAAAGAGGTCGCGCCGTTAGTGCGCCCCTCGGCTTCGTAGACGACCAGCAGCTCCACGTCCGACCCGAACCCCAGCTCCCGGCCGCCAAACTTGCCGAGGGCGCAGATGCACCAGGGGCAAGGCCGGCCGTCCTCCATGATTGGGATCCCGAAGCGGCTCTCCTGGACCTCATAGGAAGGAGCAGCGGCTTCCCCGACGACCACCTGGGCCAGCGCGGATAGCTCCTCCGAGAAGGCGCGGAAGCCGATGCGCCTGGTAATGTGGCGAAGGTCGACGCGGAACATCTCGCGGTCTTTGAAGGAGTTCAGCTCCCGGACCCGCTCGGCGGGCTCCTCAGGCTGCTCAGCCGGCCCTGCAATGACTCCCGCAGCCGGTCCATGATCTTCGGTTCTTCCAGGCCCGGCAGGTCCAGGAGCACCGGAAACAGGTTCTCGTGCTGCATGCGCAAGAAGTTTTCCCAGAGGAAGCGGCTGACCCCCATCAGCTCGGCGAGGGTCGACAGGACCGGGACTGACGTTCTCGAGTATCGCCCTGGGAGCGGGCCCGCGCACATAACGGGTGACATATCACACCACTCCGGGCTGACGCCGCCGGAGATACGGGTACCGCTGGTGGTCGCGTAAACAGGCTGGCTGGGCCTGGCAGCCTTAACCGCAATGAGTTGCCCTGAACAGGGCCCTTCGTGGTGACGCCGGGTACAAGGCTGAACCGCTCCGGGCGACTCTAACCCCTGACCTCATGGTCCGAAAGCTGGGGAGACCGTGATTGCCGGCGCCTAGCCTAGGGTTTCGTAAATGGTTCGATACCCGGTCCGTCATCCCGGCGAAGGCCGGGATCCAGCTAACCTTTCTCTGGATTCCGGCTTGCGCCGGAAAGACGATCGTGGGGAGGGAATGTCGCACAGTTTCGCCCATGTAAAGCTATTTACAAGATAGTGCACCTAGCAGCGCTGGTTCCATACGCCGGAGATGCCCTGGTACCTGGAAACCTGCGCTTCGGCCGTCTCACGCCGGGTGCTAAAGCAAACCTGGCGGGTCGCTCGGCTCTTGCTGAGCATTCCCGGCTGGCAGCGGCGGGGGCTCCTCGTTGCCGCTCGAACATCATCCCTCCCCTGATATGGTGATCAAGCTTGGTGTTAAAATACATCTCTGAACACTGTCTTCCGTTCCCGGTGGGGTTCTCTATCCTGTACAGGGTACGGTAGGAGCGTTGCCGATCAATGAAAGCCAGGCGGATGGGAAGCGCATGAGTAGACAGGCACGACGACGTCAGCAACAACTTCGGAGAAGGGAGCGGAAAGCCTTTCCGAGGTGGCTCCTCTGGACCGGTGGGGGGATGGTGTCTGCGGTGGCGCTGGTCGTTATCCTCTTGGCGGTTATTGGAGTGTTCAATGGGCAGGAGCCGTCGCAAACACCAACCTACATGCTCACATCCAACGAGGTGGCGCGGCTTGCCTCCACGGGTCACAGCCTGGGCTCTCCCAGTGCCCCGGTGACGATACTCGAGTTCGGCGACTTCCAGTGACCATACTGCAAAGGGTTCTGGTCAGGACCCCTCAAGGCGCTAAAACAGCAGTTCGTGGAGACGGACCGGGCAAGGGTCGCATATCGGCACATGGTGGTCGTTGGGCCTGAATCGAGTCTGGCTGCGGAGGCCGCCGAGTGTGCCGCCGAGCAGGGACAGTTTTTCCCGTACCACGACCTGCTGTTCCAGAACCAGGGGCCGGAGAACGCAGGCTACCTCACCCAGGAAAGGCTTGCCGGGTTTGCCCAGCAGTTGGGCCTGGATAAGGGACGGTTCACGGCGTGCCTGAATTCACACAAATACCGGGAAACCGTGGATCAGGCCACCAGTGAAGCCCTTGCCATCGGAGTGCGCAGCACCCCCACCGTATTCATCAACGGGCGCCGGGTCAGGAACCCCTTGGACCTGGATGAAAACCTCGACACCGTCCTCGACGAGCTGAAGCGAGGGTATTAGGTATTGTGCCCCTGCTTCCCCCTCTGACAGCGGCCAGCCTGGCCCTCTCCCTACTCGGCGCAGGTATCTCAGGGTACCTCACTGTCGAGCATGGGCAGGGGGCCGGACCCATCTGCGTCTTCGGACAAGGGTGCGAGGTGGTGTCCCAGAGCACCTACGCCAGCCTGTGGGGCGTTCCCACGGCGGCCTTTGGCCTTCTCATGTACCTGAGCCTGACGGTATTGTACGGTGTTCGGATCTTCGCGTCGCCCCCTCTCCAGGTCGAGCAGGCGTTCCGTATTGCAGCCACGGCCGTGATCTTGGCCGGAACAGGCGTGTCTGCCTGGCTCACCTACGTGGAACTCTACGTTCTGTATGCCGTGTGCATCTGGTGCGTCGCCTCCGCCGCTATCGTGACGCTGCTGCTGGCCGCCGCGGTAGCCGACCTCCTCCAGAGACGAAACCGCGGGCCTTCCTCTACACCAGGGTCCGGGGCTTGCGATACTGGACCGCTCCGGTGAGCACGGGATTGACGGCCGCCTCTTCGACGATGTGACGCTAATATGGGCGGGCCTCGGTTGGCTGTCAACGGCCGGAGTCCTTTCCCAGGCCGTGGCCTGGCGCCGCTGGTAACCGGCCTCGTTGATTGGTATTATTGACGCAACCTAACGCATGGAGGTCTTGTCATGGCAATACGGACCCGGATCGGCGTCATGGTTCCCTCGACGAACACGACCTGCGAGGCGGACTTTCAGATGGTCGCCCCTGAAAACGTTACCATCCACGGCCATCGCATGTGGTTGACCAATATATCCAGAGGCAGCGACGGCATGGACCTGATGAACCAGGATATCGAAACGGCCGCCCGGTACTTGGCCACGGCAAAGGTCGATGTCGTTGCCTACGGTTGCACTACCGGGAGCTTCTACAAAGGGCCGGGCTGGGACGAGGATATGATCGACCTCATCCAGAAGACGGCCGGCGTTCCGGCGGCGGCCACCAGCCCGTCGGTGGTGGAGGCGCTGCGGTTTTTCGGAGCCAAGCGCATCTCTGTGGCCTCTCCCTATCGGGAGTGGGCCAACGTCAGGCTGCGGGGTTACCTGGAGGCGCAGGGGTTTGAAGTGCTCAACGTCGATGGCGAACCCGTTGCGGCCGAATCGGGCTCCCAGGGCATCAACGACCAGGACCCGGAGTCGGTGTTGGAGTTCGCCTCCAAGGTGTGCCGGCCCGAGGCCGACGCTCTGCTCTGCTCCTGCACCGCGTGGCGGGCCGTGGAGGTGGTGGCCGAGCTGGAGAAGCGGACGGGCAAACCCGTGGTCACCTCCAATCAGGCCAACATCTGGGCCACCTTCCGGAAGGTGGGTCTCACCCAGCCAATACACGGGTTCGGCAGTCTGCTGGAGAGCCTCGGCAAGGTACCGGCGTAGCCGTAACAACTCGACCCGGTCACTGGCCTTCTCAGGAAGATAGTTGTTCAGCCGCAGTCGCGGAGCGCTTCAGTCACAGCCATCTGCCATCATGGCATAGGAACGCCTGGCCGCGGTTGCGTGGGATTGAGCTGCCCGGGATGGCGGGCTGGATACTCTCCGGCCCCTGCCAGCCGTAGAGGAGCAGGTAATCCTCCAGTTCCCCGCCGTCGGCCAGCTCGACGGGCCGCGGGTTGTTGTACAGCAGTCCGGGTACCGGGACCAACCCGCGGCTCCGGCTCCAGGCGCCGCCTCCGTCCGCGGAGACCCACTCTTCAACCTCTCCGCCACCGTAGGAGAGTGTCTCGCCGTCGATATTTCCGACGACCAGGTGTGCGGTCATGGCGCTGCCGTCGCGGCGGGTAAGGTTACTGCCGGCCCAGGTATGGTTCGTCCTGGTGATGGGCTGCCAGGTCCATTCTCCACCCTCGCGCCTGACGTAGTAGAACTCACAATCCCACGGTGTCCCCGCTGAAACAGGCACCATGAAGCACGGCTCGCCCCTATCATCCACGGCAATAGACGGCATGTTGGTAAGCCGGTGGCCCGAATCCCAGACCTTGCATCTCTCTGCCTGCCGCCGGGTGACGGGCGCTTCCAGCCGGTCACCGTCGATCGTGTACAGGGCCCCGGTCAGGATATCCAGCCGGAGGTAGTAAAGGTGATACCGGTTGGTGGTGGTTAAGACGCGACTGTAGATGGGGTGGAGTTGTTTGCGCTCGTCCCAATAGGTGAACGCGATATGGAGGGACCGGCCGTCCTCGCCAGCGAAGACGCTGTGGTACGACCCCGCCCAGGTATCAGAGTCGTCCTGCGGGTCCCGGTCGAAGTCGACGACGGGCGCATCGGGAGGCGTCCAGGAGTTTCCCCCGTCACGTGAGACCAGGTATGACCAGTAGCCCATGTGGCCGAACACGCGATAGTAGAGCAGCAGGGTGGCGTCGTCGATTCGGAGCACTCGAGGATAGCTTATCGATGGAGCGATCTCGGCTCCCTTTCGCCAGTCATTGAAGGACTCTGGCCTGGCCGAAACTAGGTGTGTCCCGCCGTCACGGAAGTGACAGTTGTACAGGACGTGGATACAACGCTCGCGGTCAAACCAGATGATGGGAGCAAAGTGGTGGTCATAATGCGCGACCTCTCCGACTCGGACTGGGTCCGACCACTCTTCGTTCCTGAGGTCATAGGTGATGAGGTGCGGATGCGCCTCGGGGCCGTTTGGGTTGGCCTGATAGGCGAAGTAGATGACGTCGCCGAGACACAGGGCCTGGGGACCCATGCGGATGTCATAGATCATTTTTTCGCAGCCGTGAATTGCGAACGGTTTGCCCGCGCTCTCTGGAATTGGTCCCTCCTGGGCTTTCCTCCGGACCGCAGTTAAGCCACACGGCGGCGATAGCACCGGTCCGGCCAACTTGAACTGGTGAAGGTAGAATACGCGCCGTGGTCCGCCTGCCCAACGCAGCCGTTCACCCAGCCGGGCCAGGGGCGGGGAGATTCGGGGGTCGGCGTGTGGTTACCGGTGCGCCCTCATTTTCGGCGGAACAGGCCCAGGAAGCGGTCCTGGTAGTGCTCGAAGAGGCCCCATCTGGACAACTCTTGTTGGAGGAACTGGGGGTCCGACCCCCGCTCCACCTGCCGGAATAGCGATTCAATCCGTTGGACGACGCCCCGGGGAACCTCCGCGTCAGGATGTGGGTCCAACAGCCCCATGGCTTGTATCTCGCCCACGTTGGAGGCCAAGGACGCGGTGGTGTAATCGTAGATGAACTTCATGAGGGACAGGTCCCACAGGTCATCGGTCCCCATGATCACGGCCGCTGAATCGACCCCTCGCTGGTCCAGGTCGTCAGCTATACGGCGTGCTACCACGTAGGCCTCGCCGCCGACTATGTCGAGATTGCCCGGCTCGTTTCGATACTGATACAAAAGGCCGGGGCTATTGGGGCCGTATTGCCTCAGCAGGGACTCCATGTACTGTTTGGCGTCATGGCCGAACCCCTGCAGGTTCAGCATGTAGGTGGGTGTCACGATGGTGGGCCGCTGAGACACAACCTTCCCCTCGCGGATCACGCTCTCCTCCGCGCCCGGTAGAACGTCACTGTACGATGGCGTGGTGACCAGGTAGTACCGTAGATCGGTGACGCCAAAGGTGGCCAGGTGCTGCTTGGGAGGGCGCAGCACCCGGGTTAGCTGAAGGGCGATGGTTATTCGACGGTTAAATTCGTCCATATCCGGGCTCTTTTGCGGCCGGGCCGGATGGGGTACCTCGACGCTGCCACAACTCCTTGATATCTATCTTACCACGCAAGGGTTGCCCACACCCTTGTTTCCAGCCGGCGCTTCCAAGCGCCCATGCGGCCTTGCCGGCAACCTCCCGCCGTCCAGTGCCGGGTTCTCTTGAAGGGGTCGATGGGGCTGCTTGACGCTTTCAAGCATCGCACTGGATTTGCCTCGCCAGCCGGATGCCGGGCCTTGGTTGGGGATCTGGCGGGCCGGATTCGCCTCATAATACAATGGGCCGGACGAGCCTGAGGGATGGCTGGATGGGCGCCGGGCCAGGCCCAGGGCGGCGTCAGGTGAACCGGTCCGGGCGGTACGCGCTCAGCATTTCCACCGTGGTGCCCTCGACGATCTCCAGGGCGGCCAGCTCTCCGATCAGCGGGGCCAGGGTGACGCCGCTGTGAGTCAAGGCAACGTACACGTTGAGGGCAGCCCGGGAAAACCCCAGCACCGGGAAGCCGTCTCGGGGCATCGGACGGTAGGCTACCGGCAATGGAATGGCCTTGGCTCCGGCCAGGGCCGGCAGGTAATGGACGGCGCGGGCCAGCACGTCATCGGCGTGGCGCTGGGAATCATCGAGGTTGAGGCTTTCGTCGGAGGTCTCCCCCACGGTCACCACGCCGTCGGTGGTCTGGCGCAGGTGTATCGCCGGGCGGCCGTCTTGCAGCGGGGGTGGGTAGAGGACGGGAACCGTGTGAAGCAGCGGCGGGCGAGGGTCGGTCTTGATGGTCACGCCGGGGCTTACCGGTTGGGGAAGATTGATCGCTGTCATGGCGGCCAGCCGGGTGTTGCCCACTCCCGCCGCCAGCACCACCACGTCGCAGGGCAGGTCGCCCGTTTCGGTCTCCACCGCCGCCACTCGCACGTCCCCGGCCCCGCTTTCGGCCAGCGTGAAGCCGGTCGCCGGGGTTTCCTCGTGGGTTTTCAGGCCCCAATGGGCGGCTCGCCGCAAGCAGGCGGCGATGACTTTTTCAGGGTCGACCTGCCCGTCGACCTCGGTAAAGGCGGCGGCGGTAACCGGACCGGGAGACAGCCCCGGCTCGATTTCTCGCATCTCGACTTCATCGACAAGTCGGCAGGGGTAGCCCCACCCTTGAAGCTGCTTGACCTGCTGGCGCAGCTCCTCGGCGCTTTGGAGGGTCGCGGCCCATTGGAGCCGCCCGCCCCAACGCAGGCCCACCTCGGTCTCCAGTTGACCGGCGAACCGGTCCCACATCTCCAGGGAGCGCCGGTTGAGGTCGTGATATGAGGCCGGCGCCTTGGCGGTGGCGTTGATCCAGGCAAAGGAGCGGCTGGAGGCTCCCGACCCAGGACTCTGCTCGTCGATTACGGTCACCGACGCGCCACGGCGGCATAGATGATAGGCGATAGACGCGCCGACGATGCCCGCGCCGATTACCACCACGTTCAGTCGGTTGCGGCTATGTTGTTGCGCCATTGGAACCCCTCCCGTGTATGCCATGGTCTGGGTCAACCGTAGCTAAGCCGCGCCCATACTAGTACTCAGTCAACTTGGTTTTGACAGGATATCATTCTGAGGAGCAGAGCGACGAAGAATCTCACTGTTAAGCTGAGATTTTTTGCTTCGCTCAGAATGACAATTCGCAGATTCAAGTTGACTGAGTGCTAGCCTCCTGGTCGCTGTTGCTGTCAGCGGCGGTAAGTTCAAGTTCAGGATAGCCGGCGGCCCCACCATTGAAGTTGAGCTAGCAGCGGGCAAGGCGATTCTCGCCGACCCGGTCGTTCACTCCACCGAGGTCATGGGGAACGAGGACGCTCCCGTCCTCTTGGTCGAACTGAAATAGCTCCCGGCCCTCCTATTTCAATAGCTCCTCACGAAGCCGGCGCACCACGATTTGAACCTCATCGTCCAACAGGTTCAGCGGGGAAACCGCCAGCTCGTCGGGTCTGCCCAGTTGGTAAAGGTAGATGGCGGGGTCGCCGTTCTCCAGGGCCGCCGCAACCTGGCTTCGAGAGGGGCCGCGCCACTCCCCGGTGAAGCGCATCACGGCGGAGGGGGTCAGGTAGTCAAAGTCGTCGTGCTCCAGCGTGACCTCCAGGCCGGGGACCTCGGCCATGGCATCCACCACCTGCTGGGCTGCCAGGCGGTAGTGGCGTGTTTCTTCCTCCTCATCCTCGTCCACGAAGATCTCCAGGGCCGTGACCAGCCCCACGATTTCCTCTTTGGTCACTTTCGCGGGACGGCCCAGAAACTGGTTGGGATTGGCGCTGGCCGCCGCCGCCTGTATCAGGTCTTTCCGCCCACAGAGGATGCCCGTCCCCTGGGGCCCCCGCACCCCTTTCCCCCCGCTGTAGACCACCATGTCAGCCCCTTCCCCTATGTGCCGGCGCAGGTTTTTTCGGGGGGGTAACATCGAGGCAGCGTCCACAATCACGGGAAGCCCGTGGCGATGGGCGATCAGGCACACCTCCTCAAGGGGCAGGGCGCGCCGGTCGGTTTGCGGGGCGCAGAGGTAGGCCACCGCCGCGGTGCGTTCGTTGATCGCCCCCTCCAACTCCCATGCATGGCAACGCTTGCCGCCCCCGACGCCGACCAGCTTGCCGCCGGCGGCCCGGTACGCCTGGTCGTAGGGGAAGCGGTGCATATTCTGGATGATGATTTCGTCCTTCATCCCCTCGGTATCGGGCAGACGGTGCATTTTCACCGGGTCGTTGCCGGCGATACATGCCAGGGCCTGGAGCAGCAGCCCACCCGCGGCGCCGCTGCAGACGAAGCCCGCTTCGGCGCCGGTGAGGCGGGCGATTACCTCGCCCGCTCTCTCGTTCAACTCCAGCACGTCCACCAGGACCGTAGCGGCCTCGGCCATCGCCTCCAAAACCTCCTGGCGAGTCCTTGTCCCGCCGAGACGGGTGGTCGCCCCCGTGGCGACGATGATGGGCTTGACTCCCAGTTTCCTGTAGACCTCCGCCGGATTTCTTTCTCCGGTAGCCATCATGACCTCCTGAACCTGGTAGTATCCGTCGGTCGGCGGGAGCGCCGTGGGAGGCAAGCTCATCTCCGGGCATCGGTGCGAAAGTCGCCTACTCGGAGCCCCTTCCACGGCGGCCGGGAGTAGAGTCTGGGCCTGACCGCCTGCGGCGAATGGAGCATTGTGACGGAAACAACTGCTGGTCCGCGCTGCCAGCAAAAGTAGGGCAATTGTATTCTCTACCCCAGCCGGGGGTCAAACGAAGGAAGACGGCCGGGTTAGACCCGGGGCCACACCTGCGTGGCGAAGTCCTCCATGTCCTGTAATGCCTGCCCCGGATCACTCTTGCGGGAGCTGCCGGGACCGGCGAAGTCCACGACCAACCGGCTGATCCCGAGCGCCTCATACTGGCGGATGTCCGAGGCGATCTGGTCCGCGCTGCCGGAGAAGGGGTGGCGCTCTCCGGCGCTTGACGGCGCCGCGCCGTTCCCCAGGCCATACCCGTGAACCCTGTAGATAACGTCGATCTCTTTCGGGTCTCTGTCCACTGCCTCAGCCTGGAGGCGCAAGCTCTTTATCCCCGTCACCAGCCGCTCCGGATTGCCGGACTGAGGGTTGATTCTCGAGCTTACCGGATGCCAGCCGTCGGCCAGCCGGGCGGCCCGGCGAATGGCCGCGCGGCTTTCCCCGCCCACCCAGATGGGCGGGTGGGGCTTCTGCACCGGTTGGGGCAGGAAGCCGATGTCGGAGAACCGGCAGTACCTGCCCTCGAAAGAAGGATCATCGCTGGTCCACAACTCTTTGAACGCCCGGATAAACTCGTTGGTGACGGCGCCCCGCTCTTCGAAATACGAGAGCCCGAGGGTTTCGAACTCCTCTCGCATCCATCCCACCCCGACCCCCACGGTCAGGCGGCCGCGGGACAGGACATCCAGGGTGGCCAGCGCCTTGGCGGCTATTATGGGGTTGCGGTGAGGCAGGATCATGACGCTGGTGACCAGTCGCAGGGTATTGGTCTGACCGGCCAGGAAGGACAACACCGTCAGCTGTTCCAGGCAAGAGCCAGTGGCAGTGCCGGGATGCACGCGGCGCTGGTTATACGGATAGATGGAGCCGACTTTACGGGGCAGGACAATGTGGTCGGAAGCCGTGAGGCAGTCGTATCCCAACTCCTCTCCCCGCCTGGCGGCGGCCACCATGGCTTCCGGGGTGGCCAGGGGCCCGCTTCCCGGGATGGTGAACCCATACTTCATACCAGGTCTCCTTCCAGCCCATTGGCCTTGAGTTCGGGCCTCACGCTTCCCGGGCCAGGACCAGCCCCCAGGCCGAGGCGGCGCCAGCAGCCTTGAAGGCGGCGGCGCAAGCCGAAAGAGTGCTTCCGGTGGTGGCCACGTCGTCGACCAGCACCACCGCCCTTCCGCCGGCCTCGCCGGTGCATCGGAACCTTCCCTCCACGTTGGCCCTTCGCCGACGCCGGGAGGCCGTGCCCGCCTGCGGTGGAGCGTTGGTGACACGGGCCAGCAACCCCTCGTCCAACGCCAGGCCCGAGAGCTTGGCCAGCTCCCGGGCTAGTAGCGCCAACTGGTTGTAGCCGCGGTCCCTGAGTCGACGGGGGTGCAACGGCACCGGCACGAGCACCTCTCCGTGCGGCGGTTGGACGGCCAGGAATTGGGCGAGCAGGTGGCCCAGTTCCGGCGGCGCGGCGCGGACTCCCCGGTATTTCAAGCTGTGCCGTTCTCTACAGCATGAAATAGCGGCTCAAAAGCGTAAACAACCTCGACTATGGCCTCTTTCTTGCGGCCCTCCCCAGTTGTGTGTGCGGAAGAGGCGAGCCTGGAGAGAACGGCTTTCACGGTCCTCGAACTCCCGGCTATCGGGACATCCAGAGCTGGAGTATCTCCTGGTCTCGGGGGAAGGCCAGAGGAGGCAGGTTGTCGGTAGGGAAGAAGCCAACGTCGAGGGTCTCCGGGCCTGCTGTCAGCTGGCCCCCGGTCTCCCGGGCGGCGAAGGCTGCTACGATCACCGGTTGTCCCTGCTCGGAATACAGGCCTAGCAGGCGGACAACCTCCACGTCCAGGCCCGTTTCTTCCTGGACTTCACGGACCGCCGCCTCCTCCACCACCTCGCCCCGGTCCACGTAACCGCCGGGTATGCTCCACAGGCCGATGCCCGGCTGAATGTTCCGGCGGACCATCAGTACCAGGCCGTCCCGTTCCACGATGCAGGTCGCCGCGACCTTGGGGTCGTGGTAGACCACCCGGTCGCATTGGGAACAGACCGGCCGTTGCCGGCCCGCCGCCTCTTTCGACACTAGCGGCGAGGCACAGGCCGGACAGTATTTGTCATCGGCTAACATGTCTTCCCCAGCTTACCACGATGGGCTATGATGTCCCAAGTGAGGGCCTTTGGTTGATTTCCGTGTAACCCCCAAGGCCACCGTGGCCGTGGTGGTGGTTTCGTTGGCGGCGGCTCTGCTGGTCGTGGCGGCCATGGCTTGGCTCGGGGAATACACCAAAACCCGGGGACGGCTTCTGCTAACGGCCCTGATCCTGGCCGGGTTCTGCCTGGCGGCCGTCGCTCCGGCGGCGCTTCAACAGCGGCGCGGGCACTCGTTAGTGGCCGCCGGCGGGCTGGCCGTCTCTTTCATGGGGTTTCTGCTGGTGGCTGGGGGCATCTGGGGTACGCCCGACTCCGACGCCTACTGGAAGACCGCGGCCATCGCCGCCATCGGGGCGGTGTCCCTCTCCCACGTGTGCTGGCTGCTGCTGCTGGCCCCGCATCGGCCCCCGGCCCGTTTTGCAAGAGGGGCGGCCATTGGGTCGGCGTCCCTGGTGGCGGTAATGGCAGGCCTGGCCATCATCCTAGAAGTCAGGGCCGCTCCCTACTGGTGGGTGGTGACCGTCATCATCATCGTCCAGGTCGCCGGCGGCGTTGCGGCGCCCCTGCTGGGTTGGTTGACCTCTCCTAAATCCCCTCCTTCGTAAGGAGGGGATTTCGTTGCGGACGCGGGTCGACACCCCCAAGGATAGAGTCTTGGCTTGATGCCAGTGTCCCCCTTTACGAATGGGGGGACCGCAGGGGGGTCTCAGCTATGGCCCGGCCTACCGGTTCAGCGGCCCCGGTCCCGGAGCAAGGCTTCGACTTCATCTTTGAAGGGCATCGAGTCCTGGGCACCAAACCTGGTCACCGCCAGGGCTCCCGCGGCCGAGGCGATCCGGACCGCCTGGCCCAAGTCGTCTCCCGCGGCCAGCGACGCGGCCAGCGCGCCGTTGAAGGCATCTCCGGCGGCCACCGAATCCACCGCCGCAACGGGTATGGGAGGGACGTATTCTCTCCCTTCGGAGGTGGCGTAGTAAGCGCCTTGGGCGCCCAGCTTGATGATTGCTATCGGGACGCCCCGGCTCAGCAGCCAGTCGGCCGCTCGGGCCGCCGATGCGCGGTCGGCCACGGGGAACCCCACCAGCGCCTCGGCCTCCGTCTCATTGGGCGTGATGACGTGGCAGCAAGCATAGAACGCTTCCGGAAGGGGCCGCACCGGACCCGGGTCCAGCACCACGATGTTGCCCAGGGCGGCGGCTTCGTAGGCCAGTTCCACGGAGAGGTCGATCGATACCTCCAGTTGCAGGAGGAGGGCCGCGTCCCCTCTGAGGGCCCGCCGGACCCGCTCCGCTTCAGCCTGGCCGCAGGTATCGTTGGCCCCCAAAATTTGTATGATCCGGTTCTGAGAGGAAGCGTCGATGGCGATGACCGCTATTCCCGAACTGGCGTCCGGCTCCACGGCGACGCCGGAGACGTCTACACCGGCGGCGGCCAGGGAATCGACAAGCTGCGGCCCGAATATGTCGTCGCCGACCCGGCCCACCATGGCTGTCTCGGCCCCCATTCTGGCCGCCGCCACCGCCTGGTTGGCCCCTTTGCCGCCGGGATAGGTGAGGAAGCAGCTGCCCACCACCGTCTCCCCTGCCTCGGGAAGCCGGGAGGCCACCGCAACCAGGTCCATGTTGATTCCCCCCAGTGCGACCACAACAGGTCGCTTGGCGCCGCTCATGCTTCCAAATCCTCTCAACCGTTATGCGCCGCTTTCTCAGTAATGCACCTGGCTCCGCCCATCTTTGCGGCGGTTTGGGGTTCGTCCATCCGCCGGCGCCGGTTGCTTGAATTGAACAGACTCCCCGGCTTGGCGACAGCACCGGCCGCCGGCAACAAGATCGTCTCGATAGTAGCACGTTAGCGCCGGCTTCACTACAATTCGCCCATGGGGAGCTTACAGGCGGGCTGTCCTGGGCCTGGGGCCACCGTGCTATAATTCCATTGGCAAACTTGAGGTCGAAATCCCCGGATTCCTTGAGAGGTGGCGATGGTTTCGGCACTGGCTGGAATCAAGGTCCTGGAGCTTACCCGCCTCCTCGCCGGCCCTTTCTGTTCGATGTTGCTCGGCGATATGGGCGCGGACGTTGTCAAGATCGAGGAGCCGGAGCACGGAGATGAGACACGATCTTGGGCCCCCTTCTGGCATGGGGAGAGCGCCGGGTTCCTCTCTTACAACCGCAACAAGCGCAGCTTGGCCCTGAACCTGAAAGAGAAGGAAGGGATCGACGTCGTCCTGAGACTGGCGGCCAAGGCCGACGTGATGATCGAGAGTTTCCGCCCGGGCACCCTGGACCGGTTGGGCTTGGGCTACGA
>CAYOAF010000077.1:0-6248 GCA_964401855.1 uncultured Dehalococcoidia bacterium
TGGACTGCCGCATCCCCTATGTCATGGAGAAACCCATGAGCTACAGCGCGCGGCAGTTGCATGGCGTCGTGGAGAAGGCGGAGGCCACCGGCGGGTTCGCGTCGGCCCCGCTGGCCATGCGCTACCACCCGGTCATCGTGACGGCAAGAAAGTTCATCGAAGAGGGCACCTACGGCCCCATGACCCAGTTTTCCGTTCGGATGAACTCCGGCAGCTCGTCCCGGTACCCAGCCTGGCGGTGTCCCTGGATGTTGGACCCGGCGGTGGCCAACGGCGGGTGTCTGCGCAACCTCGGATCTCATGGCCTAGACGCCTTTGTGCAGCTCACCGGTGAGGGCGAAGACATCGAGGCCACCGGCGCTCAGCTGAGTTGGAGCGGCCGCGGGCAGCCGGTGGAGGACTATGCATCGGTGCTGCTCAGAACAAAAAAAGGAGTGTTGGGCACCGTCGAGACCGGAAGCGGGTTCCCCAGGACCGGCAGAGATTGGGTATGGATGGTGGCGTTCCGTGACGCCATCCTCACTTACAACCACGGCGTCCTCAGGCTGAACAACGCCGATGGAGAAGAGGAGCTTCCATCGTGGTCGCCTGATGATGGTCCGGAAACCATCCTGCGAGAGACCATGGCCGCCGCCGTCCGGAGGGACCGGCCGCCCGTCACCATCCGTGACTGCTACCAAGCGGTCCGGCTGATAGACCTGGCGTACATCGCCGCCGGTAACCCTTATGGGACGGCCGAGGTGTAGCCCTCCTGGACCGTCCCCCCCCCAGCTTCACACCGGTGGCGGCCCCTGCGCTTCCATCCGATAAGCGGCGGCAACCTGGATATCAGACAGCTGGGCCTCTTTCGAAGTTTCTCGCGTTAGATCGCGGCGTTGATCCTTGGGTGGGCGAGAATATCTCTCACGTGGGGGAAAAGAGGAATATCCCTCTTCCCATCCCACCAGAGATAAGCGTCGATCTCATTTCTCGAACGAGCCCGCCCGTGATGGGCGGTGATCAAGAACACCACGTGCTCCTGGCTCCGGCTGCGGTGAGTGAACACCGCCTCAATCTTGTCAGCACGCAGCCCGGTTTCCTCATACAGTTCCCTCACGACCGCGCTGATTGGGAGTTCACCGGGCTGTATTCCACCACCCGGCAATGAATACCGGTCGCGGCCCCGGTCTGTGACGAGCAGGACCTTTCCCTTGCTAGTTACAACACCCGTCGCTCGGGGTCGTAGAGCCATGACTCCTCCAACGGCCGTGAGTAGGCATCGTCACGTCTACCGGATCGGAAACCGGGAACGCCATCTCTCAGTCCCCTGTCCCAAAGGCCCCATGGCCCGCTCACTTCAGAGCTATGGCGGCAACCCCGGCCACGATCAAAGACGTGGATACAACCTTGACCGCCAGCGATCGCGCGGAGGTTTCCTCTCCCAGGAACCCGGTAAAGCGCAGGGCGAGGACCGTGCTGTACAGCAGGACAAAGAAAGAGCGTGTGGCGACCAGGGTGGTGACCAGCGAGACGGGGCCCAGCGAGAGGGCCCAGAGGGTCAAGATCATGGAGGTGCTGGCGAGCACCACTTCATTCATTCCAAGGATGGCGAAGGCCGGGCTTCGCTGACGCACCAGGTCGCGGACCTCGCGCAGCGCCACCGGACGGAACGCGCCCAGCAACAGGATGCCGCTCAGCCCCAGGCTGCGCAGAGCATGGGTGTTGAGTACCGGCAGGTCGTCGAGGGCAACCTTGCTCGTGATGTGGGCGGCAGCCGCGATGGTGCTGCCCAGCATCAAGAGGAAGAAGGAGCGGTGCAGGAAGAGGCTATGGTAGCCTTGGTCCAGCCGCAACGAAATCAGGACCGCCCCTGCCACGGTGGCCAAGATTGCGACCCAGTGGACTGAGGAGAGGTCTTCGCCCAAGAAAACAACGGCCAGGAGCGCGGCAAAGATAGGGAAGGTCTGGTAAACGGGGATAGTGCGTGAAACCTCCTGGGAGTAGAGCACCCGAAGGAGGAACCACGCGCTGAGTCCCCAGAGGGCGCCGGAAAGGAGGCTCCAACCGACGGACGAAGCCGTCGCTGTCTCCGGCCAGGTCACCGCAAGGGCCATGATGGTACCGACGCTCCCCTGAGCCACGCCGATCAAAAAGGGCAAGGTCAGCGGGGACCGAAGGTAGCGAAAAAGGAGCGTCTTGTCCAGGATGTTGATCATCCCCGCGACGGCCGCTCCGAGCAGGGCGATTACTACCCACGACAAGGTATCGTCACTCCATCTCTACGAATGTTGTCCGGGGAAACGGCCTGAAGTGGCGCCCAGCCAGGCAGCTCCCGGAGGAGTGGCCGGTGAACATTGCTCGACCCACGGCAGGGTGCCGAAAGCCCTGACGCCCGCGCCGGGTGGTGACGGCCTGGCGGAGGTGTTGCCCGTTGCTTCAGCCTAGCCGATGCGATGGGGAGCCAACGCCTTCTCATTGAGGGTGATCCCCATGCCCGGCCGGTCCGACGGCCCCACCTGGCCGTCCTCGATCATCAAGGTCTCTTCAAACATCCGGCCCCACATTGGGTCGGTGGTGCTGTTGTAGAACTCGACGATCAGACCGTTGGGAATCGCCGCCACCAGTTGAACGTGGACCTCCTGATTGCCGTGGGGAGCGATCGGCAAATCATGGGATTGGGCCAGGGCCGCCACCTTCATGAACTCGGTAATGCCGCCCATGATCTGAGCGTCGGGCTGGAGGATCGCGACGCAGCGCTTCTCGATTAAGTCGCGGAAACCGTAGCGCGTGTACTCGTTCTCTCCAGTGGCGACCGGGATGATGGTAGCCTGGCTGATCAGCTTGTGTCCCTGGTAGTCGTCGGGGAACACCGGCTCCTCGAACCAGGTAATCTCGTATTTCTCGATCTTCCGGGCTATCTGGATGGCATCGTAATAGCGGTAGGCGCAGTTGGCGTCCACCATCACGTTCACATCGGGGCCCACGGTTTCACGCACCACTCGCACCCGCTCGACATCCTCGCGAATTGAGGCGCCGCCGATTTTCATCTTGACCGCCCGCGCCCCCGTGGATAGGCTGGTCTCCACTTCCGCGGCCAGATCCGCCAATCCTTTTCCCTCCTCGTAATAGCCGCCGGCGACGTAGACCGGCACCTTATCGGTGAAACCGCCCAGCAGCTTGTGGATCGGCCGGTTGGCTACCTTGCCCTTGATGTCCCACAGCGCTATGTCGATTCCACTTATCACCCTAGTGGTCACGCCTCGCCGTCCCACCAGCTTGGGCTGCCACATCTCGTGCCATATCTTCTCCGTGTCGAAGGGGTCTCTCCCGATCACGTACTGTTTCAAGTGCTCGAGGATCGCCACTCCCACATCCGGCGCCTCTCGTATGTCGCGGCCCAACCCGATGCCGGTTATGCCCTCGTCGGTCTCCACCTTGATAACGTTCAGCCCTGAGGTGGTGTAGACGTGCCGGCCGTTGCGTATCGCTGTGTGCCTGGGCCACCGGTAGACTTCCACCTTCACGTCAGTGACCTTCACGATTCACCTGCGCTGTTGATTTAGTGGTTGGGTTCCCTCACCCTGGCCTCCGGCCACCCCTCTCCCATTGGGAGAAGGGCCGGGGGTGAGGGCTAAAGTTCAGCCCTATCTCCCTGAAAAGTTCGGCTTGCGCTTTTCAGCGAAGGCCCGGGGGCCCTCCTTCGCGTCGTCGGTGTTGCGCAGCACCTGGCCAACGGCCTGCTCCAGCCGCACCCCGGCTTCGAAGGGCATGTACTGTCCCCTCACGGCCAATTCCTTGATGGCCCGCACCGCCAAGGGTCCGTTCTCGCAGACAACGTGGGCCATGCGCTCGGCCTCGGTCATCAGCTCGCCGAGGGGGACGACGGTGTTCACCAGGCCGTGCCGGTGCGCCTCCTGGGCGGAGAGCATCTCGCCGCTGAGCAGCATCCACATGGCGATGGGATAGGGAAGCTGCCGGATGGAGCGTTGAGTGCCGCCGTTTCCCGGCAGAATGCCACGCTTTACCTCGGAGAGGCCGAACTTGGCGTGGTCGGCGGCCACTCGAAGGTCGGTGGCCAGCAGGAGGGTCATGCCGCCGCCCAGGCAGTAGCCGTTGACCGCGGCGACCACCGGCTTCCAGATCTCCAGGCCCCGGTTGAGAATCTGCTCCTCCTGGGTCTGCCAGAAGTGCCACTTTTCCTCTACTCTTGGTATCAGCTTGCGCAGGTCGGCCCCCGCGGAGAAGGCCTTTTCGCCGGCCCCGGTGATGATGGCGCACCACACATCCGGATCGTCCCGCACGTCGGTCCAGGCCTCAGACAGCTCGCTAAAGGTCTCCTGGTCCAGGGCGTTCATAACCTCGGGGCGGTTGAGGGTAATGTAGGCAATCTTCCCTTTCTTCTCGTAGATCAGGCCCATCGGTTCCTTCCTCAGCGCAATCTATTGTCCTTGTAAATTGGCAAGCTGCCCCGCTTGACTGGATATGCGGCTTTCGCGGTCGAGGGCGAACCGCTTGATGCCTTGGAATATCGACTCGGGGTCCAGGTGGGCCTCCGCGATCACATCCGACTCGGTCCCGCCGGTCAGCCATTCATCATGCCAGTCTGATACCAGGGAATATTGATCGGTCAACGGCCCGGCATCCTGAAGGGGCCATACCCTTCTGGTTCCAGTGCTGACAACCATGAGATCGTAGCGGGCTTCGGGCGGGAGAACGCGGTTTCGGTACTCTTGGGGCTGCCGTAGGAAGAGTTCTTCGCTGATGGCCGAGACCACTTTGACGTTTATCCCCTCTTGCCCCAGGCGAGGCAGCACGGACACCAGGTTGACCGTGGACGACGACCCCTGAACCAGGACGTAGCCCTGTTTCGGCTTTCCCGGGTCGAAGTCTCTTATGACGTACAGGCCCTTCGCCGCTGCTTTGGGGTCGGTGTCCGCAAAGGTGCTTCGGTCCGCCACCGTAAAGTCCGGCCTGGCCACTTCGAGGACAATTACCCCCACCTTCGGGTCTCGCGCGGCAATCTCCGCGGCGGCAAAATAACCGGACGCCACATCGTTGTAGTCCCAGAAACTCAGGGTAATCACCTGGTTCCTGGGGAATAGCTTCCACACCTGTGGTGAGTAGATGCCGAAATGGGTGCGGGCATCGGCCGCCGTCTCCGGACCCGAATGGCCCGCGAGAATGTTCAGGACGCCGACCCGGAACGGGCTGTCCTGGTTCTGTTGGCTCCAGACTCGGGCCGGCAGATACATCAGCGGGGTAAACGCGCCATAGGTTCCGCTGAGCGCCCAAACGCCGACGTGGCGGTCCGGATGAAGCGACGCGGTCTGACCAATCAGACCGATGGCGGTGGACACGTTTCCCGCTTCTTGAATACCCGCTTTGAGCCGCGTTCCGGATGGATTATTCACCGGATCGAAATGGCCCCAAAGTGATCCGCCTTCCATGTTTATCGAGTCGGATAGATCAGCAGCGATGGTCACGAACCTGTTGTCCGTCACATAGTTCATCCACTTGATGATCTCCGAAATCGCGCGGCGAGAACCGCGGGATGCGCCGGCTTCTTCGAACAGCTTTATGGATACTTCCTTCTCTTCTCCCGAGACGGGGTTGCGGGCGGTAACGGTTTGCGGCTCCAGGGGCAGGTTTGGGACGCTGAGGCGAGAATCCAGGAACGGGTCGGTTTCCCGGTCGATTCGGATCGGCATATCGTCGGACACGGACTCGCCAATTTCCACCAACCGATCCGCCAGCCAGTCCCCAAGACCGTCTTGCTCGAGCACCGACATCACGACATCGATGTTCTGCTTGAATTGGATCAGGCGCTCCCTGGCGCCGGAAACCGCGCCATCGCGGATTCCTCCGAACTCGACGCCAAAACGGCGCTCGAAGGTTGCCGCCAAGGCCCGAAAGTAATCTCCGTTCATCGCGAGGGCGTAGGGGTGGCTCTGGTAGCTGACCAACTGCTCGCCGTATCCGGGAATGGTCCCATTTTCGGCACCGGGCCACCACCCCTTGACGGTCCGGCCTACGAGAATCATCGGCCGGTCGTCCGAAGGGTCCCAGTCCTCCATGGTCTTCAGTGCGGCGACTATTTGATCGTAATTATTGCCGTCCTCGACGGTCAGGACGTTCCAACCGTATGATGCCCACTGGTCCTCAATCTTGTAGGCGCCGTACTCAGGCCGGATCACGCTGCCTACTAGTTCGTCATCGATCCCGGCGTTGTTGAAGGAGAGGAGTATTCTCAGCCGCTTGCCAACTTGCTG
>CAYOAF010000078.1:0-3967 GCA_964401855.1 uncultured Dehalococcoidia bacterium
CATAAGCAGGTTTATTTACCAATTTAATGGGATGGCGGCAAAATGGCGGCAGAAGAGGTTAGGCAATAATAAAACCGGGGTCTAATGGCCCCGGTTTAGCTTCGAAAATTGGCAGGAGCGGGAGGATTCGAACCCCCGACCACTGGTTTTGGAGACCAGCGCTCTGACCAGACTGAGCTACGCTCCTGCGTGGTACCCGTGGGAGGATTATAGACCAAACCGCCAGCTTTGAAAAGGAATTCGCTTTGGTCTTGGGGGACACCTGCCAGGGAGTTCAGCAACCCAAAAGGCCCGCTGGGGCGATAAAGGCAGGCGTCCCCTGACCGCCCTGCTGACCTCCTCTTGACCCCCCTCATTGTACTACGATAATATACACCTAAAGGGTGTATGGGTGAACATAGAGTTTGCTACTAACCGGCTCTCGAGGGCCGGCCTGAGCCTTGCGCTATCGACCCGGCTCTTCGGCGCCCCTATAGGCCGGAAGTACATCCAACGTCTGGCGCTCATCCGGGCCGCCGATGCGTTCAACCAGCTCTACGGTCTCCATGCCCTGCGGCTGCACTCCTTGCGGGGGGACCGCGCCGGCCAGCACGCGATGACCTTGAGCGGGAATTACAGGCTCATCATTGAGCGGGTCGGCGAGGACACGGTTCGAATATTGGGTGTGGAGGACTACCATGGCAACTAAAACGGACGCCTACCCGGACGTGGCCATCCCACCTGGAGAATACCTTGTGGAAGAGATTGCGGCCAGGGACATCACCCAGAAGGAACTGGCCAGGCGCATGGGACGGCCCGCCAACACCATTAATGAAATAATCAATGGTAAGAAGGCTGTCACCGCCGAAACGGCACTGCAGCTTGAGGAGGTAATGCCAGACATCCCAGCCCGGTTCTGGCTGAACCTGGAAACCGACTACCAGCTGACGAAGGCATTGAACAAGCGCCGGGTGCGAGCGCGATGATCCCTTGCAGGGCGCAAAAGGGCAAAGGACGAGGCTTAATTGAGCTTCTGAAAAAGCTGGTACCCCTGGAGGGACTCGAACCCCCGACGCGCGACTTAGGACGCCGCCGCTCTATCCTCTGAGCTACAGGGGCATTTGGTGGAGATAGAGGGACTCGAACCCTCGGCCTCGGCATTGCGAACGCCGCGCTCTCCCAACTGAGCTATATCCCCTGGTCTTCCCCTCTCTTGGGGCCGGTCCTCCGAAGCTCCATTGTTACAAGATGGCCCTGCGGCACATCGCCACATCTGGGGTCAAAGCTCCGGGCGCCCAAAACCCATCGTAAGACCCTCGAGCTTCCACTGTCAAGTCGATGGGCTGCTGGCCGGTCGCAGGCGGCCATGCTCAATTCCCTTGTGGCCGGGCCGTCAGCTTGCCCAGCCGGTTCAGGCCCCAGGGCTAGTATTTGAACTCTTCCCGCACCGGGCTGAAGATGTCCAGTACCTTGACCGGCGCCCCGCCGCTTCGGGCGTAATGCATCACTTCTCCGGGGATGATGTACATGTCTCCCGGCCTCAACATCCGCACCTCGCCTCCGATGCCCATCTCCAACTCCCCTTCGATCACGATTCCGGCTTGCTCATGGGGGTGGCTGTGGTTGGGCACCTCGGAGTTTTGGTCCATCTCCACCATGGACAACAGCAGGTGCTCACCCCAGAAGGTGCGAGTGCGCGCTCCGGGCACTAGTTGCATCGGCTCACGGCCCTGGGCGTCGATGAAGTAGGACATTCGTTACTCCTTCCTGGCCGGGATTGGCGGCCTTGTCTTTCCGCACGGGTTACCGCCCGGTTGGCCACACATTTCGAATCGCACCCCCGTCTGGTGCATGAGGGTTCTCTGCCAGCTTTTCCTGGATGAATGGTTGTTCTTGCCTGGACCCTGGTGGCAGGGTGGTCGCTGGACCCCACGGTTGGGTAGGCGCCCGCTCCGGCTCATCGCCGCGCGCCTGGTAGCGGTAGTGGTCGCTAACCTGCCGTAAAGCAAATCTCACCCACGCTCCGATCAGGCAGATGGAAACCCAAACCATCGAAGTAAACAGCGCCAATTGCACGTCCTCCCGGCTGACGTCGAACTTGGCCCAGCTCAACAGGCTTTGGGCTAGCACCACCAGGCCGCCCACCACCACCGTGTCCAACTCCCCGGTTCGAGGCCAAAGAAAACCCAGCACGGCGCCCACCAACGCCAGAGATATCAGCAACCAGAACCCGGCAAAGTAGAGCCCAGGTGCACTATCTCGCTGGGGTCCAACGGGTCGTCCAGGTCCGGGATATAGGCCAGCGCCACCAGAAGGATGACCGGAACGACGGCGGCCACCACGATTCTAGTCAGGAAACCCCTTAAGCCAGGCCCCAGCACCGGTCTGAAAAATCCGGTGTAGTCCTGGGGCTCACTGACAAAGCTGCCGGCCGTTCCGCTCAGGAGCAGCAAGACCAGGAAAGCAGTGACGGCGAAGGTGAGGGCGGCGGCCGAGGTGTTGGAAAACTCGACGAAGATCACGTAGAGCGCGGCGAAAACCAACAACGCCATGGCCATCATCAAGTGATGCACCGGGTCCTCCAGAGTGATGGCTGGGCCGCAATGAGCCTAGTTGAAGCCGAGCCTTTTTTCGTTGAGACTAACGTAACGGCCGCCGCTCCCGATTACCAGGTGGTCCAGCAGCTCCACACCCAACAGCTTGCCGGCGGCCACCAGCTCCCTGGTTACGGACACGTCTTCGGGGCTTGGAGTGGGGTCCCCCAAATGATGGTTGTGCACGACGATGACACAGGGGGCGTTGTCCCGGACGGCGGGGCGGAGGACCTCGGACGGCCGCACCACCGCACTGTTCACGTTTCCGACGTAGATCTCCTGAATGCTGAGGACTTCATTCCTGGTATTCAACAGCAAGACCCTCAGGTGCTCCTGGTCCAACACCGCCATCTCCGCCAGCACCAGGTTGGCCGCATCTTGCGGCGAGTTGGTCACCATCCGCTCTTCAGGAGCCAAGGAAACGAACTGCCGGCCCAGCTCCAAGGCGGCCAGGAGCTGGCAGGCTTTGGCCTCGCTCAGTCCACGCTGGGCGCATAGCTCGGCGAAGGTGGTGCGCCCCAGCCCGGCCAGCCCATCGAAGTGGGCCAGAAGGCGGGACGCCGCCGCGAGGACGTTCTCCCCCTGCATCCCGGTGCGCAACAGAATGGCGATCAGCTCGGTGTTGCTCAGGTGTTTGGCGCCGTACGCCTTCAGCCTTTCCTGGGGCCGTTCCCCCTGGGGCAGGTCCCTCTGATGATCGGCTGGTACCGGCCGTCAGCGTTCATCGGTTCTCCGAAAGCCCATGACACCATCCTGTAATCGGTGGAAGGCCCTTGGCGCCCCCGGTGGGCTATCCGAAACGGAACCTGGAGTACTCACCTTCCTCTTTGGTGATGAACTCCAGCAGAGCGGGACGCCCGGAGCAGGTGACTTCCAGCCCCCTCCGAATGGCGGGGACGATCTCCCCGGGGGCCGTGACCTTTTCGCTGAAGGCGCCCATGGCCTGGGCCACCTCGGCAAACTGGCCGCCCACGCGCTTGGCGTCGTAACGGTCGATGGCCACCGGGAAGCGGCTGTCGGAGTAGATGGCCATGATCGAGTTGTTCATGACGATGGTCAAGATGGGGATTTGCGCCCGCACGGCGGTTTCAACGTCCAGGCCCACGGCCCCAAAAGCGAAGTCGCCCATGACGTTGATCACCTGTTTGTCCGGTGTGGCGGCCTTGGCGCCCATGGCCAGCCCCAGACTGTAGCCCAATTGAGTGGACTTTCCCCAGCCGATGAAGCTGCGGGGACCGCGGGCCTCCCAGAAGGGCACCACCTGCTCCCGGGCGCTGCCGGACTCGTGGGTGATGATCGTGTTGTCCAGGTCCACCGTGTGCATCAGGTCCCAGATGATCCGGTACGGGTTGAGGGGCACCTCGTCGGAGGTCAGCTTGGGCATCCACCGGTCG
>CAYOAF010000079.1:0-3764 GCA_964401855.1 uncultured Dehalococcoidia bacterium
CCGTAGCGATACGGCTGGTCGTGTCCGTAGGCGCCGGCAACTACGCCAATACGTCGACGTTCAGCTACGGTACCCATCACCCCGACCTGGACGTGCTCGTCAAAACCGCCGCCCTCGAGATGGACCCGGCGAAGCGGATGCTGAGGGAGGTTGAGATCTACGACTTCATGTACGACAACGTAATGGCCTTCGGCCTTTATTCCTTCGACGCCGTATGGCCGGTGGGCCCGAAGATTCAGGTATGGGAGCCGGACGGCTATGATGACCTGAGAAAGGTTACTGGATTCCAGTTCATCAAACCCAGGTAGTACTCTGCGGAGTCCCGCAGGGCTCGGCAACGGACCCGTCACCCGCGGCGGCCTGAGGCAGATCAACGGCATGGAATGGTCGCCTCCCCGCCGCGGCAGGAGGCCAATCAGCGCAATCCTTTTGCGCGCAACCAGCAAGGCTGTTTAGGAAGCAGGCCCCTGGACACCACCAGGGGCCTTTTCTTGTGCCTGAGAAGTGGAGCCGGTGAGGGGATTCGAACCCTTGACCTGCGGTTTACAAAACCGCTGCTCTGCCACTGAGCTACACCGGCCCGGCTTGAGGCTGATCTGCCACGAGGCCCCGGATCCTCTGAGGATAACGGGGACCCATTCTAAGGTCTCATACCAGGCTGCCCGGCAGACGCTAGAGCGCCGATTCTTCAATCCTACTACCAAACAAGCGTTGGCGGTAGAGTCCTAGCATATCGCCAGTAACGATATGTAGATTTGTATAGTATCATAGCAAGCGATAATCACATCCGGCACTGTGGGAAGCAACGATTATTATTTAAGATAATTGAATTAAGTGGCAGTGATTAGGAGAAAACTCAGGTGAGGTGCCCCCCTACGGGGAAATACCTCCAAAAACAAACACTCTCAATTACCTCGGGAGCTTTGGCTGGGAACTCGTCCGCCATACCTACAGGGTGTTACTGACGCGAGGTCTTCAAGGCTGTCTCATCTATTCGGCCGAGCGTGAAACTCGAGACTTCTTGCGAGGCCTGGGTCTCGATTCGATCTAAACCCGTGCATCCGTCAATTGCCAGTTGAAGGCCACTGGCAAGGCCATGCGGAAGCTGTTCAAGTAGGCTCAAGGTCACCGTGGTCGGCGACCCTTCTCAACGCCCGATCAACGGCTTCTGCGGCTTGACGTCGTAGGCCTTCAGGCATCTCTGTTGTGAAGGGATGCCGGGGCATGAAATTGAACTGTGGGTGCCGCAGTTCCATCTTGGCACACCAGCGGCACACGCCAGCGACGCTGTGCCACCTTTCCAGGTGGTCACACCAGCATCGCCGGGCCTCGTGTGCCTCAAACTGCGTCATTTAGAGATTTCGTGACCATTTGGGCTACCATCAAGTCGCCGATAAACCTCAGTGGGGCCAATCTAGCTACGGAAAAGTGGAGCCGGTGAGGGGAGTCGAACCCTTGACCTGCGGTTTACGAAACCGCTGCTCTGCCACTGAGCTACACCGGCCCGGCTAATCCATTCTACTACCAAACAAGGAATTGCGGCAGAGGCCTGTAATATCAATAATAACGATATATTTAGTCATTTAATATCATTAAACACGATACTATAGAGGCAAACTATCATCAACGGCGATAACCTTAAAGAAAGACTATTATCCTAAATGTAATCGGTTGACAGCCAATAGCTGGATGCTTTATATTGCGTCGCGTATTTCATGCGAACACGCAATGTTTGGGCCGCAGCTTATGCTACGAGGTCAGATGTGTCGGGTCTCATGGGCAATCAGTAGTTTGCTTCCCGCCAAAACTAGCGGTATTCGCTCGCCTTTCCCGCTGATTGTCCAAGGCCGGGAAAAACTCTAAATCTCCAATGCTTTCACCCAGGGAGGTCCAAACAATGCGACACGGCTGGCCAAGGGTTTCCAAGGCAATGGTATTCACCTCTGCCGTTCTGCTGCTGCTCTTTATAGCAGCCTGCGGGTCGGCAGCCACCGCAACACCCCGGCCCACGACCGCTCCGGCGGCCACATCTGCCCCGGCGGCAACCGCGGCCCCGGCGGCAACCGCGGCCCCGCAGGCCACTGCGGCCCCTGAGGCGACTCGGCCACCGGCGCCGACCCTCACCTTCGCGCCCACATCGACGCCTGTTCCCACCTCCGCCGCACCGCCGGCCAGGCCCGCGGGCACCATCAACCTGGGGCTCAAGGATATGGGACCGTTCATGTCTCATCCCAGGCTGACGGGCCAACCCCAGATTTTCGTCGCCAACGCCGTCGGGATTACCGAATCCCTGGGAATGTACAACGAGACCGATGGGGCCATTGAGCCCATGCTGGCGGAGAGCTGGAGCGTCTCCAGCGACTTCAAGACTTGGACCTTCAAGCTCCAACAAGGGGTCCAGTTCCACCAGGGCTACGGAGAGATGACCGCCGAAGACGTCGTCTGGTCCATGGGACAGATCGGCGAAAGCGAAAAACATACCAGGGCCCAGAACGTCAGGTCGGTGTGGTTCAACGAGGCCGGGTCCACCGAGACTCCCGATGACCACACCATCGTGCTGAACACCGGTGAAGCGTTCTCCGACATCGTCGTGAACGAGCTGCTTGGCACACCCAGGTCCTCCATGGCCTATGTCACCAGCAAGAAGCAGCACGAAGCGATTGGCGAGGAGGAGACCAACCGCGACACCGCCGCCACCGGCCCCTGGGCCATCGACGAGTGGCGCACCGGGGAGTTCTGGCGGCTGAGCGCCGTCGAGGACCACTGGCGCAAGACCCCCCACTTTGCCGAGCTATGGGTCTGGGAGATACCCGAGGAGTCGGCGCGTGTAGCCGGTTTCCAGACTGGCCACCTGGATACCTTTGCCATGGCCCTGGACTCCCTTCCCTTGGTGGAATCCGTGCCCGGGGCCAAGTTGATGCAGGTGCCCAATGCGGGCCAGGCCGGCTTGAACTTCTTTGGCCAGTTGTACGGAACCCCGGAACCGGCGGAAAGCTACGACCCCGAGCTTCCCTGGGTGTCCGGCAACTCTGACCCTGCCTCCGATGAGTGGGACCAGGCCCGCAAGGTGCGCCTGGCCCTGTCCATTGCTATCGACCGCCAGCTCCTGGTGGACACCCTGCTGCGCGGTTTCGGCCGCCCCTTGGCCATGCGGGACTGGGCCGGCACGGACGAGGCGAGGCTGCCGGCCGACATGATGTGGGACTTTGACCCGGACCGGGCCAAGCAGCTTATCAGCGAGGCGGGCTATCCTGATGGCTTCTCAATCACCCTGACCACCGCCATCCGCAACGCCCCCTCCGAGTTGGAAGCCTGTGAGGCCATCGCCCAGATGTGGGACGATATCGGCCTGGACGTCAACTTCCAGAGGATCCCTTACTCCGCCTTCCGGCCAACCCTGGTCGGCCGGACCTACCAGGGAGCCAGTTGCCACTCCGTTTCCATCCGGCTGGCGCCGGTCCACGGGCTGGGCAACTACAAGTACGATTCCGTCTTCAACTACGGGACCATGCATCCTTTCTTGGAAGAGAAGGTCTCCGAGGCCCAGCGGGCCACCGCCAAGGATGACCGGGAGAAGCTCGAGATGGAGATTGCCCAGTTCATGTACGACAACGTGTTTGGGCAAACGGGCCTGTACGTGTTCGATAACATCTGGGCCGTTGGTCCCAAGCTCGAGCCCTGGGACGACCACATCAAGCGTGGCGACCTCCGGCAACAGAACGGGATGGAATGGGCCAAGCCTCGCCAGTAATGGCCGTCAGCGG
>CAYOAF010000080.1:0-5691 GCA_964401855.1 uncultured Dehalococcoidia bacterium
CCCGGCTGGGGCGCACCCTGGGCGTCGAGGACCTGATCGCCTTCGACATGGGCGGCACCACCGCCAAGGTATCCCTGGTAAACGGCGGCCGCCCGGCCACCACCAACCAGATAGAGATCGAGCGAACGCACATGCCCGGCAGCGGTCTGCCCCTGCAAGTGCCCGGCGTGGAGATACTGGAGGTGGGGTCCGGGGGCGGAAGCATCGCCCGGGTACACCTCGGCACCATCGCCGTCGGGCCGGAAAGCTCCCGAGCCGAGCCGGGGCCGATATGCTACGGCTTGGGCGGCAACCTGCCCACGGTTACCGACGCCGACCTGGTGCTGGGGTACCTCAACCCTTCGTATTTCTTGGGCGGCCAGATGTCGCTGGACCCGGATGCCGCGGCCCAGGGCATCCTCGAGCACGTCGCCCGGCCGCTGGGCCTGACCCTGGAAAACGCCGCTTGGGGCATCCATCAGATGGTCAACGACAATATGTCCCGGGCCATCCGGCTGGTGACCGTGGACCGGGGCCGGGAGCCCCGCCGCTATGCTTTCGTGGCTTTTGGCGGCGCCGGGCCCGTCCACGGCGCTCGCCTGGCACGGACCTTGGGCGCAACCCGGTTGATACTGCCGGCCGCCGCCGGCGTGATGTCGGCAATGGGCCTGCTGGCCGCGGGCCTTACCTTCGACCTGGCCCGCACCTACTCAGGCAGGCTAAACGCCGGACTTCTCCAGGGCGTCGACGCCGTCTACGACAGCCTGGAGCGAGAGGCTGAAAGGCTGCTCCAGGAGGCCGGGGTGGTCCAGGGCTACACGCTGGACCGGACCGCCGACATGCACTACCTGGGCCAGGGGTTCGAGATCACCGTGCCGGTCCCCTCCGGCAGGGCGCTGACCGGCGACGACCTGCCCTCCCTTCACCAGGCTTTCCACCAGGCCTATGCGGCCATCTTCGACTACAGCCAGCCGGATGAGCCGGTGGTGGCCACCAACTGGAACCTCACCGCTTCGGGCCCCTCCAACGGCCCGTCCCTCCTCCGGGCGCCCTCCGCCGCGGGTACCAACCCGGGGGAGGCCCTGAAGGGCTCGCGGCTCGCCTACTTTCCCGAGGCGGGCGGCTACGTGGACTGCCTCGTCTACGACCGGTACCATCTTGGCGCGGGCATGGTCTTTGAGGGCCCCGCCATCGTGGAGGAGGCCGGCTCCACCTCGGTAGTGCTACCGGGAGACACCGTGAAGGTGGACGATTGGCTCAACCTGCTGGTGCAGCTTCAAGGAGGGTAGACATCGTGACTTCCCAGGTGGACCCGCTGACTTTCGGCGTGGTGTGGAACGGGCTCATCGCCGCCTCTGAGGAGATGGGCACTACCCTGCGCCGCTCTGCCTACTCCCTGGGTGTACGAGAAGGCCGAGACTTTTCCGCCGCCCTCTTCGACCGCCAGGGGCGGCTCATAGCCCAGGGCAACTTCAGCCCGGGGCACCTGGGCTCCATGCCCTACGTGGTGGAGCATGTCTTGAAGGCGTACCCTCCCTCGGCCCTGGAGCCCGGCGACGCCATCCTCCTCAACGACCCTCACCTGGGGTCGGGCCACAAGCCTGACTTCTTTTTGATCTCGCCCGTCTTCTGGCGCGGCAGCCTGGCCGCCTTCGCCGCCACCTGCGCCCACATGGTGGACGTGGGCGGCACCGGGCCGGGCTCCCAGGCGGTACAGGTCTCCGACACCTTTCAGGAGGGCATCCATTTCCCGCCCGTCAAGCTGTACCATCGGGGAGAGCCGAACCTTGAACTGTTCGAGGTGCTGAAGGCCAACGTCCGGCTGCCCGACCGGGTGGTCGGCGACGTTCGTGCCCAGCGCAACGCCACCCGCTTCGGCGAGATCCGATTCCTGGAACTGGTCGAGAGCTACGGCATGGAAACCGTGGAGGCGTGCATTGACCAGCTTCTGGACCGCTCCGAGGCCCAGGTCCGGGCGGCAATCCGGGAGATCCCCGACGGAGACTACACTGCCCAGGACTTTTTCGACGACTACGGGGAGGGCACCGAGCCGCTGACGATACACGTCACCGTGCGGGTCCAGGGCGACGGGCTCACCTTCGACTTCACCGGCAGCAGCCCCCAGAGCCCCTCCGGGATCAACTCCTTGCTGAACTACACCCGAGCCTACTGCGTCTTCTCCCTCAAGTGCCTTACCGTCCAGGACGCCGTTCCCCAGAACGAGGGATGCCTCCGGCCCATGACTCTCATCGCCCCCGATGGCAGCTTGTTCAACCCGCGGCCCCCGGTGGCCTGCGGGCCCCGGGCCATCATGCAGCAGCGGATAGTAGACACCATTCTCCTGGCCATGGCCCCCGCGCTGCCGCACCGGGTCATCGCCAACAGTTCCCATTGGGCCAACCCGAATTATGGGGGCATCGACCCCCGCACGGGAAAGCCCTTTGTCTTCTACGAGATCATCGTGGGTGGCATCGGCGGCAGGCCCATCAAGGACGGGGCCGATGGGCTGTGCTCCGCCTTCAACCTGGAGAACATCCCGGTGGAGGTCAACGAAAGCCAGTATCCCATAAGAGTCGAACGGCTGGAGTTCGTGGGGGACAGCGGAGGCCCCGGCGCCCACCGTGGAGGCACTGCCTTGCGCAAGGACGTTCGGGTGCTGGCCAACAATGTGGTGTTCTCCAACCTCACCGACCGGCACCAGTTCTCACCCCGGGGCCTGTTCGGCGGCCGGGGCGGCCCCAAGGGGCGCACTGTGCTGAACCCGGGGACCCCGGAGGAGCAGTGCCTTCACGCCAAGGGCATATACAAGCTGAGCGCCGGCGACGTGGTCAGCACCGTCCTGTCCGGCACCGGCGGCTACGGCGATCCGCTGCAGCGGGACCCCGATGAAGTGCTCAGGGACGTGCGCGACGGTTTCGTCTCGCCGGAAGCGGCGCGCCAGGACTACGGTGTGGCCATCGACACCGCCCGCTGGCGCGTGGACGAAGCGGGGACGGCGCGGCTGCGCCGGAGCAGGTGAGGATGCCATGATATCCCTATCATGCAGTCCAACGGTGAGGCGGCACCCGTCGGCGACTCGCGCCGCCAGGCGGCGCGGCCATCCCTTCCAGCCCGGCCGGGAACGTTCAGAACGGCTAAGTACCAAGGCGTTGGGATACAGGTCAGCCCTGGCTGGACTACTGTCCTCCTATGGTTAGCGCCATCGCCTGTTCAGGAGTGTAGGCCTGGTTCAGCTGCACCGTGTTCCAACTGATCATCTTGGATTCGAGAAGCACCATCTCCGCCGCCTCGAAGCTGGGCGCGTCCAATATCATAACGTTCTTGTGGGCACCGAGCAAGACGTAAGTCCCCAGGTTCTTGACGTTGTGCTTTTTCGCCAATTCGGGGACCTTTGGCATGGCCTCGCCAGTCATGAGCGACGAAAAACATGAGTCGAGTCCTCCTCATTCCTGTTACTGGTTTGATCCGGCATCTGCCGGGGTCCGCATCAACCTTCAGTGGCCTATGGGTCCTGTGCCAGCCGCCCGGAGCATAGCTTTTCACCGCAACGGTGTCAAACGGTTCTCCACGGCCCCAGAGCCGGGAAGATTCCTCAGCTTGTCGGCCGGAACCCCCTGTCTTTCGATTGATCCTTGACGCCCGGTTATGCGCCCGGTAGAATTTCGCATACCCGAAGGGTCTCGAATCAGAGAGGGGTCTCGCTGGTGCCGTAGAGGGATGCCGGCCCCATCCCGGTCCTGTCGATAGCGGGAGATTGGTTTGCAGTTGCTTTCACAAACCTTCAAAGTGCCGGATATCGCGGCGGCGGTGGAATTCTGTTACCAGCAGGGCTGGACCGATGGGCTCCCGGTGGTGCCGGCCACGCGGGAGGCGATTGAGCGGATAATCACCTACCTGGGCCGCGACCCTGAAGAAGTGGTCGGCGTCGTCACCCCCCGGAACGGTATCGCCACCATCGAGAAGATCGCCATCAACTGCGTCATGGCCGGGTGCCGGGAGGAATACGTTCCCATCGTCATTGCCGCCCTGGAGGCGATGCTGGAGGAGCCCTTCAACCTGAACGGCGTGCAGACCACGACCCACTGCTGCGCCCCGCTGGTTATCGTGAGCGGCCCGGCTGTGAAGAGACTGGGGTTCAACACCGCGGAGAGCGCGTTGGGCCACGGCTCCCGGGCCAACGCCACCGTCGGGCGGGCGGTGCGTCTCATCCTCTGGAACATCGGTGGCGGTATTCCCGGCGAGCCGTGCAAGACCACCCACGGCCACCCCGGCTACTACAGCTTCTGCATCGCGGAAAACCAGGACGTCAACCCCTGGGAGCCGCTCCACGTGGGGCGCGGGTTCGGCACGGAGGAGACGGTGGTCACGGTGGCCGCCGTGGAGTCGCCCCACTCCATCGGCACGGGCGCCGGCTACACCTCCTCCGATGACGTGCTCTTCGTCATGGCCGACGCGATAGCGACCCTGGGCAGCAACAACCTGAGCGGTGGGGACATGGTTTTGGCCCTGGGGCCTCTGGCGTCGGAAAACCTTTCCAAGGGCGGCTACAGCAAGCAGGACGTGGTACAGGAACTCATGAAGCGGGCCGTGCGCCCGGTCCGGGAAGTGAAGCGCAAGCATTCCATCGCCCCGGTAAGCCCGTTCCACTGGAACAAGTTGGTGGACCCCAACGACAACGACGCCCTGGTACCCTTCATCCGGAAACCGGAGAACATCGTCATCCTCACCACCGGAGGTTGGGGTTCCCTCGGAGGGTTCGCGGGCCTTTTCCCCGGCTGGGGCAGCCTGGGAGGCCTCACTCAGAGCAAAGCCGTTCGCTTTCCCAAGGCGTGATAAGGAGGACCATGGACATACTACTGTTTGACCCGGTGGGAGACATCGACCTACCCGAACGGGCCGATGAGAAGGTCCTGGACACGCTCAAGGGCAAGGTCGTCGGCTACATATTCAATCAGCACAACTCGTCGCTCGTTTTCTGGAAGCACCTGGAGGAGAACGTAGAGGGCGCCCTCGAGCCTCCTAAAACCCTGAAAGTCTACAAGCCAAACACCTGGGCGCCGGCGCCCAAAGATGATATTGCACGGGTTATCCAGGAGACGGACTATGCCCTGGTTGGGGTTGGGGCTTGAGGGTCCTGCACCTCCGCCGCCGTGCGCGACGGGATTGCCCTCAAGAGTGCCGGCCACCCCGCCATGGTCCTGGTACACGATGTCTTCGAGAAGGCGGCCCACGCCCAGGCCACGGCCCTGGGAATGCCGGACCTCCGCATCTACGTGTTCCCCCAGCACCGGCCCGGCGAGCCCGATGAAATCGAGATTGAGAAGGCGGCCCGGGCGGCGGAGGCGCTGGACTCGAACATGCTCTAGCCGGCCCTCGCACAAGCACCCGGATAACACGGAAGGCTGAACCACGAGGGAAATCCACGTTGGTCACCCCAACAAAGGGGGAACCAGGGAGGTCTGCCCCCACCGTTCAGCCTTCCGCTATTTTCCGCGGTCAACACAACGAAAGGCAGGATAGGGGCGATCGCCGTTGTGGGCCCTTCACCCCCCCCCGCCTCGGGTCCTGCCGTCACCTGTCCGCCAATCCGGGTCAACTCCATCCCTCCACTCTGTCGGTCACTCGGGAATATAGGTGCAAGCCCCATGTCCCCAGCGAGCGGGCCAAGGCTATGCTTTGTGATGGGTGTGGAGTTAGTTGTGGTGCGACAGG
>CAYOAF010000081.1:0-22080 GCA_964401855.1 uncultured Dehalococcoidia bacterium
ATATTCGCCCGCTGTCACAGTGTACACCATCCCGGCATTGAGATGGTTCGCCATCGGAAATTGCGGAGCGGGTCTCGGATGCCCATGAGCCAACAGGGGCGGATCACCGAGGACCTGGATTGGGGCGAGGGGCGAGCGGCCGGCTCTTACACTCCGGTGTCACTTGTTTCGGTGGCGCGCATACATTCCAATTTTCCATCTAATTTTCCGTCGCGGCAGGATATTGGACTGGTACCAGGTCAACTTGGTTTTGACAGGATGTTATTCGAGGAGTCCTCCCGCGGAGGGACGACGAAGAATCTCATTGCAACGCTGAGGTTCTTCGCCTCGCTCAGAATGACAATTCGCAGATTCAAGTTGACTCGAGTCTAAGTTAGCATTTTAGGGCGCCGGCGCTCAAGGAGGCCAGTGGCCTAGATTCCCCGGAATCCAGGCGCCGGCTCTTCCAAGTTGAAGCCGTTCTGCCATAGGTCGTCCAGCCATGACAGCTCCTCATGGGTCAAGTCTGGGGCGTCCGGCGCGGCGGTGTACTCCCGAAGCTCACCCAGATTGGTGAAGTTGGGAAGCACCGAAGTGATGGTTGGCTGGGCCAGGCAGAACTTGATGGCCGCCTGGCCCATGGTGCGGTCCATATCCTCTGGAGCCAAGAACTTCACCAGCTTCACCCTATCGAGGGCCTGCTTCATCCACTCTGCCCGGCGATGGGACCGGTGGTCGCTCCCGTCGAATGATGGCGGCTCAACGTAACGGCCGGTGAGCGCCTCCGACGCGTGAGGGACCCGCGAGAGCAACCCCACCTGCTCTTCTTGGGCAATGGGAAAGAAGTTTCGCGCCGGCTCCTGCTCCAGGATGCTGTAGATTATCTGCGTGCTGTCCACGTGCCGCCGGCGCATCGCGGTCTCACCCTCCTCGAACCAGCCGATGTCCGGACCAAGGGCGACGCCGTAGTATCGAATCTTGCCCTCAAACTGCAACTGCTCCAGGGTCTCGAAAAGCTCGTCCCGGTCCAGGGTGGCGCTCCGGGGATTGTGGATCTGGTAGAGGTCGATGTAGTCGGTGTTGAGACGGCGCAGGCTCTGCTCGCAGGCGAAGATAACGAACTCCCGGTCGTACCTTTGAGGGCGCTCCCGGTGGCCCTCCCGAGGGGCAGTCTTGTCGTAGAAGTCGTACCCGAACTTGGTGGCGAGGATCAGTTCCTTGCGGCGATGGCCCAGCACCTTGGCCAGGATTTCTTCCCCGAAGCCTTCACCGTAGGTGTCGGCAGTGTCGAAAAAGGTCACCCCAAGCTCGAGGGCGTTTTCCAGCAGAGCGGCCCGTTGCTCCCCGGAAATCCGCCCCCACCAGCCGGTCGCCACGGTCCAAACGCCAAACCCCACCTCGGGAAGCAATAGCTCTGTGCGGGGCAGTTGCCTGTACTTCATAGTCTAGGTTTCACCATAGCCGCCAGAGGCGGCTCCTCCCGCTACCCGGTTCAAGTAGCCTTTGATCTCATCCACCCGGCGGCCGAACTCCCAGTCCGAGAGCACGAGCCGCAGGCCGTCGAGGGGCACCTGGTCCAGTATCTCCACCCATGAGGTGCATCCCAGGTACTCCGGCAGCGCCGGGACGCTGACCGGCTGCTCCATCCGGTAAACGCGGAGCAGCATGACCGCCAGGGCAGTTTCGGCTTCCAGTGGAGCCGGGACTCGGCGTAGGCGTTGGTCCAGATGTGATGGGGCAACAGCACATCGACCTTTTCCTGTTGGGACAACTCGATGACTGCTTCTACCCTGGCCCAATGGGAAAAGGTGATTTTCCCCTCTGGCCAGGGGGGCGAGGAGGTCGCGCAGGGTGGACCGGTATCCATCCTTCAGCAAGTCCTCTCGTTGGTGCTCGTAGGTGGGAAAGAGCAGAAATTCGGAATGGTCCACTCGAAAGTCCCCGCCCGGCCCCCAAATGCCGCCATTGCGCAGCAGCAGTATCCGCCGGCCCTGGACAAGGGCCTGAACCGTGACTGCCCACTCCTTGAGGGCGATCAAGGGTTGTTCCGGTGACATGTATTCAATTTTCCGAGGGAAAGTTTTTGTATGGGTATGCAGCTAATGGTAACATCGCCGGAGGCTCGTCTCAATCTCCGGCCGGTTGTCATTCTGAGGAGTCCTTCCGCGGAAGGACGACGAAGAATCTCATTGTTGAGCTGAGGTTCTTCGCTTCGCTCAGAATGACATCCTGCTGGAACCAAGTCGACTGAGCACTGGCCCGCCGTTTGGCACGGCCCCCGGCGAAAAGTGCACCGGGGGGGGCGCGTTAGCCCTCAATGACCGGCGCCGGGTGCTGGGGGAGCAGGAAGTGGCTGAAGGCCTTTTGCGCCGGCGACAGGTACCGGTCTTTGGGATGGACCAGGATGAGAGAGCGGCGGCAGGACCAGCCCGCTACATTCAACACCACAAGCATTCCGGCTTTGACCTCGGCGGCAATTCCCAAACGTGAGATTACCCCCACGCCCCCGCCGGCGGCCGCGGCCTGCTTCACCGCCTGGTTGCTGCCCAACTCCAGGACAAGCTGAGGGAACACCCCCAGACTCTCGAAGTGCCTTTCAGCAGACCGGCGGGTTGCCGAGCCTTCTTCCCGGACGATCAATCCCTCGGCGGCCACCTGTTCCGGAGTCACCGTCCGATGGTGGGCCAGTGAGTGAGCGGGTGCGGCGACCAGGACGATTTCATCGTCGAGGTAGTCGGCGATTTCCAGCTCATCCGAACGTTCATGGGGCCGGTCGCCCACCATGCCCAGGTCGATCTCGCGATTCAGGAGGCGTTGCACGATCACCCGGGTGTTGGCGATAACCAGCTTGACCCGGATGCCGGGGTAGATCTGCCGGAACCGGCCCACCGCCATCGGTAGCACGAACTCTCCCGGAGTGGTGCTGGCCCCTAGGGTCAGGTGGCCGGTGGTCAGGTCTTGAACCTCTCGCACCGTCTCCATGAGTTTTTCGGACAGTGAGAATATCTGCTGAGAGTAGGCCAAGACCGTCTCGCCCACGTCGGTGATCCGCAGACCTCTGGGCAGGCGGTGAAACAGGGTCACTCCCAGGGACTTCTCCATCTCATGAATCTGGATGGATACCGCTGGTTGGGTGATCTGCAGGGCTTCCGCGGCCCTTGAGAAGCTGAGGTGGGAGGCTACCGCGTGGAAAATGTAGAGCTGATGGAAGTTCATCGGGGCGGCCTGGCTTCCGCTCTCCCATCGGGACGTCTGCCCTGTCCTGCGGTCCGTCATGGCGCGCTACCGGGGTCCGGCCAGGTGTTCCAGTCCCAGCAACCTGGTCAGGTTCCGGGTGGTGGCCCCGGCCACCTCTTCTACCGTCACCCCCCTCAGCTCGGCGAGGCACTGGGCGACGGCTTGAGTGTGGCGGGGCTCGGTCCAGTTGGTGCGGTACTTCTTGAACGGCTGGGGAGCCGCGTCGGTCTCCAAGACGATGTTTTCCAGCGGCAGAGCCTTGGCCACTTCCTGCAGCTCCGGCAGGCGGAGCAGCGGCCGGGCCAGAGAGATGAAAAAACCGCCGTCGATGGCCTCTCTAGCGGTGGCCTCGTCCCCTTGGAAGTAGTGCATCGCGCCGCCCACTTCTCCGGCGCTTTCCTCCCGCAGCGTCCGCAACACCTCCGGATGGGACTCCCGGGAGTGGAAGATTATGGGCAGTTTGAGGCTACGGGCCAGGCGTATCTGCTCCCGGAACGCCTGGAACTGAATCTCGTGGCCGGGCGAAGTGGGCAAGAAGTCCAACCCGATCTCACTGATGCACACCACTCTTTGGCTCCCCTTGGCCAGCTCCTCCAGCTGAGCGTAGACGGTCTCATCGATGGGCTGGTTGGCCTGCATGGGATGGATGCCCACCCCGGCGTAAAGCTCGTCGTACCGCTGGGACATCCGGATGCAGGCGCGAGACGACTCTACCGTGGTTCCGGCGCAGACCGCGAAGCCGACCCCGGCCTCCCTGGCCCGCTCCAAAATGTCCGGGATTTCCGCGGTGCCGTACTGGTCCAGGTGGGTGTGGCAATCTCCCAGGATGTAGCTCAATGCCATTCCGCCAGCCCCCTTTGCAGGGTGTTATACTCTCCCGGTGTCTTTGAAGTCAATCGGCCCGCCGTGCCGGGGGTGTGGCGGGGTCGAACCGGACGTCCGTATCTCTGTTACGGGCCGATGAATCTAGTGTGAGTCAACTTGGTTTTGGCAGATTGTCATTCTGAGGAGCGGAGTGACGAAGAATCTCATTGCAACACTGAGATTCTTTGCTTTGCTCAAAATGACATTGGTCACTTCTACCTGGACAGGGTTGTAGGGTCTTGGAAACAGCTTGATACCCGGTCCGTCATCCCGGCAAAGGCAGGGATCCAGCTAGCGCTACCCTGGATTCCGCCTTGCACCGGAAAGACCACCGGAGGGCATGTCGCATAATTGCACTGCCGTTAAGCTGTTTACAGGACCGTACACTACGTCCATTACCGGGGGCGGCAGCCTGGGCCGCCTGCCTTGCAGACCGCGTTGACACCAGATGAACGGAGTGATAGGATAATTGTTGACTCATTAAGTCAACAATACCGTTTTCCGGTGACGACCCCGGTTGAATATACTGCAGGGGCTGGCGGGTTTACCGGCCACCACCCTGAGAGCGAGTTGATGGCCACACCCAAGATCATTTCCCGGAAATCGACCTCCAATGAACTGGATCCGGACTACAAATGGGGATTTACTATCGACATCGAGTCGGACGTATTTCCCAAAGGCTTGAGCGAGGATGTGGTCCGGTTGATTTCCGCCAAGAAGGGCGAACCTGAATGGATGCTCGAATGGCGGCTCAAGGCCTTCCACCACTGGCTCAAGCAAGATTCCCGGGAGCCCCAGTGGGCCAACCTTCACAATCCGCCGATCGACTTTCAGGACATCCATTACTACGCCGCTCCGTCCTCCAAGGCAGACGCCCCCAAGAGCCTGGACGAGGTCGACCCGGAGGTGTTGGCGGCCTTTGAGAAGCTGGGGATCCCCCTAGCAGAGCGGGAGAGGCTGGCCGGGGTGGCCGTGGACGCGGTGCTGGACAGCGTCTCGGTGGCCACCACCTACCAGGAGACACTGGAGAAAGCCGGGATCATCTTCTGCCCCATCAGCGAGGCTATTCGCGATTATCCCGACCTGGTGAAAAAATACCTGGGCTCGGTGGTCCCCTACACCGACAACTTTTACGCCACCCTCAACTCGGCGGTCTTTAGCGACGGCTCCTTCGCCTACATACCTCCGGGGGTGCGGTGCCCCATCGAGCTGATGACCTACTTCCGCATCAACCAGGCGGATTCCGGCCAGTTCGAGCGGACCTTGATCATCGCCGACAAGGGCAGCTACGTGAGCTACCTGGAGGGCTGCACCGCGCCCGCCAGAAAGACCCACCAGTTGCACGCGGCCGTGGTGGAGTTGATCGCCCTGGGCGACGCGGAAATCAAGTACTCCACCCTCCAGAACTGGTTCCCAGGGGACAAAGAGGGAAAGGGCGGCGTGTACAATTTCGTCACCAAGCGGGGGATGGCCCGTGGCCGCAATTCCAAGATCTCCTGGACTCAGGTGGAGACCGGCTCGGCGATAACCTGGAAGTATCCCAGCGTCATTCTGCACGGCGACAACTCCGTCGGGGAGTTCTACTCCGTCGCCCTGGTGAACAACTTCCAGCAGGCCGACACGGGGACCAAGATGATCCATCTGGGAAAGAACACCAAGAGCACCATCGTGGCCAAGGGGATCTCCGCGGGCCACGGCAATGCCACCTACCGTGGCCTGGTCAAGATCATGCCCTCGGCCGCCAACGCCAAGAATTTCACCCAGTGCGACTCGCTGCTCATCGGCGACCAGTGCGGGGCCCACACCGTGCCGTATATCGAGGTCCGCAGCCCCACGGCTCGGATGGAGCACGAGGCCTCCACCTCCAAGGTGAGCGACGAACAGCTATTCTATTGTCAGCAGCGGGGCATCTCGGCGGAGGACGCCCACTACATGATCATCAACGGCTTCTGCCGCGGTATCTTCAAGGAACTGCCCTTCGAGTTCGCCATGGAGGCGTCGCAACTGCTCAAGGTCAGTCTCGAAGGGGCGGTAGGGTAGATGGCTGGGAACGGTACGGGCCACGATGCGCCGCTTCTGGCGATACGCGACCTCCGTGTTTCGGCGGGCGACCTGGAGATACTGAAGGGCGTAAACCTCACGGTCAAGGCCGGCGAGGTCCACGCTATCATGGGGCCCAACGGCTCTGGCAAGAGCACCCTGGCCAGCGTGCTGGCGGGCAAACCGGAGTACACCGTCACCGGCGGTGAGGTCCTCTACGAGGGCGAAAACTTTTTGGGCCTGGAGCCCGAGATCCGGGCCCGCTGGGGAGTTTTCCTGGCCTTTCAGTACCCGTTGGAACTCCCGGGGGTGCGTGCATGGCAGTTCCTGAAAGCGGCGTTGGACGCCCTGCGGCTGCACCGGGGAGAGGATGAGCTTGGCGCCCGGGAGTTCGACCGGCTGCTTAAAGAAAAGATCAAGATGGTTGAGATCGACCCGGACCTGGTGAAACGGGCGGTCAACGAAGGGTTCTCCGGCGGGGAGAAGAAGCGCAACGAAATCTTGCAGATGGCGGTCTTGGAGCCCAAGCTGGCCATTCTCGATGAGACCGACTCCGGGCTCGACATCGACGCCCTGCGAATCGTCGCCAACGGGGTGAACCGGCTTCGGACCTCCGCCAACTCCATCGTGATGGTCACCCATTACCAACGCATTCTAAACTACATCACCCCCGACCAAGTTCACGTCTTGCTAGACGGTCGCGTGGTCCGGTCTGGCGGCCCTGAATTGGCCCATGAACTGGAAGCCAGGGGCTACGATTGGATCTATGAGACCGTGGACGCGGGCCCATGACCGGCCGGGCGGCGCCCCTGCCGTATGACTGAATCCCTGACCAGACCTGTCAGTTACCGGGACCAGTTCCAGGCCCTGCGGCGAAACGGCGCGGCCGGAATGCCGCGATGGCTTCAGGAGCTGGGCGACCAGGCATGGTCCCGTTTCACCGAACTGGGTTTTCCCACCGCTCGCCGCGGCAACGAGAAATGGAAATACACCAATGTCGCCCCCATTGCCAAAGCGGCGTTCAGCTATGGCGGGGACCTGAATCCGGAGGGCGCCTTATCCGCAGCCGGCTTGAGGCGCATCGCCCCCCAGTGGGACGGTTGGGTAAATTTGGTCTTCGTAGACGGGAAGCTCTCAAAGACCCTGTCCACGCCGCCGGGGGCAGCCGGTGACGTCCTCGTCACCAGCCTAGCAGAGGTTGTGAGGAACGACGGCAGGGCCGTGGAACACCACCTGGCCAGGCACGCGTCGTTCGGAGAAGATGGGTTTACGGCCCTGAATACCGCCTTCCTGCGGGACGGGGCTTTCGTTCAGGCGCCCGGCGGCCACGGGCCCGGTACCACGGTGCACCTGGTCTTCCTCACCACGGAGCGGGCCCAACCCAGGGTCAGCTATCCCAGGACACTGGTCGTGGCCGGTCCCAACGCCGCGCTGACGTTGGTGGAGACCTACGTGGGCCGGTCAGACGCCCATTACTTCACCAACGCCGTTACCGAGATCGTCCTTGAAGAAGGGGCCAACGTCGAGCACTACCGGCTCTTGCTGGAAAGCCCCGGCGCTTTTCACGTGGGGACCAGCCGGGTGTGCCTGGGCCGGGACAGCACCCTCACCTCGGCCTCTTTTGCCATGGGGACCGCCCTGGCCAGGAACGACTTCCAGGTACTACTCGACGCGCCGGGCAGCTCCTGCTACCTGAACGGACTGTACCTCACCGCCCCCGGCCAGCACATCGACAACCTGATAAACATCGATCACGCCAAACCCCACACCACCAGCCGGCTCTCGTACAAGGGCATCCTGGACGGCAAGTCCAAAGCGGTCTTCGGCGGTCAGGTCCTGGTGCGGAAAGACGCCCAGAAGACCGATGCCCAGCAAACCGACAAGAACCTCCTGCTGTCGGAGCGTGCCGAGGTGAACAGCAAACCGAGCCTTCTGATCTACGCCGACGACGTCAACTGCAGCCACGGTGCGACGGCAGGCCACATGGACGAAAACGCGCTGTTCTACCTGCGAAGCCGGGGGCTGGACGTGGAGACAGCCAGCCGTATGCTGGTGCACGCCTTCGCCAGCGAAATCATCGAAACCGTGATGCTGGAGCCCCTACGCGACTACTTGGACGGGGTTTTCCTCCGGGCAGTGCCGGCCACAAGCCTTCGATTGGGAAGTGAGCTATGACCGCCGGCAACCCAGGGTCCGACGGGAGAGTGGCGGAACAACCCGAGGTCCGGTTTGACGTTGCCAAGATCAGGAAGGACTTTCCGATACTCGAGCAAAAGGTCAACGGGAAGCCGCTGGTGTACTTGGACAACGCCGCCACGAGCCAGAAGCCGCAATCGGTCATAGATGCCCTGGTGCGGTATTACTCCACCAATAACTCCAACGTGCACCGGGGCGTCCACACCCTGAGCCAACTGGCCACCGATGATTACGAGGAGGCCCGCGGCAAGGTCCGCGCTTTCCTCAACGCTGCCGAGGACCGGGAGATCGTCTTCGTACGGGGAGCCACCGAAGGGATCAACCTGGTTGCCCAAACTTTCGGCAGAACGAACATCGGGCAGGGCGACGAGATAATCATCTCCGATATGGAGCACCATTCCAACATCGTCCCGTGGCAGCTCTTGTGCCAGGAGCGGGGCGCCCACCTGAAGATAGTTCCCGTCGACGATGCGGGTGAGCTGCTGATCGACGAGTACGAGCGGATGTTGGGCCCTCGCACCAAGCTGGTGTCGATGACCCACGTCTCCAACGCTCTGGGGACCGTCAATCCGGCGAAGCAGATCGTGGGGATGGCCCATCGCCACGGCGTGCCGGTGCTGCTGGACGGCGCCCAGGCCGTGCCCCATTGTCCCGTGGACGTTCAGGACCTGGGCTGCGATTTCTATGTCTTTTCCGGTCACAAGCTCTACGGGCCCACCGGGATCGGGGTCCTCTACGGCAGGGCCGAGCTGCTGGAAGCGATGCCCCCATACCAGGGTGGCGGCGAGATGATCAAGTCCGTAACCATGGAGAAGACGGTGTACGGCGACATCCCCAACAAGTTCGAGGCGGGGACCCCTAATATAGCCGGAAGCATCGGCTTGGGGGTCGCCATCGACTACATCAACGACCTGGGGATAGACTGGATCGCGGCCTACGAGCAGGAGCTGCTGGAATACGGGACGGATTGCCTTTCCGGTCTCTCCACCGTCCGGATTATCGGGACCGCCCCGGTAAAATCGGGCATCCTCTCGTTCGTGATGGACGGTGTGCACCCCCACGACATCGGCACCATCCTGGACCGGGAGGGTATCGCCGTACGCACCGGCCACCATTGCGCCCAGCCTTTGATGGAACGCTATGGCATTCTCGCCACCTCCAGGGCGTCTCTGGCCTTCTACAACACCAAGGAAGAGATCGACGCCCTGGTCAAGGGGCTCGACCGGGTCTTGGAGGTCTTCGGCTGATGACCAGTGTCAGCGACCTGTACCAGGAAATACTTCTCGACCACAACAGCAAGCCCAGAAACTTCCGGAAACCGGAAGGCGCAACCCACTCCGTCGACGGCCATAACCCCCTCTGCGGAGACAAGATTACCATCTACCTCACCGTCGCTGACGGGGTTATCACCGATGCCGGCTTTCAAGGCAGCGGCTGCGCCATCTCCAAAGCCTCCGCCTCCATGCTGACCCAGGGCGTCAAAGGCCAGAGCGCCGCCAGGGCCCTGGAGATATTCGACGCCTTCCATCGAATGATGACGGAGCCGGACGCGGAACTGGACTACGACACCCTAGGCGACCTGGAGTCCCTGGCCGGTGTCGTCGAGTTCCCGACCCGCATCAAGTGCGCGATCCTGGCCTGGCACGCCATGCGGTCGGCCCTGGAAGGCCAAGGCGAAACGGTTACCTCGGAGTAGGCTGCGGCCTCAAGGCCACCGGGCTTCGGATACCAGGGACCGCCCACCTCGGCCCCTCTCCCCTGGCTACCGGTAAGAATTCCCCGCATGCCGTTTGTGTTAAGCTAAGACCGTCTGTAAGACAGATTTGACGTGGGCCAGCACTCTGACCATGGTGCATCAAGGTTTGAATCGCGCCGTAGGGGCGGGTTTCAAACCCGCCCCTACTCCAAAACCTGCAAGAAACCTTCTAGCGGAATGCCCGCTGGTCGGCTGAGAGAATCATGCCTAGTCCCCCCGATGCGACCTTGAACGATCTGTATGGCGAGATGATCATAGACCATCACCGCAACCCCCGGCATAACGGTACAATCCCGGACCCGGACCTGGAGGCAGAGGAGGACAACCCTTTCTGCGGCGACCGGGTGACGGTCCGGCTGAAATTAGACGAAGACGGGCGCATCGCCGGGGTCGGCATCCAGACCGAGGGCTGCTCCATCATTCAGGCCACGGCGTCGATGATGGCCGAGGTGCTACAGTTGAAAACCCTAGAGCAGGTGAACGGCATGGCTCGCCGCTTTCGGGGCATGATGCAGGGCAAGCCTCCCGCCGATGGGGCGGAGGGGCTGCTGGGCGACCTGGAAGCCCTGCAAGCGGTCCGGCAATTTCCGGTGCGGATCAAATGCTCCCTCCTGCCCTGGACCGCCCTGGAGAAGGGAATTGAAAGCTACCGGTCCAGCCAGGTGCGGGACCAGTAGTTGTATTCGGATAGGGTGGTGTTGGGGTGGAACCCCATCAGGCCCGGTTTGAACACCCAGCGAGAAGTGCCAGTTATGGGGCTGAACAGGTAGGCTTGGTCCAGGACGTGGCGCTGGATGTCCTGGAGTTGGACTCCCCTCCGGTCTGGGTCGAACTCGGCGGCCTGCCGCTCGATCATACCGTCCAACAGCCCGTCCTCGTGGCCCGCGATGTTCCACCGTCCGCTGCTGTGCAGCAGTGCCAGTAGAAAGCTGTTGGTGGTGGACGTGGGCGGCAGGACCCCCAGGGCCACCTGATAGTCCTTGTAATCAAAGACCGTCTCGCTGAACTGGGCCGGATTGAGCCGCCGGATCGTTGGGTTGAAGCCGACGGCCCGCAGGTCGTCGACCACGCGTTGCTCTAGCTCCAGGTAGATATCCCCGGATTCCTGATTCCGCACCGTCAGCTCAACGTCCACGGGCGCCGAGAGCCCTGAGGCGGCCAGCATCTCCCTCGCCACACCGGGGTCGCCGAAGTAGCCGTTGCGCATCTCCGCCCGGTCCAACAGCCATTGCGGACCCTGCACCGGTATTCCCAGGCTCACAAACCCCTGGCCCGACCAGAGGGTATCAACGTAGTCCCAGGGGTCCATGGCCCTGAAGACGGCGTGGCGCATCTCCAGGCCCCTGAAGACCGGTGTCCTCACGTTGATCGCGAGCATCACACCGGTCCCGGCTTGCCGGGTCAGGACCGAGCCAACGTCGGCGCCGGCTGCTTCAAGCGCCTGCCATTCCGGCGGCGGCAGCAGCACCACATCCACCGTCCCGCCCTGGAACGCGGCCAGCCGTTCCCGGTCCGCGATGCGGCCGGCGCCCAGAGGTTTGATTACCTTTATGGCCAACTCGTCCAGGAAGGGCAGGCCCGTCTCGAAATAGTCTGGGTTCCGGCTTAGCGTCGTACCGACCCCCGTCTCGGTCCCCTCCCAGAGCCAGGCGCCGGTGCCGATCACCGGGCCATCTCGCAAGTCCTGGTGCTGCTCCACGACTTCCCGGGCCACGATCTTGCCGTGTCCGTCCGCCAGGGACAGAAGTGCGTCGGCGTCGGCCGAGGCCAGGGTAACTCGCAGGGAGTGAGGACCGGGGGCTTCTATCTCGCCGATGGAACTGAACAGAGAAGCGTTGGGCCAGCCTGGCGTGCGCAACCGCTCGTAGCTATACACCAGGTCGTCCGCCACCAGGGCGCGGCCGTTGACCGGGGATATGTTCTGCCAGCGGACGTCGGGTCGAAGCTGGAACTCATAGGCGAATTCCAGCGTCAGCCTCCAACTCTGGCACAGATCGCACTCCAGCAGCAGGCTGGGCTGGTCCAGGTCCGGGTCCGAACGCAACCTGAGGAGGCGGCTGTAGGCCAGTCCCGGACCCAGGGAGATCAGCGCTTCCTGAACCGTCTGATGCACGTCCCGGTGAGGGATGTCGGCGAAACCGGCGACCGTCAACGAGCCGCCGGACTTGCCGGTGGGCGGCGCCGGCGCCGGCGTGGGAGCCGGTGTGGCTACCGGCTTCGGGGCTGGTATCACCTCCGGAACGGCCGTGGGAGCGGGCGCCGGTGTGCTGGTTGCAGGGCGCGCGGTGGCCGCGGGGACCGGTGTGCTGGCCGGCGCGGCTTTGGCCGGAAGAGCTGGAACGATGGTGGGCGTGGGCGTGGTGGAGCTACAGGCCAAGAACAGCAGGGCAAATACCCCGATGACGAAGATTCCGGCCTTGATTGAATGCCTCATCCCACCCCTCCTGTATTGCCCAGAACAGCGACCGGCTGCGACTGCCCGGGCCGGCAGCCAGATTGACTGCAGCCAATTATAAGGGAACGCCGCGGGCCGCTATCAGCTAAACACTTTACGTAGTATGATCAAAACGCGAAGGCCAGCTGATGCCGGAGGGCGTGAGCAGCGGCGCTGAGGGATTATCTCAAAACATGGTTCGACAAGCTCACCACGAACGCTGGAAGGCCTCTTTCCCGTTCGTCCTGAGCCTGTCGAAGGGCCCGGTTGGGACCTTGCGGCTCAGTACCTAGGTATGGGAAGCCGGCCAGTTCTCCGCATCGGCGGCGGGCACGGAAGCTGGTCTGGCATCATGGGGCCGCTTTTTCGGGGGCCAGCTGACCACCACTAGAAAGGCAATCAGGATTGGGGGCAGGAACAAGATGGCGTGGATGACCAGCGCGTAGCCCAGCGCCTCCACCGGCCCGACCCCGAAGGCCGTCAGCAGGTAATACACCGCGAACTCGAAGGTGCCTATCGAAGCCGGTAGCGAGGGCACCAGGGTGATAAATGTCAAGGTGGCGATAACCAGCAAAGTCGCCAGCAGAAAGGAAATCTCGATGCCCATGCCGTAGGCCAGCACCCAGGCGGCCATCCCCAGTATCAGCCAATAAGTCAGGGTCAATAGGAATGACCACGTGAGTTTCAGCCTGGCCCGGAGCAGGTTACGCAACGAGGCCGCGGTCGAGGCCAACATCGGCAGGCAGGCCAGGCCCGGCCGGGCGCCAAGCCAGATAATGACGGGCACCGCCAGCAAGCTGAGGATGGCCAGCACGCCTGCTCCCAGAATATAGAGAGCGAACTCCTTGAGGTCCGGCAACAACACCACCCCGACGCCCAGCAGAAGTGCGCTGATGACGAAATCCAACACCCTTTGCGCCCCAAGGGTAGCCGCCACCGCTTCCTTCTCGACCCGGTACCGGAGGGTCAACATCACGTACTGGGCCGCTTCGCTGATTAGCCGAACGGGAGAAAGGTTGTTCAGGCCGATTCCGACATTCTGGACGAGCAGAAGGCGGTGCAGGGGGACCTTTTCTCCCACGAACAACACCTGCCATCGATAGGCGCGCACCGCCGTCGCCAAGGAGAAGATCAGGAGAGAGGCAATACCGTAGCGAAGGGGAAAATCATGAAGCTCGATGGAAAGGGCGCCCCAATCCATGTCGCGGACCACCAGATACGCGACCGGCGGAGTGATGCTGAACCCCAGCGCCAGTCTGACCTTGGGGTTCCAGAGCCACCCCCCGGTGACCACAGTCGTTCTCTTGAGAAGGCTCAAGCTACTCTCAACAGTCTTTCAGGCTATGGTTGGAGGCGCAGCGACCCGCGACCGTGTCACTCGAGGACTGAAGGGACCTCTCGTGTCTTGAAAATGTCGCGGTACCAAGCTACTCTCGGGCTATCTCCATGTCAAGCGGCTGCGAAGACCGTTTAGGCGGGATTCCGGCACGGGGCCTGGGGCGGCGCCCGTCCTGGCCAGGGGAGGGTGGCTTCGGGAATGGGACTGTACCGCCCGGGAAAGGCCGCTAGTCGAGTGTCTCGTAGATGGCTTTATAGCTGGTCCGTCATTCCAATGAAGGCCGGGACCCAGCTAACACTTCTCTGGGTTCCGGCTTGCGCCGGAAAAACGACCGTGGGGATGGAATGTCGCACAATTGCGCCGGTATATAGGCATTTACAAGACAGTACCGCTAGCCCTGGGCGGCCCCGGAGCGTATCAGCCCCTTGAGGTAGGAGATATGCCCCTGGTGTTGAAACAGTTCCCCTACGACCTGGCGGAAGACCGCGCCCACCGACATTTCCGGCCGGCGTTCCCTTGGTATCCGGTCGTAGTCCTCCGGGCCGAGGGTCCCCAGGCAATCCAGTGTGCCGCCGCGGACCGCTTCTCCGTACTTGATCAGCTCTGGCAGGTCCAGGAGAGGGAACCGGGACACCTGCTCCGGCGTGTGGCCGAAGCCAAGGTTCCGGGTCGGCAGCCTGAACTTGAGATACCATCCTTCCCGCTCCCAAATCTCCACCCTTCCCTGGACAAAGAACTGGAGCCACATGTCCTCCACGCGGATCATGTGCCACAGAATCCAGCCGATGGGGTTGGCCTCGGGCCCGGCCCGCCAGGCAAGCTCCTCCGGCGTCAGGTCATGCACCGCCTCCATCAGGAGATCGTGCTCTCTGCGCAGAGCGTCTTCAATGAACTCGGTCAACGTCATTTCCTGGCTCCTATTACATTTTTCCCCGTGCGATCGCAACGCGCCGGTGGCCCTGCGAGTGAACTCCGGCACCAGGGTTTTCTTGAAACATTCCTCATGGGCTCCTTGTGAAAAACCAGCGGACTGCGAAGATGTCAACGGTATCGAACAGCCCTCATTCTACCAAGCGCAGTACATTTTCCCCACCAAGGACTTGGCCAGGAGCAGATTCGCCTGAGCCCCCGCGCCCCCGAGACCGCTCAAGGCTTCCCGCTTTCCCTCTATCCAACCGCATCGGTCCAATCGCATTGATTCCATGTTAAACTGCTCCCAAAACCCCGGCAAGTGGAGGGGCAGCCAGGGGCCCCCCCCTTCTCAAAGGAGCGCAACCGATGGCCACCATCCTGATAACCCCTGAAGTCCAGGCCCTCATTGGAACCGATACTCCTCCGGAGCGCAACCGCTTCCCCATCAGCGAGGAGATGGCCTACGACGTGGCCGACGCCATAGAGGACGCAAACCCCCTTTACGTGGACCCGGGCCACGCCAAGCGCAGCCGGTTCGGCGGCCTGCTCTGTCCACCCCTGGCCACCTGGAAAGACATCGCTCCTCCCATCGGCTACTTCGGCGCCGGGCAGGAATCTCACTTTCAGGTGCCCCTGCCCTTCAACAGCTACGGCCTCAACGGAGGCATGGACTGGCAGTTCCTGCGGCCGGCCTACGTGGGCACCTGGATAACCCGCCAGTTCCGCATCCTCGACATCTACGAGAAGCAGGGACGCTCTGGCTCCCTGGTCTTCGTGGTGCGGCAGGAGACTGAAGCCGACCAGGAAGGTCGCACCGTCGGCGTGGCGAAGCGGGTAAGCATCCATCAGTCCCTTTCTGCTAGAGAAGAGTCGCACCAGGCGACCAGCATTAGTGTAGCGGCGGTTTCCGAACTGCCCCTACAATCGGTGGTGATTTCACCTCCCGGTCCGGGAGCTGTCCTCCCTCGGCCCGAGGCCCCGTCAGGGCAACAGCAGTATTTCGAGGAGGCTGCCGTGGGGATGGAGGTGCCGCCGGTAGTCAAGGGGCCCATGACCACCACGCACCTGGTCCGCTGGGCGGCGGCCAACGGCAACTACGCCCGGATCCATTGGGACCTCCCCTTCGCCCAGCTGCGCCAGGGCCTGTCCAACGTGGTGGTCAACGGTTCGTTGAAGAACCAGTACCTGGGCCAGTTGCTCGTCAACTTCGCCGGGGAAGAGGGCTGGTTCAAGCGTTTCTACGTGGAGCACCGGGGAATGGACTATCCTGGCGACGTGCTGACCGCTTTCGGAACCGTCACCGGCAAGCGGGAGCAGGGCGGTTTCGGCTACGTCGATTGTCAGGTGGGCCTCCGCAACAACCGCGGCGAGGAGACGGCATCGGGCTGGGCCACGGTGGTGCTGCCGAAGCGGGGTCAGAGCCTTCCCCTGGTCTGGGAGACCGAAGAGTAATGCAGGAGGGCCTGCTGACGGGCTTTCGCGTCCTGGACCTGGGCAGCCACGTCGCCGGCCCTTTCTGCGCCAAGCTGCTGGCTGACTATGGGGCCGATGTGATCAAGGTAGAGCCGCCGGCCGTCGGCGACGTGTCCCGCCGGGCCGGGCCCTTCGTGGGAGATGACCCTCACCCGGAGAAGAGCATCCCGTTCCTCTACAACAACATGAACAAGCGTGGCGTTACCCTGGATTTTGGCTCCGGCACGGGCCGGGGCATCCTCGGCTCTCTGCTGCAGGAAGCGGACGTGCTGGTGGAGAACCTCTCCCCCGCGGAGGCCGGGGCCCTGAGAGTGGACTACTCGGCTCTATCGCGGGTCAACCCGGCGCTGGTGGTCACCTCCATAACGCCCTTCGGGCAGACGGGGCCGTACCGGGACCTGGTGGCGACGGACGTCGTGACCTGTGCCCTCAGCGGTCTCATGTACCACTCGGGGGACTCGGACCGGGAGCCGCTCCACAATGCCCTCGACCAGTCCCTCTATGTGGCCGGGGCCAATGCGGCGGCGGCCACGCTGGCGGCCCTCTTCCAGCGCCTCACCACCGGCGAAGGACAGCAGGTCGACGTTTCGGTCGCGGAGTGCCTGGCCTCCCACCTGGTGCAGGCGGTGCCGTACTACACTTATTTGGGCGCCATCAAAGGCCGCCGCCCGGTCCGGGGCTCCGGCCTCGATGAGCTGATGCCGGCCCGCGACGGCTACGCGGTGCCCTCGGTCCAGGGTTCCCAACCCTGGTCCGTGGTAGCCGATTTGATCGGCCTTGAGGAGTTGCACGACCAGCGGTTCGCCACCGGGGCCGGCCGCATCGAGCACGGCGAAGAGCTGAAGCAACTGCTGATCAAAGGCCTGGCGAAATGGGATCGCAAGCCGCTTTTCCAGGCATCGGGGGAGCGACGCCTGGTCTTTGGCATGGCCCAGGACGCCGGAGACCTGTTCCACTGCCCCCACCTGCGGGAACGGGGCTTCTTCGTGGAGGCCGGCCACCCCGTGGCGGGCTCGGCCGAGTATCCCGGCATGGCCCCTAGGCTCTCGGAAGGGGACTTTCAGATTCAAAGGCCAGCCCCGCTCTTGGGGCAGCACAACGCCGAGATATTTTGCGAAGACCTGGGCTACACTGCCGGGGATTTGGTGAATCTGCGAGCGCAGGGGGTGATCTAGCCGCATGCCCGCCCTCCCCCTGCACGGAATCCGGGTGCTGGACCTGAGCCGGGTATTCGCCATGCCCTACGCCGGCGCTTATCTGGCCGACCTGGGCGCCGAGGTCATCAAGGTGGACACCCACCACTCTCAGTTCATGGAATCAACGCGGCAGGCCACCGGCCCTTTTCCGGATAATGACCCCGGCGAGCTGTATTTCGAAAGGAGCGGCACCTTTCAGACCCTCAATCGGGGCAAACGCAGCCTGACTCTCGACCTGCGGTCCGAGGCGGCGAGATCCGTTGTTAAAGAGCTGGCCGGCGTATGCGACGTGGTGTTGGAAAACTTTACCCCCCGGGTGATGGCCCGGTTTGAGCTGGACTACTCCAACCTCAAAGCGCACAAGCCGGACCTGATAATGCTCTCCAACACCGGGTATGGGCACAGCGGACCCTGGAGCAACTTCGGCGCCATGGCCTCGGCGTTGGAACCCACCCACGGCACCGGCGCCTTTATGGGGTATTTGGAAACGGATGCCGAAGGCCGCCGGGTATTCGGGGATCTCCCCAACAAGCTGGGCAACTCGTACACCGACTTTCTGGCCACCTGGACGGCGCTGGGCGCGGTGATGGCCTGCCTCCTGCACCGAGCCCGCACCGGCCGGGGGATGTGGATCGATCTGGCCATGTACCAGGTGGGGGTCTCCTTTGTGGGCGAAGGGCTGCTGGACTTTGCGTTCAACGGGCGGCGGGCCCGGCGGCCGGGCAACCGCCACCAGACCATGTGCCCCCACGGTTGCTACCCGTGCGAGGGCGCCGACAGTTGGATAACGCTGGCGGTGCGGGACGACTCTGATTGGAGGGCCTTCTGCCGGGTCTTGGACCAGGACGGAAATCACTTGACCGGTGACCCGCGTTTCTCTGATCCATTGACCCGCCGCCGGCGCCAGGACGAACTGGATGACATCATCGCCGGGTGGACATCGACCCAGGGACAGTACCAGGTGATGGATCGGCTCCAAGCCGTGGGCGTGCCTGCCGGTCCGGTGCTCAACGCCCGCCAACTGCTGGCCGACCCCCAATTCCACGGCAGGGGCTTTTTCGAAAGCGTGGACCATCCCCCGGAAACTGGGTTGGGCCGGCGTGAGTACATCGGCCGAGGTTGGAAGCTGTCGGGGAACAAACTGCGCATCCGGGGGCCGGCCCCCCAAATGGGTGAGGCCAACCAATACATTCTACATGAGGTCCTGGGTCGTACCGAGGGCGACATCCAGGAGTTGCGCCAGGAAAGGGTCGTGGGAGAGAGGCCCGTGGGCGGAGGACCGCCGCTGGCCGTGCCGCTGAAGCGCCAGGTCGAACTCGGCTGGATCGTGGAGCGGGACGAGGGCCACCAGCCCCGGTGAGCCGGCCTGCCGGACCCGGTGGTCCGATAGCTCCGGCAGCCTCCGGTCGCCTGGAACAATGAAGACTTTCGACGGATAGCGGCACTAGACTGGGTGGAACATGTCTCACAACTGCTTGACACTAGTGCGAGACGCTATCTATAATGATAGTTGGTGTACCCCATAAGTGACTCCGTCTCTTAGGTGCGCCTCCCTTCTTGACCGACCCACTTTTCGCTGTAGCTATGGGTGCTGGCCTTGTCGAGGCGCCTCTCCGATATGTTGCTCTAGCGTAGGAGCATGCCCACTAAATTTATATTTGTCACCGGGGGAGTGGTCAGTTCAATCGGCAAAGGGATTGGCGTCGCCTCAATCGGACGCATCCTGAAAAACCGCGGGTTATCCGTCTCTGTAATGAAGCTCGACCCGTACCTGAACGTTGATCCGGGCACCATGTCCCCATACCAGCACGGTGAGGTCTTCGTCACTCAAGACGGCGGCGAGACTGATCTGGACCTGGGCCACTACGAGCGGTTTATCGACATAGAGCTCACCCGGTCCTCCAACCTTACCGCTGGCCAGGTATATCTGAGCCTCATCGCCAAGGAGCGGAGAGGCGATTACTTGGGCGGCACCATTCAGACTGTGCCTCACGTCACCAGTGAGATCAAAGAGAAGATCATCGCGCTGGCTGAAGAAACCCGGGTTGACGTTGTTGTCGTGGAAGTAGGCGGCACCGTAGGCGACATCGAAGGACTGCCCTTCTTGGAGGCCATACGGCAGATACGGAATGACGTGGGACGGAACAACGTATTCTACGTTCACGTCACCTTGCTTCCTTACCTGGCGGCGGCCAGGGAGTTGAAGACCAAGCCCACCCAGCACAGCGTTAAAGAGTTGAGGAGTATCGGCATCCAACCCGACGCCATCATCTGCCGCAGCGACTATCCGGTGCCGGATTCCATCCGGAAGAAGATCTCGTCTTTCTGTGACGTTCCCGGCAACGCGGTAATACCTCTGACCACCGTGGACAATGTCTACGAGGTCCCGCTTATCCTCGAGGAGGCCCGCCTTGGTGAGATTATCTTGCAGGCACTGGAGATGGCGGCGCCTCCCCAGGACATGGCCGATTGGGCGGTCATGGTGGCGCAAATGAAGAGCCTGACCGAGACGATGCCCATAGCTCTGGTGGGCAAGTACGTTGAGTACCCTGATTCTTATATTTCCGTCAAAGAGGCGCTCCGGCATGCTGGATTGGCCCACGGGCGGGAAATAGAGATTCAATGGGTCCATTCCGAGGACATAGAACGATTCGGGCCAGAGAGCCTGCTGTCTACCGCTTGCGGCATTGTCGTGCCCGGAGGCTTCGGCCCCCGGGGCGTCGAAGGCATGGTTGAAACGGTCCAATACGCTCGGGAGCGCCGGGTGCCTTATTTGGGCCTGTGTCTAGGTCTGCAGGTAATGGTTATTGAGTGGGCCCGCAACGTGATGGGCTTAGCCGAGGCCAACTCCTCGGAGTTGGACCCCAACACACCGCACCCGGTGATCCACATTATGGAAGAGCAGCGGGCCGTGACCTCCATGGGCGGCACTATGCGGCTTGGCGCCTATCCCTGCCTCCCTCAAGAGGGCACCTGGACGATGGCCGCCTACAACACTCATCAGATCTCCGAGCGGCATAGGCATCGTTTTGAATTGAACAACGCCTACCGGGAGGAGTTGCAGAGTTCCGGGTTAGTGGTCGGCGGCCTCTCACCCGATGGCAACTTGGTAGAGACCGGGGAGGTCAGGACCCACCCGTTTATGGTGGGTGTCCAGTTTCACCCGGAATTTCTCTCCCGGCCCAACCGGCCGCATCCCCTTTTTAGCGAATTCGTCGGCGCGGCCGGGAAGACGATCCGGGAAGGGAGCCAGCGGCCGCTGCCCTTGGACAACGTGAACTGAAATGAAACTGTTTCTTGACACGGCCAATATTCAGGAGATCCGGGACAGTGCCCGGCTTGGGGTCATCAGTGGCGTGACCACCAACCCTTCACTGGCGGCCGGTGAAGGCATCGGCGACCGGGAAAGCTACAAGGCCGCCGTCCGGGAAATCGCCGGCATCGTGGACGGCCCCATCTCAGTGGAGGTGGTCAGCCAGGACGCGGCGGGGATGGTGGCTGAGGGGAGGGAGATCGCTGGTTGGATTAGCGATCCGTGGGTGAAGATACCAAGTACCGCCGCCGGGTTCGAGGCCATAGCGGCCCTAGCCCGGGAGGGCATCAAGGTCAACCAAACCCTGTGCTTTTCACTCAACCAGGCCTTGCTGGGCGCCCAGGCTGGGTCGACGGCCGTCAGCCCCTTCGTGGGACGGCTGGATGACATCGGCCACCGGGGGATGGACTTGGTGGAAGAGATAGTTTGCATCTACCGTAAATACGGCATAAAGACCAAGGTGTTGGCGGCCTCGATCCGGCACGCGCTTCACTGCCATCTGGCGGCGCGGGCCGGAGCGGACATCGCGACCATCCCCTACAAGATTCTGTTGCAAATGGTCCAGCATCCTCTAACTGATGCCGGCCTGGCCCGTTTCCTGGCTGACTGGGAAAAGGCTGGCAACTCCTAAGTTGGAAAGGGTGACCAATCCCCTTCTGGTAAAGAAAGACTCAGCTTCTCTTCAGAGTCTCCACAAGAATTAGCATCGGACCATACCAGCGGCCTGTCCCTTCTGTCGCTATCCCACGGCGAGAGGAGGCTACCCAGCCTCCTTCGGACACGGCGCCAGGTGACTGATTTCCGAGATCATAATGAGGTGAGCATGGCGACGACACAACGAGTCTTGGATGTAGCCGAGTCGGGAAGGTTGACTAAGGACGAGCTCCTGGTCGTGGCGGAGGACATGGGGCTGGCCGATACCTCGGCTATGGCAAACCTACGGCGCGAGGAAGTGCTCATCCGGCTGTTCCAATTTGCCTCTGCCCAACAGGCCCTTATCGCATCAGGCATTTTGGAGATCATGGACGACGGCTACGGCTTCCTCCGCCAGATCGCCACGCCGGGCACCGCCGGTGACGTGTACATCTCCCAGTCTCAAATCCGCCGTTTTGGATTGAGGACCGGCGACACCGTCACGGGGCAGGTGCGGCCTCCCAAGGAAGGAGAGCGGTATTTCGGACTGGTCCGGGTGGAAAAAATCAACAACGTGGACCCCGAGCAAGTCAATAGCCGGTACCGCGCCCAGTTCGAGCTGATGACTCCGATCTTCCCTGAACAGCAGGTGGTCCTGGAGACCGATAGCGGCAACCTGTCCACGCGGATGATTGACCTGTTCGCTCC
>CAYOAF010000082.1:0-8306 GCA_964401855.1 uncultured Dehalococcoidia bacterium
CGGTTCATATCTGATGGGGATCTCAATAGGAACAGACCGTTAACGTCTACCACCTCTTTGCCCGGTAAGCCCCAGGTTCGCATGGTAAACTCTTGTTCCGTGCAAATAATGCGGTTCGGAAGGTCGCAGGGCCAATGGGTGGGCGCAGGGGAAGGCCAACGGCCATGCGGAAGCTGTTCAAGTAAGCAAGCTCCCTCGTCATTCGTATCTGGGCTAGCTATGATATGTTGCCGACAAAGTTGGCAACATTATTGGCAACATACGCCAAAGTACTGAGGGGTACGGAGTGGTTCTTCTAGATACATCTGCTGGCTGTGGCCGCGACAGGACGATACTCTGCCAGATACGACAAGACGCGGTGTGACGAGGGACTTCGAATTTCAAGACCGCCGCCATCGTCCACTCGGCCATCCCTCCGCGGGTCCACTCTATTCTATATTCGATTCCCGCCGTCTGTCGCCCGCCGAGTGCCGAGGCGCACCGGTGTTTTACCAGCCCAGGGCGTAGCAGGCGCGCCTGGGGTCGCCGCCGGTACTGAGGACGCCGGTCTGCAAGTCGCGCCGGCCCACCGTGGCGCCGAGGCCGCAGTTGGCCGCCCTCTCTACCTTGTGGCCCAGCGCGCCAAGCGCCCGGGCCGTATCCTCGGGTATCGCAGCTTCCAGGTCCAGCCGCCCCGGGAAGCAGGTGTGGGGGTAGAAGGAGTCGGTGGCGCTTTTGGCAGCGAACCGGGGGGCTTCTATCGCCTGCTGGGGGTCCATGCCAAAGACCACCACGTTGAGGACCAGCTGCACGTTGGCCTGGGCCTGGCCGTCTCCACCGGGACACCCGATGGTCATAACAGGCTGGCCATCTTTGCTGACGATGTAGTTGATCAGCGTGGTCCGGGGACGCTTGCCCGGCTCCACCACATTGGGGTGGCCCTCCTCGCAGTTGAACATCTCAATGCGGGTGCTGAGAGCGCACCCAAGCTCAGGAAAGAACACGGACTTGGCGAAGGCCCCTCCGCTGATGGTGCCGCAGACCATGTTGCCTTCCTGGTCCAGCGCCGCTACGTGGGTAGTCCCTTCGTCGGCCGGCGAGTCCGCCCCGTCCGGCTCCGACGCTGCCGAAGCCACGCTTACCGGGGGCCAGGCCTTCTGTTTTGAGTAGCGCCAGGCGTCGCCATGGGGCGGCAGCTCCGGAGTTGCCCTATTGGGGTCGATGGCCTGGGCCCGTTCGGCGGCGTACTCCTTGGAGAGCAACCCGTCGATGGGCACCACGGAGAAGTCGGGGTCGCCGTAGTAAGCCTCCCGGTCAGCGAAGGCCAGTTTCAATGCCTCGGCGACAACGTGGATGTAGGCGGGGGTGTTATGCCCCAACTGCCGCAGGTTGAAGCGCTCCAGGATATTCAGGGCCTGCATCAGCATGGGCCCCTGGGTCCAGGTATCATGACCCCAGACCTCATACCCTTCGAAGGAGGTCTTGACCGGCTCGTCGAACTTCGACTTGTAGGCGGCCAGGTCTTCCAGGCGGAGAATGCCGCCCTCCCGTTGGGAGCATTCCGCGATGGTCCTGGCGATCGGACCCCGGTAGAACGCCTCGCGGGCAAACCGGAGGCCCTCATCACGCTGTCCCGGCCCGTTATTACCCGGAGGGACCAGGCTTTTCAACGTGTTGGCCAAGCTCGGCTGAACCAGGAGCGTGCCGGGGCGAGGGACTTCCCGGTTCTGGTAGAAAACGTCCCAGCCCCCTGGAGGATAGTTGTCGAATTGCTCTTGGGCGGCGGGTTCATTGAGGCGTCCCAGCATGTACTCGTAGTTGGGGATCCCCTGTTCGGCGTAGTAGATGGCGGGGGCGAGAACCTCGCCGATGGATTTGGTTCCGTACTTCTCCAGCAGTGAGATGAAGGCGTCCACAATCCCGGGTACGGTGAAGGCGAATTGGGCCTGGGGGCCGGGGCCGGTGGGAATCCGCTCCATTTCCTGCGACTTGTAGAAGGCCGCCGTTGCCTTTTCCGGCGCGACGCCCTGGCCGCTCAAAGAGAGGAGGTCTCCGCTGGCGGCGTGATATAGCATGAACACGCCCTCCGCCGCCAAGGAATAGGAGGCGATAGGCTCCACCACCGCGGCGGCAAAACCCGCCGCCACCGCTGCGTCAAAAGCGTTGCCGCCACTCAGCAGCATCCTCATCCCGGCCATGGAAGTTAGGTAATGGCCGCTGGAAATCACGCCGTGAGTCGAGTAGACCACCGGGCGTCCGGTGGCGGGGAGTTTGAGGTCCCCCGTCTCTAGTTCGTAGGCCGTTTGCCGTTGGACCATGTTCAACACCTTAACGCGCAGAATCGATCGGATTGCGGCTGGCCGGCGGGAAATCGCCCCAAGGGTGTCCGGTCCCGGGATGGACTAGCACCTCTGCTAGCCGTGCCGGCTGCTGTTATGAGTACGGCCATTCCATCATAGGCCCTGTTTGTTGTCAACAACGTTGGATGCAGCCCAAGGCCCGCGCAGACGACGCCGGCCGATGACAGGTTGCCCGCCGGCGCCGGTCCGGCGCTGAACAAGGGACGGCGGCTGTGAAGATGAAAAAAAGACCGGGCTTGGCTGCTGGTCCTGATATGAACAGGGTTCTCTTTTGTTGGGCCGTCGCCGGGTCTATAGGCCCAACCCTCGTTGCGACGGGTTGTGAGCACCTGAGACATGCTGTGGTGCGGTGAGAAAAGAGGATATTCAGATGTCTTCAGTGGAAGGTCTTGGCGACATACGTTATCAGGAATGCCGCCATCATGCCGGTCAAAACGGTAAAAGAGATTTCGAGCCCCGCCGAACCTCCGTCGATGAGCGCCCGGAGCAGGGCGATTACGCTCATGCCAAGAAGGATCCCGATGGTGATCCAAACTGATATGGTGGTAATAATTCTGGTTCTCATGGCACCGGCCCGCGGACGAGGCGACGCCGTCGTTCACCATCTATTGAATCCGCTTGCCCACATCGTACCAATGCCAATAACCTGGCGTACCCCCCCCATTGGATGTGGATTGTTACGAGTTTGGGCAGGGGAAGGGGGCGCTTGAATGTCGTCGGCACGAATACGGCGAAGGCAGCGGGTCGGTCCCCCTCGATGAGGTCCGGCTTCTCATGGGCCCTGGCGTTTGGGGTCCACCATGCCTAGCCTCCGCCGAGGACGGCGATAGCCTCCACCTCCACCAGGAAGTTCGGGTCGGCTAGGGCGGCAACCACCAACATAGTGCTGGTGGGGCGCCCTTCGGCCGGCAAAAGCGCGAGGCGGGCGCGGCGTATTGCCGGCAGGCTCTCAGTTCCGACGACGTAGACAGTCGTCTTTACAATGTCCTTGAGGGTGCCGCCGGCGGCGGTTACGGCTTTCTCCAGGTTGGCCCAGACCAAGTGCATTTGTGCCTCGGCATCTCCCACGTGAGCAGGTTTTCCGTCCAGCCCCCGAGGTACTTGCCCGGAGATGTACACGGTGTTGCCCGCCTTGACCACGTGGCTGTAGAGGTTGCTGGCCGGTGGCGCCATATCCGGCGGGTTGATGTACTCACGGTTCATTGATCGGCCTCCTTCTGCGTTCATCGTTGTGTCATCGAATGCCAGGGTGACGAGTCCGGGCCATCCTGCTCCGGACCCTTTCGCCGGCACCAGGAGGGGAGTGGCACATTTGACGCCCCAACCCCTTGCTACAGCAAGGGCTGCACTTTTTGGACCAGTTGCTCCAACTGGCCGGCCATTTCGTCGGCGTCCCGCGCTCGTGGTTCCACCACCATGTAGGTCAACCCGGCCTCCCGGTAGCGCGCCAGGTCCCCGGCCACCTGCTCCGGACTCCCTCTCATCGGGAGCCGGGACACAGGCATCTCTGCCCTGGTAATGTCCAGGCCTCCCCGCAACGACACCTCGAAACCGCTGAAATCCTGGCCCGACTCCTCGCGCATCGCTTTGAGCCGACGGCACACCCCGGCGATATCCTCGGGGGACATCCGCATGCCGTGCCAGCCGTCGCTCAACCGGGCGGCGCGGCGCAGCGCCGGGGTGGTGATGCCGCCGGACCAGATAGGCGGGTGGGGAGATTGGGCCGGCTTGGGGCACATTGTTACCCCGGACACCTGGTAGTGCCGCCCGGAGAATTTGGGCTCGTCCCGGGTCCACAGGCACCTCAGTAATTGGATGTGCTCGTCGGTCACCCGGCCCCGGTGAGCGAAGCTGGCCCCCAATGCCGAGAACTCTTTTTCCATCCAGCCGACGCCCACTCCCACAATCACCCGCCCGCCGGAGAACACGTCCAGCGTTGACAGCATCTTGGCGTTGAGCACCGGATGCCTGTAGGGGGCCACCAGAACGCTGAACCCCAGATGGACCTGGCTGGTTACGGCTGCCAGGTAGGCCGCGGTGGTAACCGGCTCCAGGATGGCCTGGTCGGGACGCAAAGGGAACGTGCCGTCGGACCGGTAGGGGTAGCGGGATTGGGGATTGGTGGCCAACGCGAGGTGGTCGCTCAGGAACACGCCGTCCAACCCCATTTCGTCGGCGCGGCGGGCCAACGTAATCAGTGTATCCGGGATTGCTAATTGCCCGAGATTGGGCAGAATAACACCGAATCGCATAATTCTCCGACCTTTCCGGCGAAGGATGCGTAGGCTGGTTCCAGCCTTGGCCTTGCTTGACACTCCTATAGGTGGATGCTACACTTCGGCCACGTCCCCCGCCTCAACTATTCAGTCGCGACATTCAATTGAGCGCCGCCTGGCGGCCAAACGGCGTAGCCACCCGGTTGTGGCACCGCCAACCTATCCCCTCTCAAGGAGGTTGGACCATGGCCCCTCAGATCATGAAAGGACTCAAAGATGTCTACTTCGATACTTCAGAGTCCAGCTTCATCGACGGCCAGGTAGGAAAGCTACTCTACCGTGGCTATAATATCCACGACCTGGCCGAAAAGTCTACGTTCGAGGAGGTGACTTACCTCCTACTTTACGGCGGAATGCCCAATTCCCAACAGCTCGAAGAGTTCGACGCGACCCTCCGGGCCAACCGCCGGATTCCCGACGAGGTCATTCAGGTCTTGGACCTGGTCAAGGCCAGCCACCCGATGGACGCCCTGCGCACCGGTATCTCCGCTTTGGCCGCTTTCGATCCAGAGGTCACCGATAATTCCCCGGAAGCCACTATTCGCAAGGGGGTCCGGTTGACCGCCATGGGTCCGACCATCGTGGGCGCCCACCACCGGCTGCGGCTGGGGCTGGAGCCGGTAGCCCCGGACCCGGACCTGAACCACGCCGGCACCTGCCGGGACAGGCTTTCCGGCGAGAAGCCGGACCAGGAGACCACGGACTGGCTGGACGTGGACTTCGTCCTCCCCGCGGAGCATAGCGCCACCGCGTCGGCCTTCGCGGCCCGGGTTGCCGCGTCCACCCTGTCCGACCTCCATTCGGCGGTTGTTACCGGCGTCGGGGTCCTCAAAGGTCCCTGGCACGGCGGCGCGGCCGAAGAAGTGATGAAGATGTCCTTGGAGATTGGCCAGCCGGAGAACGCCGCGGAGTATTGCCGCAAGCTGCTGGACAGCGGCGGGCGCGTCATGGGCTTCGGCCACCGGGTGTACAAGGCGGAAGACCCCCGGGCGCGGCATCTGCGGGCCCGCTCCAAAGCATTGGGCGAGAAGATGGGACACCCGGAGTGGTTCCAGATCCTGCAGTACCTGGAAGAAGAGGCGATGGTGCCCTACCGTTCCCGGGGCATTTTCGTCAACGTGGACTTCTTCGCCGGGTCTATTTACTACCTGCTGGGTATTCCCGACGACCTGTTCATCTCCATTTTTGCCCTGGGCCGTATCCCCGGCTGGACCGTTCAGTGTGTTGAACAGTACGACGACAACATTCTGATCCGGCCGTTGCTGGAGTACACGGGAGAAATGGACCTGGAGTACGTTCCCATCGAGCAGCGGGCGTAGAGGCAGATCACGGATCTGCCCGGATGGGCTTAAAAGAAGGGGGCCGCACAGCCCCCTTCTGCTTTAGTATAGTGTCATGAAGGCCGAGGATGAGATTCGCCGCCGTATCCGGGAGCAGGGAGCCATCTCCTTTGCCGAGTTCATGGGGCTGGCCCTGTTCTGGCCTGAGGGCGGTTACTACTCCGGCCGGGAGCCTGTCGGCCCCGCCGGGGACTTCTACACCAGCCCACTGGTCCATCCGGCCTTTGGCGCGCTTCTGGCGTTGCAGTTGTTTCAGATGTGGCAACTGTTGGAACAGCCACACCCGTTCACGGTTGTGGAGACGGGAGCGGGCAACGGCCTTTTGTGCCGGGACGTGGTGGCTTTCTCCGCCGGGCTGCTGCCGGGTTTCACCCGCTCTTTGCGCTACATTTGCCTGGACCGCGGGGCCGTTCTAGGCGCAGAGAAAGACCCCCATATGGGCCGGCCGCCGGCCGGAGTGGACCGTGTCGTCGCTTCCGGCTTCCCGTTCCACGGGGTGCGAGGTTGTGTCCTGTCCAACGAGTTCTTGGACTCGATGCCGGTGCACCAGGTAACGATGCACCAGGGCCGGCTCCGGGAAATCTACGTCACCGTGAAGGGTGGGGAGTTGACCGGGGACCTCCGGGAACCGTCCACGCCTGCGCTTTCAGCCCGGCTTGATGACCTTGGAATCGAGTTGTCCGAGGGTCAGACCGCCGAGGTCAACCTGGGCCTTGCAGGGTGGGCCGGGGAGGTGGCGGCGGCGCTGGAAGCGGGCTTCATGCTAACTATCGACTACGGGCACCCGGCAGGGGATCTGTACTCACCCGAGCGAAGGTACCGGGGCACGTTGACGACCTACTACCGGCATACCCAGACCGACGCCCCGTTCCGGTACATCGGACGCCAAGACATGACCGCCCAGGTGGACTTTACGTCGGTGGTCCAGGCTGGGCGACGGGCGGGGATGGAGCCGCTGGGCTTTACTCTCCAGCGGCGGTTCCTGTCCAATCTGGGCCTGGGCCTCCTGCAGCGGCGGCTGAGTTCCCTCGGCCTGGACCAACGGGCCGTTCAGGCCAACCGGGCCGGAATGGTGGACCTGGCCCGGCCCGGCGGGTTGGGGGACTTCAGAGTGCTGGCCCAAGGCAAGGGAGTGGGCCAGGCGGCACTGTGGGGGTTTCAGCCGGGGCCGGAGACGGAAGCCCTGGCCGAGAATCTGCCCGTCCCTTTGCTGACCTCCCAGCACTTTTCACTGCTGGAAGGGCGGTATCCCGGAGCAGAGATTGAGTTTGAGGGGTTGTGGCCCGTCTAGCTGCCGGTATCCCCGACGGCCAGGTCGATCTGCCCGGCGATGGGTTTCATGCTTTCCGCGATGAAGGCGATGTGTTCGTCCAGGTCAATGTCTAGCTCCTCGGCGCCGCGGACGATGCCTTCCCGGCTCACGTCTTTGGCGAAGGCCTTGTCCTTCATCTTGCGCCGCACCGAACGGGGAGAGACGTCGTCCAGGCTTTTGGAAGGGCGCACCAGGGCCACGGCGCGGATGAAGCCGGAAAGCTCGTCCACCGCAAACAAGGTATGTTCCATCCGGGACTCACGAGGGATACCGGTGTGGTCGCCGTGGGTCAGCACCGCCCGGACCATCTCCTCGGGATAGCCGTGATCCCGGAGGATCTGAGCGCCGAAGACCGGATGGTCCTCGGGCGTGGGGCAGATTTCCCAGTCGAAATCGTGGAGCAACCCTGCGATGCCCCATAGGTCCTCGTCCTCGCCGAACTTGCGGGCGTAGCCGCGCATGGCGGCTTCCACGGTGTAGAGGTGCTTCATCAGCATCTCGCTCTTCACGTGTTGGCGCAAGAATGCGACCGTGTTGTCCCGGTCCATTACGTCCATTCCACTGCCCTCCTGAGTGCCCATTTCGGTATGCTGGCCCTCGTCATGCCTGGGGTGCGAACGTACCGGCGATAGATCGCGGTTCGCACCGAACCGCCGTGGTCAGAAACCCGCTGTGGGCAACCATCCGGTGGGCCGGCCTCACGCTGCGTTCTGTAACGTGCCAGGAACGCAGCAGGGTCTCCACAGTCTCCACAAGTTGAAAGCGGGAGTCCCGGCCCAACTCCAGCACCAGTTGGTGGACCTGCAAAATGGTGGGGAGAAAGCTCAGCATAATGCCGCCCATCACCAGGGCGTCCCCAACGGTTGCTATTGCCTGCCAAGGTTCCGGAACATCCAGCACCACCCGGTCCACAGACCGTTCGGTGATGCCCTCGTAGATGTCGCCCACGGTGACGGTCAGGTTCGACCGGTCGGCGATGACCTTATCCAAGTTCTTGAGGGCCTTGGGCAGCACCGACTCGTTCACCTCGTAGGTGATT
>CAYOAF010000083.1:0-8919 GCA_964401855.1 uncultured Dehalococcoidia bacterium
TGAATGCCTCGCGCGTCCTCCGACAGCAGGCCACGGCACTCCTCCAACATGCGCCGCACCTCTTTGGGAGAGGTGGAGCCGGGAGTGGCCTTCAAGCCGACACAATGGGCCACGTCCAGGGTCCGCTCCACTTCCTCTTGAGGCAGGTGCACCGAGACCCCCGTCCGGTCTTGGATAGCGGCGTCCAGGTCCTCGGCCCGCAGCCCCAAAATGTCCAGCCCACGCGCCTCCAGCCGGTTGAGGGCTTGCCCCACCACCTGGTGGGCAGCCCGGTATGAGATTTCGGCATGCCTCATGACCAGGGCAATAAACGCCGTGGCCTGGTCCCCCTGCTGGGAGGACAGCAGGTTCATGCGCTCCCGGTTGGCCGTCAAGGAGCGGATGGTCCCCGTCATTATGCGGAAGGTATCCCGGAACTCGTCGGCGGTGCTCCACAGGTCTCGTAGCAGCTCAGTACCCACAAATGGCTCGTCGGACGTGGTCTTGCACATGCTCAGGGCTCCCGTGAGGCGTCCCATGAGCAGGCCCCCGCCGGTGGCGGCGACTATCCCCGGAGAGTAGGGTATCCGGGTCAGCACGGCCACGCTGCTGGATATCGAGTACTCGGGCCCAAGGGTCAGCAGGTTGAACTCCTTGGTGGAAAGGACCCTCAGGTCCTGGGCCAGGCGGCCGACGACGTTTCCGGCCAGGGTTTCGGCCCAGAAGGCCATGAGCAAATAGTCGAAATTGCGGATGCTGTCCCTCGCGTGGGCCGCCATCCGGTCAAACCCAACGAGCCGGGCCTCCAGGTCCAGGTCCACCGGGAAGTAGGAGCCCGACCCTACCTCGGCCGCGGATGCGCTCTCGTTGGTATGGCGGTAGGCTGTCTCGAAGGCTTCCCGGCTCCGCTGCAACGCGTACACGAAGGAGAGGAGGTAGTAGCCGAAGGTCCAGGGCTCCGACGAGTGCAGGTAGGCGTAACCGGGCATCACCGCGCCAGCGTACTCCTCCGCCCGCTCCACCATGGCCTCCTGAAGGGCCGACAGTTCCTCCATCTGGTCCAACAGGATGCTCCGAGTGACGATGCGGCTGGCCACCGAGCGATTGGTCGGGCTGGAGCGGCCGATGTGAATCCAGCCGCTGACCTGCTCTCCCAGCTTCTCCTGGAGGTAGTTCTCGCCCGAGTGCACCCCTCCCAGCCGCAGGCGGCTGCGGGCCTCGAAGACCCCCTCCCGCTCCATCTCCCTGAACCCCCCCAGCAGCGCCCGGGCGACCGCCTGAGTGACCAGTCCCGATTCTTTGAGGGCCACCACGTGGGCCACGTCGTACCAGTGCATGGCCTCGAAGAAGTCTCGCCGGTTCAGCGCCTCCACGTAGTAGTGCTGAAGCAGGGGATCGGGGTCGCTGCCGGTGCGTGTCTTGTGGAAGAATGCCATGGTCTACCTCAGTCAGGTGTAGGCTGTCAGCGGTCAGCTTTCAGGTTCCTGCCTTACGGCAGGACGTGTCTCTGCCTTTCCTGGGGCCTACTATATGACGATTCCCGGTCAGTGCTGCGGAACCAACGTGCCAGGCCACTTTACCCGTAGCTGACCGCTCTAAAACGCCCTCCGGTGGGACAGCTCCGTCTCAGCGGAGGTGATGAACTCCAGAAGCACCGCCTGGCCGTCCTGCTCCGTCACCTTTCGGGCCCTTTGAAACGCGGGAATGATCTCCGCCGGGTCCTCTACCCGTTCAGAGTAGCCACCCATGGCCCGGCCCAAACCGGCGTAGTTCCCGCCCAGGTTGCGGGTGCCGAATAGCTCATGAGACGCGGCCATGGCAGTGGTTTCAATCGCCATGGTGGCGTTGTTCAGCACCACGGTGATGATGGGAATCCGGCTTCGCACGGCGGTCTCGAAGTCCAGGCCGGTCATCCCAAAGGCGGCGTCACCCATGAAGTTGATGCACACCTTCTCCGGTCTGGCCAGCTTGGCGCCGATGGTCAGACCCAGCCCGGTGCCCAGGCCGTGGGACTTTCCCCACCCCAGGTAGGACCGGGGTCCGCTTGACCGGTAGAAAGGCACGATCTGGTCCCGGGGGCTGCCCGAGTCGTGGGTGACGATTGCGTCCTCGGGCGGTATCGCCTGCATCAAATCCCATATCACCCGGTAGGGATTGATCGGGTCGCTGGAGCTAGTGAGCTTGGCAACCCACTGGCCGAGCCAGGCTTCTCGCTCCGACTTGATCTCTCTCGCCACGGTCTCATCCGATTGACGGCTGCCGCCCGCGATATCCCGGCAGGCGTCGATCATCTGGCGCAGCACCAGCTTGGCGTCACCAACGATGGGGTAGTCGATATTGTAGTCCTTGTTGATGTCCCCAGGGTCGTTGGTGGCCTGGATCAGGGTCTTGCCGGGCGGGATGTTCATGCACATACCGTGCTTGGTGAAGCTGCAGCCAATGCCGAAAATCACATCCGACCGGCCCATGTAATGGTACACTGGGCCCGACATCACGCCGGAGCCGCTTCCCAGGGCCAGGGGATGGGTCTCTGGAAAGCCGCTCTTTCCCAGCAAGGTGGTCATCACCGGGACTTGCAGCAACTCCGCCAACTCCACCAACTCTTCGCTGGCGCCGGCGTATAGCGCGCCCTGGCCGGCGTGGATGACCGGGTAGCGGGCGCGGCAAAAGGCCTGGGCCGCCGCCTCCACGTCCCGCGGGTCACCCGAGCTGCCGACCCGGCGGCTGGGCCGGTAATAGAAGGATTCCTCAGCCACCTCTTCCAGGGCGGCGTCGATGGGAATTTCCACCGCCACCGGGCCGGGCCGACCCTGGCGCAGTGCGGCGAAGGCCCGGCGCATGATCCCCGGCGTCCGGTCCGGCATGTTGATCTGCTGAACGTACTTGGTGACGCCGGCATAGGCCGCCAGGGAACTGAAGTGGGGGGTGATGCCCTGCCACGCCCTGGGATGGCCGGTGGGCAATATCAAAATCGGGGTTGAATCGGAGTAGGCGGTGGCGACCCCGGCATAGGCGTTCTCCGCCCCAGGCCCGTATTGAAAGGCGACCGCGCCCATACGTTCGCCGTTGGTCACCCGGCTGAACCCATCGGCGATACCCACGCCGACCCGCTCCTGACGGCAGATGATGGGGCGGACACCGGCCACGGCGGCGCTCTCCAGCACCGGCGTGGTGGGAAAGCCCATCAGGTATTCCACGCCCTCCCGTTTCAGTATCTCGGCGATGGTATCTACAGTATTCACCGGCTGGCCTCCTCGCGGTTGGTACTCCGTCTTCGGGTATGAGCGGCGGCTGCCCCTCTTGACCTAGCCGGGCTGGCCGTACTGGGCCCGCAGATCCCGCTTCAGGACCTTGCCCATCATGTTCCGGGGAAGCTCATCAACGTACACCACCGACCGGGGACGCTTGAAGCTGGCCAGCCGCTGCTGGCAGTGCTGTCCCAACTCCTCCTCGGTCACTCCCCCGGCGCGGGCCACGACCACGGCGCGGATCTCCTCCCCCCACTCCTCGTCCGGGACGCCGATGATCGCGGCATCGGTCACCTGAGGGTGGGCCATGAGCACCTGCTCCACCTCCTCGGGAGACACCATCTCTCCGCCCCGCTTGATGAAATCCTTGGCCCGCCCGGACAGGAAGATGTAACTGTCCTCGTCCTGATAGCCCAGGTCGCCGGTGTAAATCCAGCCGGAGCGAATGACCTCCCGGGTCGCAGCCTCCTCGTGCCAGTAACCCGCCATCATGCGGGAGCCACGGGCGACGATCTCCCCCACGTCTCCCGCCGGCACGACATTGCCGTCCTCGTCAACGATCTGCACCTCCACGTCGTCCAAGGGCTTGCCGATGGAAGTCAGCCGCCGCAGCTTCGTCTCGATCTCTTCCGGGGTACCGTCCAGGACGTGGTCTTCGGGCGGCAGCATGGTGATGGTGGAGGCGGTCTCCGTCTGTCCGAAAGCATTGATGAACCTGGCACCGGGGAACTCATGGATGGCCCGCTTGATGACCGCCAGCGGCATTGACGCGGCCCCATAGGTGATCACGTCCAGGGAGGATAGGTCGAAATCGTGAAAGCGGGGGTGCTCCATCAAATGCTTCAGCATGGTGGGAACCAGCATGGCCCGGTTGGCCTTGTATTCCTGGACCGCCGTCAACCACTCCACGGGGTCGAACTGGCGCATGAGGATCAGACTCCGGCCGCCGTACACCGCCGCCAGGGAAGCCTGGAGCCCCGCGATGTGGTAGAGGGGCACGGTGAGCAGGTTTGTTTCCTTGGCTTCCGGGTCGGCGGGGGTGACCGTCGCCAGCAGGTACGAGGAGAAGCTCTCGTGGGTGAGCATCACCCCCTTGGGCACACCCGTGGTCCCGGCGGTAAACATAATAACCGTCGTGTCGTCGTCTTCCGCCTCGGGGAAGTGAAGCTCATCGTCGGAGGCGCCGGCCAGCAACTCATCCCAACTCAATCTTCCACCGGTGGCCTCTCCATCCAGGACTACCACCCGGTCCGGAGCAAGCCCCCCCTCTGCCTCTCCGGCCTGGGGAAGCAGCGATAGGTAGCGTTCGCCGAGGAACAGCATGCTCGGTTGGGCGATGGCCAGCATCCGCTCCAACTCCTCGGTCTTGGCGCGGAAGTTGATTGGCACGTACAAGGCGTCCAGCTGGGCGGCGGCGAAGTATGCCTCGATGCCCTGTAGGCAGTTCACCTGCATCATCGCCACCCGGTCTCCGGGCCCGACGCCCCGACCGGCCAGGGCGTTGGCCAGCCGGTTGACCCGCTCCTGGAGACCGGCGAAGGTCACCGCCTCGCCGTCGAAGTAGACCGCGGTACGGTCGGGAGCTATGGCGCTGGCGATGGTCAGAAACTCTGTGGTGCGCATCGGTATCCTCTCCCCAAATTATATTCGGCCGCTGCCCTGGCTTGAGTTTTCAGGCGTACCCGGCACTTAAGAACGGAACGGTCATCCCATGACTCTGGCTGCCAGCCTGGCCTCCAGACGCAGCCCCTCCGCCAGGGGAACATCGCCGCCTCGCCGCAAGCAAGCCTTCGCCGTTGCCACCAGGTCCGCGTCTAGCTCGGCCAGGTGTCTGGTAATCTGCCAGGCCTCCCCCAGCAGGTCCTCCTTGGGCACTACCCGGGTCAGCAACCCCAGGCGCAGGGCTTCCGCGGCGTCGAACCGGCGGCCGGTGAGCAGAAGCTCCAGAGCGCCGGAGCGTCCCAGGTTTCTGGGCAGCGTCTGAGTTCCTCCGGCCGCGGGTATCATCCCCAGGTGCACCTCCGGCATACCGAACACGGTGCCAGCAGCGCCGATTCGGATATCGCTGAGCAAGACGATCTCGACGCCAGACCCGATGCAGTATCCGTGAGGCGCCGCCACCACCGGGATAGGGAGGTGAATCAACTGGCCCCACACGTCCCGTTCCCACCGCACCTGCCGGGCCACTGCCTGGGATGGGGCCGTGCCGAACTCCGTCAGATCGGCGCCGGCGCAGAAGGCCCGTCCTTCTCCGGTAATCAGCAGCGCCCGCACCTCAGTGTCGTCCGCCACCGCGGTGAGCGCCTCGGAGAAATCGTCTCGCATCTGGATATTGTAGGCATTGAGCACCTTGGGCCGGTTCAAGGAAATGTGGGCCACGGCCCTGTGCCTATCGTATAGCAGGGTGTCGAATGCCGGCATGGCAGACCTCGGTGTTCAGCGGTCAGCGGTCAGCGGTCAGCACCCACCGCCACCTCTCGTGGCGAAAAAGGGCTCAGCTGAAAGCTGATGGCTGACCGCTGATCTCTGACCGCTCATGAAATGGCCCTTCGGTAAAGCTCTTCCATCTCCACCTCGGTATAGCGCAGCCCGATGTTTTCGAGGTTGTGGGCGTCGCTCACCTGCAGTGGCAGCAGACCGTGGGTCCGGGCGATCTCCGCCACCCGGTCCTTGGGGATGTGCCAGTTGTGAATGTAGTTGTCTATCTCGATGGCGTGGACGTTGTCCTCGATGATGATGTCGGGTGAATAGTACCCGGGGTGGCAGTAGCTGCGAAAAATGCCGCCATTGGGAAGGAAAAGCTCCGTTACCTGGTACTCGGCGAAAGGGTTCTCCAGGGGCCGGACCTCTATCTCCCACCCCGGAATAATAATGACCTGGCCGGGGTAATAGCGCTCGACCAGCTCCCGAAACTCAAAGGCCCATTCCTTGTTGTGGTGGTCGGTAATGGCGATGCCGTCGATGCCCCGCTCTTTGACCTGGCCCACGACCTTCTCCGCGATCTCCCTGGTGGGGTCCTGGAAGTTGAACGCCTCCCAGACGTGAGTGTGCAAGTCCAGCTTGACTTTCACGCTTTGGCGCGCCTTAACCACCGCGAAACTCCGGCTCGCGCCGCTGCAGATAGGACTGAATCCCTTCGGCCCGGTCTGCGGTGCTTTGAAGCAGTATGTTCAGGTCCGCTTCCAATCGCAACCCCTGGGCAAGGGTCAAGTCCATCCCGGCCCCGATGGCCTCTTTGGCGTATCGGGCGGCTATGGGGGCGCCGGCCGCGACGGTTTCCGCGAGCCGGCGCGCCCGGGCCGGCAGTTCACCCCCTGCCACCACTTCGCTGACCAGCCCCAGCGCCATGGCCTGGGTGGCGTCGATGATGCGGCCGGTCAGAACCACGTCCCGCGCCCAGGCCGGCCCCACCAGGCGGGGCAGCCGCTGGGTCCCTCCGTCCCAGGGGAAGGAGCATTGGGCCAGATCGGTGAACCCGAAACTGGCATCCGTTGAAGCGATCCGCAGGTCCGCGGCCAGGGCCAGCTCCAGACCATGGTCCTGGGCGTTTCCGTTGACGGCGGCGATTACCGGTACGGGCAGCCCGGCCAGGGTGGAGGCTACCTGGAGCCGGCGCAGCCAGTCCAGCCGGGCTTCCGGCGGCAGGTCCTCCGGCACCGGCTCCCGGCCCACCGAGAAAACGCTTCCGGCGCCGGTGATGATGACCGAGCGGATGCCCTCGTCTTCGCCGATGGCCCGGCAGGCCTCCCGCAACTCGGCAGCCAGGGAACTGTCGATGCGGTTGCCGCTCTCGGGCCGGGCCAGCGTCACCGTCGCCACTGGACCGTCGCGCCGGTAGTCCAATGAATCGTATCGAATCTCGGCCTGCTTCTCGGGTATTTTTGGGGCCGGCCAATCGATCTGCCCCGGCCGCGCCCACAGGGTTGGGGCACCGCTACAATAGTAGGGCTCAGTCTGTCTCTTGACAAGGGTCACCGGCTTGATTAACATGATCTAGCACTCTCGGCCTGAGAGTGCTATTAATATGGGACACAGACTGGCCTGCCGAATGGGCCAAACGTAGGAAGGAGGAAACGGTGGCAAACTTCACTCCGCTGGGCGAACGGGTAGTCGTTCAGCCCATCGAACTCGAGCAGCAGACAAAAGGGGGGATTTTCCTGCCCGATACCGCCAAAGAGAAGCCGCAAGAAGGCAAAGTAGTCGCGGTGGGTCCGGGTCGTGTGACGGAAGATGGGACTCGAATTCCTATGGAACTCGCCAAAGGCGACCGCGTCATTTATTCCAAGTTCGCCGGAACCGAGTATAAGGACGGCGATGAAGAGTATCTGATTTTGCGTGAGAGCGATATTCTGGCCAAGATTGGTGCGGAGAAACCGAAGGGCAAGAAGCCCTGAAGGTAGTTGCCTGACGCCGGTTTTAGACCATTCCACGTTGTAAATAATGCATTGTAAATAATAAGGAGGACAGGGATGCCCCCAAAGAAAATGGCCTACTCGGAAGATGCGCGCAAGTCGCTTCGAGCAGGTATCGATACGCTGGCGCAGTCGGTGAAGATTACCTTGGGGCCCAAAGGCCGCAACGTAGTTCTGGATAAATCCTTCGGCCCGCCGCAGGTCTGCAGTGATGGGGTTACCATCGCCAAAGAGATCGAGCTGCCCGACAACTTCGAGAACATGGGCGCGCAGCTTTTGAAAGAGGCGGCCACCAAGACCAACGATGCGGCCGGCGACGGCACAACCACCTCTGTGGTTCTGGCCCAGGCCATCGTCAATGACGGCTTCAAGAACATCACCGCCGGGGCCAACCCGATGGCCATCAAACGCGGGATCGAGAAGGCCGTCAGGGTCGTCGTCGTTGAGGTTCAGAAGATGTCCCAGACCGTGGAGACCCGGGAGCGCATTGGCCAGGTGGCCAGCCTGTCGGCCCACGAGGAGGCCATCGGCGAGACCATCGCCGAAGCCATGGAGAAGGTGGGCAAAGACGGCGTGATCACCGTCGAAGAGTCCAAGGGTCTCGCCGACGAGATCGAATACGTCGAGGGCATGCTGATAGACCGGGGGTACATCTCCCCCTACTTCATCACCAACCCCGACCGGATGGAATCGGTCATAGAGGACGCGACCATCCTCATCACCGACAAAAAGGTCTCGGCGGTGTCCGACCTGCTGCCGGCCCTGGAGAAGCTGCTCCAAGTAGGCAAGAAGAACGTGGTGATCATCGGCGAAGACGTGGACGGCGAAGCGCTGGCCACTCTGGTGGTCAACAAGCTGCGGGGTACCCTGAATGTGGTCTCCGTCAAAGCCCCTGGGTTCGGCGACCGCCGCAAAGCCATGCTGGAAGACATCGCTATCCTGACCGGCGGGCAGGTGATCAGCGAAGAGATGGGGAAGAAGCTGGACTCGGCGACCCTGGAAGACTTCGGATCAGCGCGCCGGGTGAGTTCCACCAAGGATGAGACCACCATTGTAGAAGGGAAGGGCTCAGAGGACGCCATCCAGGCCCGCATCGGCCAGATCAAGGCCCAGATTGAGGACACAACCTCCGAGTTCGACCGGGAGAAGCTCCAAGAGCGAATGGCCAAGCTGTCCGGCGGCGTGGCCGTGATCAAAGTAGGAGCGGCAACAGAGGTTGAACTTAAGGAGCGCAAGGCCCGCGTCGAGGACGCCCTTTCGGCTACCCGCTCCGCGGTTGA
>CAYOAF010000084.1:0-13839 GCA_964401855.1 uncultured Dehalococcoidia bacterium
GGACGAAGGTGAAGCTGAAGCGTTGAACCGGGCTGATCATGCCGTAAGGGCGAATCTCTACATCGGAGCCGCTAGCCGGTGCCGCGGCCCGTGAGCCGGTGCCGCCGACGCGGACCTGGGAGTAGCCGTTCATCGACCGGAAGATGGCCACGGTTTGGCACATCCCCGCCTCTATGGCGCCCATGGCCAGCCCCACCAGCGCCTCGGAGCTGGATCCCCCGCCCGAGCAATCCATGTAGAAGTTGAGGCGAAGCCCCAGGTCGTACATCACCGAGGTGCTGGGGATCGAGTCCCCGCTGTGGTAGCTCAGCATCCCGTCCACGTCCAGGGGTGAGAGCCCGGCGTCGTTCATGGCGTTGCGGACGGCTTCCACGGCCATGGCCCGGGTCGTGCGCCCAGAGCCGCGGCTGTACTCCGTTTCACCGACGCCGACGATGCAGTATTTACCTCTCATATCGCTCAATGAACTCCCTCCTGATTCTGGCTAGCCTTGGCAACCTACCAGGTCTGTGATCCGATGGCTCCGTTTGAGGGGCCGGACCTGTCACCCCCCTCACGCAAGCCTGATCCTCCATAACCCCGATAGATAGAAGGGTTGGGGGATTTGGCCCGTTATCGAAAACACGCCGGGCCATGCTGGCTAGATCACGTTCCATCTGGGGTGGTGGTGGGCCTCGGTCTTCAAGTAATCGACGATCCAGTCCCGGACCGGCTCCGCCAGGTAGAACGTCGGCCGGAGCAGGTCCCCTTCATCGGAGATCAGTCCCTCTTCCTTGGCCTGGGCCGCCAACTCCGAGCCGGGCAGCATGCGCACGCCCACCCTCAGGTTGGCCACCGCCGGGGTCACGCTCCGCAAGAAAACCAGCTTCTCCTCCACTGATTTCCGGGTCTCTCCCGGCTCGCCGAAGCGCTGAGAGATGGTGTAGTGAAGGTTCCCGTCCTCGCAGAGATGGCACACCTGTCGAAGAAGGTTCAGGTGCTCGCTCATCGCGGACCCAGCCCCGCTGTCGCCGCCCAAACCGTCCATGACCACCAGGGCGCAGCCGGCTTGTTTCATCAGCCCGATCAGCTCCGAGTCGCAGGTATGGGGGGCAAAAAAGGTGTTCCAGTGGAGCTTCAAGTCGGCTTCCATAAGGGCCCGGCAAAAGGACTTGGCGTGGGCTAGGGGAACGTTGAACCCGCTGTCGATGAAGAAAATCTTGCGCAGTCCAAGGCGCTCCTTTATCTCCCTCGCTTCCTCCACCACGTCCTCGATAGGGCGGATGACCCGCCAGGCGCCTTCCTCCTGGGCAGCCGAGGCGCCCGCGGAAGGGTAGTGGCCCAGCTTGGTCAGCACCCCGATGCCGAAGCCCGCCTGGCGGTATTTGGCCAGGTCCAGATCTTCCAGCCGGGGTGGCTTCATGAAGCTGGAGGAGGAACGAACGCCGTTGAAGGTGATCCCCCCGTTCTCCCGGTAGACCAGGCCGGGCAGGTCCTGGTAGGCTTCCGAGGCTTCCAGCCGGCCGGCCAGCTCAGCGAAGGTCTCCCCGGCGTCGCCGACGATGCCCAGGTCCGGCTCCACGAAGGCGAAGCACTCTTTGGGCAGCACGCTGAACGCCGGGCCGCCGCATATGATCGTAGCCCGGGTGAGGGTCCGAATCCGTTGGGTGACCTCTTTGGCCACCGGCAGCGTCCATTGGGGGTCCAGATAACTGCCGTTATCCAGGTTACGAATCGAGAGACCTACCAGGTCGGGCTGGAACTCCTTCACCGTGGCTTCCACGCCGGCCAGGTAGTCGTCACAGAACATCAGGTCCAGCACCTTGGTGGTATGGCGGTCTGGGTCCAGGTGACCGGCCACGTACGCCAAGCCGATGGGAAGCGGCCGCGCTTCCAGGCGGCTCATATACCGGCCGTGCCGGTTGGTCGCTATCAGCAAGACTCGCATAGCCCTCTCCATCTAGAGGCTGGAGTCAAAACGCCACCATTATCACCGATGGTTGGATTTTTGACAAACGCGGGCATAGCCAGATAGGCCCGTGCGTCAAGTTCTTGCGCTGAGCCAGTCCAGCTCGGTGATTCGCCGTAACAGGTGTCCTGTCCCCCCGTTAGAAGGGGGGGACACAGGGGGGTTGCCCCCTTCGGCACTCGAAACCTCCCCTCAATCCCCTCCTTCGTAAGAAGGGGAAAGCAGAGCCCTTGGGCGTGCCCAAAACTGACACACCCTTACGTATAGGCGTGGTCGGTTTGTTGACATCCGGCAATGCCGGGCTTACAGTGGCACTGGCCCGCTTCGAAGGCTCAGTGGACGGCCAACAATGGGCAGGACCGCGGTCCAGGCGCCTCTCTCGGCGGCTTCTCTCCCCGAAAATCCAAGTCCAACGATCAAAGCCCAGTCCCGGTGGGGCCTAGCCGGATTCCTGGAATCTGGCGCCCCGGACCCGCCACCGGACCGGCGGCCAAGTGTCAACGGGGGTTCGACGAGCGGCAGAGCAGGGAGCCACATCCCCAAGTCGTGGTGCGCGATGAGTGATGTTACCCAGGAACAGCCCGTTCCGGCGCAAGAGCGCGAGTCGAGGACTAAGCCCACGGGTAAGGAATTACCCCGCCCCTTGAACGGCGTTCGGGTTGTTGACTTCACCTGGGTCCGGGCCGGGCCCTGGGGCGCTCGCTGGCTGGCCACCCTGGGCGCGGACGTGATCAAGGTCGAGTGGCCCCAGAACCTGGACATCCTGCGCCAAAACCGCTTCACTGTTCCCCCCGGGGTTGAGCCCGGCCCCAACACCACCGGCCAGTTCGCCGACACCAACGTCAACAAGCGCGGCATCACCGTCAACGTGCGCACCCTCAAGGGGCTTGACCTGGTCCGGCGCCTCATCTCCGTTTCCGACATCGTGATCGAGAACTTCAGCTCCAGGATCATGCAGCGATTTGGCCTGGGCTACGAGGAGATGAAAAAGCTCAGGCCCGATATCGTCTACGTGTCCATGGCCGGGTTCGGCCAAACGGGCCGGCAACACGCCTACGGCACCATGGGACCGTCGGCTCAGGCCCTCTCGGGTCTGACCTTCCTCTCCGGGCTGCCCGGCAAGCCACCGGCCGGCTGGGGCTGGTCCTACCTGGACGATACGGGCGGCATGTACGGCGCCATGTGCGCCCTTACCGCCCTGCGGCACCGCAACGCCACCGGCCAGGGACAGCACGTAGACCTGGCCCAGATGATCACCGGGGTAACTTTGACCGGACCCGCCTTCCTGGACTGCACGGTGAACGGCCGCGCCTCGCGGCGGGAAGGGTATCCTCCCGGCAACCGGACCGTCTGGCCGGGCGCCCCCGCCGTCAACAACTACCGCGGCCCCACCGTGGCACCCCACAATTCCTACCGCACCAAGGGCGGCGGCTACAATGACTGGTGCGTTATCGTCTGCACCTCCAACCAGGAATGGCGAAGCCTGGTCCGCGTCATGGGTAGTCCCGGCTGGGCCACCGATGCGAAGCTCGGCGATTTGCCGGGGCGCATCGAGCACCAGGATGAAATGGACCAGGCCATCGAGGCTTGGACCCAAACCCTGGAGAAATACGAGCTGTCGCAAGTGTGCCAGGCGGCGGGGGTCCGCGCCATGCCGGTCCAAAGCTCTGAAGACCGAGTGGAGCATGACCCTCAGCTTCGGTCCCGCCGGGCTTATGTTGAGATGGACCATCCGACCCTGGGTCCCTGGAAGTTTCAGAACGCCCCCTTCGACCTTTCCAAGTCACCGGCGGCACTGTATCGCCCGCCCCCGCTGATCGGCCAGCATAACCGGGAGGTGTTCGAGGGGTTGCTGGGGCTCACCCTCGAGGAGATTCGGGAGGCCTACGACGACGGCACCTTCTGGCCCTCGGAGATGCCGAAGTACCCCTATATTCAAGAGGTGCTGCGGTGACCGCCGCTTCCGCCGGTCCCCTGGCCGGTTTGCGGGTGGTGGAGTTGGCCGACGAGAAAGGCCAGTTCTGCGGCAAACTGATGGCCGACCTGGGGGCTGACGTGATCAAGGTCGAGCCTCCCGGCGGGCAAGCCACCCGCTTGGTGGGACCCTTCCTGGACGACATACCCCACCGGGAGCGCAGCCTCTCCTTCTGGCACTACAACACATCCAAACGGGGCATTACTCTAGACCTGGAAAGTCCCGAAGGTAAGGGCATCTTCCGCCGGCTGGTGCCCACCGTCGACATTATCTTGGAAACGCATCCTCCAGGGTACCTGCCATCCCTCGGTCTGGGATACGAGGAGCTGGCATCCTTGAACCCCGGCCTCATCATGTGCTCACTGACCCCCTTCGGGCAGGTGGGTCCATGGCGGGACTACGCTACCTCTGACCTGCTGCACCTGGCGGCGGGAGGCCAGATGGCGTCATGCGGCTACGATTCTGAAGACGTGCCCGGCGCTCCCCCCCTCGCGCCGGGAGGCGGCAACGCCTGGCACACCGCCAGCCACTACGCCTACATGGGTATCCTGGCGGCCCTGTACTACCGGGACATGACCGGAGAGGGACAGTACATAGACTCGTCGGTCCACGAGGCCTGCGCCCTGACCACCGAGGGGGCAATCGCCATCTACATCTCCAACGGTGCGGTGGTGCGGCGGCATACGGGCCGGGCTGCTTCGGCGGACCAGTCGCCCCCCACGCAGCTGGCGACGGGAGACGAGGGATGGGTCAACGTCACCCGGTCGGGGAGCACGCCGCCCCGGCTGCGCCAGCTTGCCGAATGGATGGACGGCTACGGCTTGGCCCAGGACCTGTTGGACGAAACGTACCAGACCGTACAGGGCATCCAGGACAACGCCGCCCACGTTACCGAGGTGACGGCCAGTTTCTTCGCCCAGCTACCCCAAGAGGAACTATGGCACGGGGGGCAGCAGCGGGACCTGCCCTGGGGCGCCGTCCGGACCATGGACGAGATTGTGCTCGACCCTCACCTGGAGGACCGTGGGTTCTTCGTCGAGGTGGAGCACCCGGAGCTGGAGCGGAGCTTCGTCTACCCCGGGGCGGCGGCCATCTACAACGGCTCACCCTGGCGGATCTCTCGCCGGGCGCCGCTGATTGGTGAACATAACGAGGAGGTCCTGTGCGGCGAATTGGGGGTGGGCAGGGGGGAGTTGACGCTGCTGGCCGAATCGGGAATTATCTAAGCATTGAGAGTCCAGGCCAACCGGACGTTCGACAGCACCTTCTGATCACCCGGGGAACCGACGTCAGTGAAGTGGACCTGGCCGAGTACATGGGCCTGCCGGTGGGATTTCGCATGGTCATCACCCAGCACGGCGCCAGCTGAGTTGCCCCAAGCCCTCATTCTGCGTTTGCCCTCCGCATCCATTCTTCGATCATCCGCGCACAGCTTGTCAAACCCTGCCACGAGGGAATCCCCCTAAGTCCCTTTTTGAAGAGGGGAGACAGGGGGATTTTGTCTCGGCGATGCTCCTGTTTGAGTTTGGCTGTCGATGCAACGATTTGGAATGCTCGTTGCTCTCGGGTCCGGTCCTCGCGTTCGTAGTGGATCGGTTACCCGAAGCTGGCTGATGGCCCATCGATTCCGATTTTGACATATCACCGCTCATAGCTATAATTGCGTGGTGCCCGGCGGCGCAGAATCTAGACAAAGAGGTGTTCCATGGCCACGGTGAAGATTGCTTTTTTGACCACGATGAAGAAGCGGGCGGAGTCCATCATCGGCATGGCGCCTTCGGGGGTGGAGGTGACCTACGTGGACAATACCCTGTCCGACGAGGAGAAGCTCCCCCTGTGCCGGGATGCCGACGCCTTCATGGTGCAACCTGCCGACGTATCCATGGATCTGCTCAAAAAGTGTCCCAACGTCAAGTTGATACAGACCCTCAGCGCTGGGTACGATCGGCTGGACCTGGAGGCCATCGGCGAGATGGGTATCCCTGTGGCCAACAACGGGGGTGGCAACTCCATCGCCGTAGCCGAGCACGCCATCGCCCTGATGATCTCCGTCGGCAAGAGGCTGATGCTCCAGTGGCACACCGCGGTGAACCAGCGGGAGTGGCGCGCAGGCCTGCAGGGGCTGGAGCTGTTCGAGGTGACCGACAAGACGGTGGGCATAATCGGCCTGGGCCGCATCGGCAAACAGGTGGCCAAGCGGCTCACCGGCTTCGATACCCGGACCATCTACTACGACGTTGTGGATATCCCCCAGGAGGTGCAAAAGGACCTCAAGGCCGAACCCGTGTCCCTGGAAGAGCTGCTGCGGGAGTCGGACATCGTCACCCTCCACGTCCCCCTGAGCCGCCAGACCAGGGCCATGATTTCCGACCGGGAGTTGGCGATGATGAAGCCAACCGCCTTCCTGATCAGCACTTGCCGGGGTCCCGTGGTGGACGAGAAGGCCCTGTACCGGGGGCTGGTGGACGGGCAGATCGCCGCCGCCGGCCTGGACGTGCTGGAGGCGGAGCCGACGTCCAAGGGCAACCCACTTTTCGGCCTGGAAAATGTAACCATCACCCCCCACATGGCGGGCCTGACCGAAGAGGCCAACGAGCGGTGTGCTGCTTTTGGCTACGCCAACATCGGGCGCGTCGTGGCTGGAGATGCGCCGGAGTCGTTGGTATTCCCGGAGTAGAGAAGGGGTGAGACCGGCGGGACCGGCGCCCGCCCCTATCCCCCGATGACTTCCGTCGCCCGCTGGGTGGCAGACCAGGGAGACAGCCAGGACGAGTGGCTTCCATCCCCTCCCGCCACCACCAGGAGATAGTGGTCGGGCGTTGCCGCCAGCGGCACCAGATAGTCTTCGTCCTGGTCCTCGAACTCCTCCGGCCAGGACCGGCCGCCAAAGTGGTACCGGTTCCTCAACCGGCCCGCGGGTATGCGGACGTGTTCAAACAGGTAGTTGATAACGTCGGCCCGGCTGAACCCGGAGGCGGCGACCTGAGTTGCGTGTTCCGGCCCCAGCACCACGACAATGGTGGGGTGCCGCGCCTGAAAGTAGTAGCCGGAGATCCCGCCCGCGGTCATGGAGCCGACCAGAGTATCGAGCACGCCCTCGCCGGTTTCCACGGTGCCTTCCACCATGGTGTGGATGCCCCTGGCGGCCACCACGGTGACAGTGCTGACCTCCGGCGGGTAGCCCATCGCCACGTGCAGTGGCTCCCAGGGGTTGCGCTCCTGGTTCTCGGCGAAGCACATGGTGTACTTCCCCGGCCAGCCATGGGTCGACTTCTCCATGGTGTCGGCGGTGGCCCCTCCAAGGTTGCGCATGGTCAGGCGAAGGGCTCGGCCGATGGTGGCGTTGGCCCGGTGGCCTGAGCCAAAGACGGCGGTGCCGCCGTGGATTCCCAGTTTCTCGGCGATAGGGCCGCTGACAATCACCGCCGGGGCCGCTCCCCCAGTGGTGGTGGTGATGGACCCCGCGTTGAACTCGGGCTGCAGCACGGCTGTTACCGCCGCCAGCACCACCGGGAAATAGTCCGGCTTGCTGCCGGCCATCACGGCGTTGATGGCCACCTTCTCCACGGTGACAGTGCCGTTCAGCGGCGGTATCCGGCCCAGCACCTGCCTTCCCGGCAGCGGGCACGCCTCGAGCATTTCCAGCACCAGGTCTTCGGTGGGTGGAATGACCGGCAGCCCATCGGTCCAGCCCTTCTCGTAGAAATAGTCGTTGATCTGGCTGACCGAGCCTTCCACCTGCAGGCGGCTGGACTCCTGGCCCAACTCCGGGTTGCCGGGTCCCCCCTCCCCGGGTTTCCCGCCGGCGCTCTGAGGGCCCTGGGAACTGTTGGAAGGACCAGCCATTCTAACGCTCACCGGCTGGAAGCAGCAGGCTCTCGGTGATGCCCTCTATGCTGCTCCTGGCGATCTCCAGCATCTGGTCCGGGGTCATACTGCCGGGAGTGCAGTCAAGCACCGCCAACGGGTGTTCCGGCAGGCCGAGTGCCCGGCCGCGGAGTTCGCCCGCTTTACTGAACGCCTTGGTGATAACCGTAACCGCCGGCTTGCCTCGCTTTTCCGTTTCAATTCCGTCGTGGAGACCCCACGTTATGCAGGAGCCTCAAAAAGCGATGGCGTGGACTATGGCGTCGCAACTGGACGACATCTCATCCAACACCTCCGGGGGGGTTGGCAAACTCTGGCTGGCCTTTCGGTAGTTGACCAGCCTGGCCACACCGTATTCTTCCTGGAGCAAGCGGCCCAGCTCCACCAGATAGGCGTCGACGTTGCGTTTCCGGTTGTCGATCAGCCCGATGGTCGAGCCCTTGAGCCTGGACAAACGGGGCGCCAGGCTGAGCTGCCGGGGGGCGCCTTCCGCTGCCGGATTGAGTACCGTGGTCAACTGGGTTGCTGCCATCTTGCCTCACTCCTTTCTGGCCGTGGACAGGTAATAGCGAGGGTGAAATCGTTTTCAGCTCTTCTTGCTAGGCGCCGGGCAGATCTATCTTCCGGGTGCGGGTCTTGAAGTGGCTCATATCGATGATGGCGCTGTTACGGCCTCCGGTGCCGCCGCCCATGAGCACCAGTATATCATCCGGGTCATTGGCGCAGTGGAGGATCAGCTTATCGTCGCCGGGTTTCTCCGGTCCCTGAGACACTCCCAGGCGAATCAGCTCAGCGCGGGAGCGGCTGGCGTGCTCAATCAAGTAATCCTGGATGTTGCGGCGGCTCCACCCTCCTTCTTTCAGGGTCAGGGCGTGCTCTGGGCCGACGACTATCGCCCATTGACCGGGGAATTTTTGGCCCAGGAAGGCAGACTTCATGGTGTCGGTCAAGGAGGACAGGAGCGATTCCCCGGTATGGCTGTACCGGTTGTTGACGGTGACGGGGTTGTAGGCCACCGCCACGGTGACGCAACTATCCCCGGCTTGAAACCCCCGGCTGACATGGAGCGGCTCCCAGGGCGAGTCCTCCTCGTTGTCGGCGATGCAGAGAGTGTACTTGGCGGGGTTCCCCAACGTGCCCCGGTCCATGGTGCCGGGCCGGGCGTCGAAGCCGTTCATGAAGCAGAGCCGGATGGCGCGGCCCAGGCAGGCATTGGCCCGAAAACCGGGGCCAAACAGGCCGTCCTTGGAGTTGACGCCGATCTGGTGCCGGATGGGGCCGTTGACGACCATCAAGATGGAGGGAGAACTGGTGGAGGCGGAAGCCATGTGGACTTCGTTCTTCTCCTCCTCTAGGGTCCGCAGCGTGGCGACCAGCACGGGGAAATACTCCGGCAGGCACCCGGCCATCACCGCGTTGGCCGCGGCGTTCTCCGAGGTCAGCACCCGCCGCCGCATTTCCAGCGACAGCAGATCTTCCTCACCGGTCATCCCCACGTGCTCCAGCATCTCCCGGACCTTGTAGTCGGCCGGCGGGACCACCGGCAGGCCGTCGCTCCAGCCCAGGCGATAGCATTCCTCGATTGCTTCAATCGTGTCGCTGGCCTCAACCAGCTTGGACCTTTCGGAGCTTGTTGTCATGATAACCTCCAAATCATCTAACACACCAACTAGCTTCGCCGACAACCTCGCCTTAACCGTTGGTGGTGAGCCCGGCGAACAACAAGGTAGCCAATACCTGCAGTAATTCTGGAGCCGATGGAAAGATCATGCGGCTGCATGTGGCTCAAGACGGGCAAGGTGTCATAATTTCTAAAGCACAAACAAGTTGTTTCCGAAGTGAGGCGGCTATGGAACGAACTGTCCTATAATCGCTATGCCAGGACAATCTGGGTGTGCAGATTGTCTCCAGCTCTCTCGTTCACAGAAATGGATCGCGCTGAATCTGTTACGAATGGACCCACTTACCTTAAAAACTTGGCTGGAAAACAGCTTTAGGTCTCTTGTGTTCGATGCCCCGCATGGCGCAACAAATGTCAACCCTACGGTATGCGCAGCACTTCTGCAGCGTAGCTTTTTTGCGTCATTGACTGCTTCAGTGACCTTGCTCTTGACCGTCCCTTCAAATTCCGGATTCGCAACTCCAATCTGTAGAAACTTTGCCTCTATATCCCAAATGCAACTATTGCCTGCTATGGTCCCCAAGTCCTGCCTACCCCTTCCCGTTCGGGTCTTCTTGTCTTGCTCAAATTCCATGAGAGGAAAGCCTTGAGCACGGTACGCGGCGATACCGAGAAGTCCAACTTGTGTCTTCTCGCCATAGACGTACGGCAGGTCGGTTTCCGTCGACGATGTGGAAACTTCTGCATACTTGCATTTATAATCTCGCATAGTTCGGTGCCATCTGTTAAATAGCGTGTAAAGAAAGCCATCCATCGTTTCCCTGGGAGGGTTGGCCATAAACAATTTCATCCAGTACCTTCTTTTCCGGATCAATCGCGCTGCCGAAGCGACAACGCGGATTCCCAATAGTGCCCTCAACCTGCGACAGCCACATCCTACCAGGCCAGAACAATGTGCCGAGCTTAGGTAACCACGCGGGAACGAGGCGGGTCACCCGCTGCCCTTCGACAAGCTCAGAGCCTCCACTGAGCCTGCTGAAATGCGGAACAGAGGGGAGGAACCTTCGCCCTCCGGTAGGCCTTGTAGACCCACCTCGTGAAGCAGTTGAATGCTAGGCGCCGGGCAGCCTCAGCTGGACCCCGGCCTTTTCTTCTTGTATGCGAGAGACGGAGTCCGAGTCCTCCGGGCCCCAGCCCCGCAGCAAAGCCTCCACGTGCCGTTGATCCACCAGGTTGGAGAGTTCCAGGGGTATACCGTATTCCCGGCCCAACTCGGTGGCTAGCCGCACGTCCTTGGCCGCCAGAGCGGTGGCGAACCCCGGCTCAAAATTGCCCTTGAACAGGTACCGGGGGGTCTTTTCGGTCAGGCGTTTGCAGCCGCCGGAGCTGTTGGTGATGACGTCGGCCAGCACGGCCAGGTCGACGCCGGCCTTGACTCCAAGGGTCAACGACTCCGCCAGCATCATGCCGATCCCCATGCTGAGCAGGTTATTGCAGAGCTTGCACACCGATCCGTTGCCGATGGGACCACAGTAGACCACGTGGCTGCCTATGGAGTCGAGGGTGGGCTTGATCCGGTCAAAAACGGCCCGGTCGCCGCCGACCATTACCGCCAGGGTCCCCGCCGCCGCGCCGAAGACACCGCCGCTGACCGGTGCGTCCAGGACGATGACGCCTTTTTCGCTACATACTTGGTGGAGGCGGCGAATTGCCGTGGGTGAGTTGGTGGACAGGTCAACGTGGATGGAGCCGCTAACGGCGCCTTCCATAATGCCGTCTTCGCCCAGGACCACGGCATCGACATCCCGCGGGCCCGGGAGCGAAGTGAACACCACCTCGCTCCCCGCGGTGGCTTCCTTTGGGCTATCGGACCAATGGGCGCCCATCTCCAGTAGGTTGGTCGCCGCCTCGCGCCGCAGTTCATGAACGGTTACGTCGTGGCCGCCCCTGATGAGGTTGGCCGCCATGGGGTTGCCCATATTGCCTGTGCCGATAAATCCTACTTTCATCGCTGTCGCTCCTAAGTCGATTGTCCCGCTTCAACCGGCGGGCCTGATCCGGCATCGCCCTCGGGGCGAACGCCGTTACGAAATACCCACCTCCGCCCGGTGGGGCCGGTATCTTCGTCAATCCGGGAAGTTACAGGGCTTGCCAGTAACGACGGCCCTCCAGCCGGACCACCTTCCCGATGTGGTCGACGGGGTGGAAATGTCCAGCGGCCACCACGTACCCTTCCTGCTCGGCCAGGTCCAGAATGGCGTTGCGGCTCCGTTTGCTCGCCTCTTTGTCGATGTCCACCCCGGCAGTCCAGCTCGGCTCATACACCTGCGCCTTGGAGTGGATAGCGTCGCCGATTACCATGGCCTTTTCGCCCTGGGAGTTGATCAGAAGCACTTGATGGCCTGGAGTGTGGCCGGGGGTGGAGAGGGTGGTGATTTCGTCGGTGATGCTGTGCTCCCCGTCGATGAGGTCCATCTTGCTGAGTCCCTGGAGCGGCACCACCTGTTTCTCCACGTAGGATGCGGTCTTCAGCACCTCCGGTTTGGTGAAGTGCTCCCAGTCCAGCCTGGGCACCAGGTACCTGGCTTTGGGGAAGTAAGGGGTGGGGTCCCCGCCGGCGTATCTGAGGTTCCAGCCCACGTGGTCGGCGTGCAGGTGAGAGTGGGCCACGATGTTCACCTCGTCGAACGCGGAGACGCTGGCGTTGCTCACCTGGTCCGGCCGGAGCAATAGGGGCCGGATTTCCTGGTCCAGGTTGCCCGTCAGGTTACCCCGTTCCGGGTGGGGGCCCGGCCCCATGCCAGTGTCCACCATTATCGTGCTCCCCTTGGAGCGGAGCACGAAGCAGCAGTAATAGAGCTGAAACTGGCCATTTTCTAGGATGTATTCGTGCGGCCCCCAAGCTTCCCGGGGAACGTCGGGGAACATCGCCTCGGGCGGCCGGTGGGGTGGCACCATGTCCATGACCGCCATGATTTCGACATTGCCTACGGTAATCTTGTCCGCCACGGATTCCTCCTTAGCTCGGTCTGAGTACCGACCATCCCTCGTTTGGAACGGCCCAAGCGAATAAAATGGAGACGAGGGGATACGGGAGTGGAGCAAGGGTCCATGACGCCCAAGCCCCACTCAGTACTGCAACAGCGAAACCACGTCGTAGCCTTCCAGGCGCCGTCGCCCGTCCAATTGGATCAGCTCGATGACGACGCCGATCGCGCCTATGACGCCGCCCGACATTTCCACCAGCCGGACCGTCGCTTCAAGGGTGCCTCCGGTGGCGAGCAGGTCGTCCAGCACCAACACCCGCTGGCCGGAACTGATGCCGTCGACGTGGATCTGCATGGCGTCGCTGCCGTACTCCAAGGTGTACTCCGCGGTATGCGTCGCGGCAGGCAGCTTCCCCGGCTTGCGCACCGGCACAAATGGCGTGCCCAGCCGGTAGGCCAGCGGCGCACCGAACAGGAACCCCCGGGACTCGATGCCGACAATAACGTCCAGTTGCTCTTTCTCGAAGCGCTCCGCCAGCCTGTCGATGGTGTGTTGGAATGCGCCGGCATCCTGCAACAATGGGGTAATGTCCCGGAACAGGATCCCCGCTTTCGGAAAGTCGGGCACGTCCCGGATAAAAGCCTTCAATTCCATCGAGCTACTCCATTGGACCGCACCATCGGACTACCATCCCGCCCGTTGGGACTGCCACTCAGTCGCCCTGACATGCTGTACCTGGGCGTCCAGCCTTCGGGCCATTCTTGAGCGAGCCCCGACCGCGCCTAGCCTCGCGAGGAGTGTAGAATATGCCGGCGGCGGCGTCAAGTTGACCGGATTATTGGTCATGTTAGAGGAATTCGGTCTTCGTTTTGCGGGCGTGAGCCACCTTCAAACCAATTGACTTTTCCCGGCTCATTTTATATAATGCGGATTCAGCAAGGTGGTCCCGATGAAATGGCCCCAAGCACACGGGGCCATTTGTAGTGTGTCTACCACCCAGCGCCCTTTATGCCCCTGTGGCGCAAAGGTAGCGCAGTCGATTTGTAATCGACAGGTTAGGGGTTCGATTCCCCTCTGGGGCTTTCTTGGAGACCCGCTTCCCCTCTCCGTACCTTGCGCCCGGTGGCGCGGCCGACGGATGGGAGGACTGCCCAAACTCTGGAGGGGTGGGTGAGTGGTTAAAGCCACCAGACTGTAAATCTGGCGTCCGGAAGGGCTTCGTAGGTTCGAATCCTACCCCCTCCACCAATTGTGGTAATCTTTAATAGCACATACCGAGTTGAATGCCGGTTGCTCTCGCAACCCGCCCAGATAGCTCAGCGGTAGAGCACGTTCTTGGTAAGAACGGGGTCGGCGGTTCAATCCCGCCTCTGGGCTCCAGCTTCACCAACACAGGGAGGAGGCCCAAATGGCCAAGCAGCTATATGACCGGTCCAAACC
>CAYOAF010000085.1:0-20813 GCA_964401855.1 uncultured Dehalococcoidia bacterium
CCTTGGTAAACTCATCCAAGATCTGCCCCTTCTCCCTTCGGATTCCCTTCAAGTAGCGCCCTTGAACCGCTTCCAAATACTCTTTCATTCCGCCTCGCGTCATCCCACCCCTCAGTAACATTTATTGTGAGGCAATTCGACCTCTTGAAACCACCTCCTGGCGGTGCTATACTGAGCCCACATAATGGTTCCTTGGGAAAGCGGGGTCATCCCGCTTTCTTGCTGATGGAAGCAAGGCGGGTTTCGGACAAAATCGCAAAGGGGGCTTTGCGGTGAAAAGCGACTTTTTAATCGCGCTGACGCAACTGGCTGCGGAGCGCCATCTGCCCAGAGAGCAGGTGCTCTTGGCCATCGAGGTTGCCCTTGCTTCAGCTTTCAAGAAGGACAACCCGGCTTCAGTGCAAAACATAACGGTCAAGCTGAACCCCAACACCGGGGAAGTAAACGTCTACGCCCTGAAAACCGTGGTGGAGACCGTGGAAGACTCGGCACGGGAGATCAGTCTTTCCGACGCCCAGAACATCAAAGAAAACGCCGTTTTGGGCGACGATGTGGCTGAGGCGGAGCCGTTGCCCCACAACGCCAGCCGGATCGCCGCCCAAACCGCGAAGCAAGTCGTCCTCCAGCGGCTGCGGGAGGCGGAGCGGGAACTGCTTTACCAAGAGTTCTTCCAGCACGAGGGCGACATCATCTCCGGGGTCATCGAGCAGACCGACTCTGGCCGCGTGATCGTCCTGGATCTGGGACGCGCTCAAGCCGTTCTGCCCTATGAAGAACAGGTTCCCACCGAACGGTATAGAAAAGGCCAGCGAACGAAAGTCTACGTGGTGAGCGTGAACAGCGGCCCCAAAGGGCCGGAGATCCTCGTATCCCGAAGCCATCGGAATATGTTGAAGCGGCTCTTCGAGATCGAAGTGCCCGAGGTATACAACGGGGTTGTGGAGATCAAAGCCATCGCCCGAGAGGCCGGTTTTCGCAGCAAGGTGGCGGTCACTGCCACGCAGCCGGGGATTGACCCGGTTGGGTCGTGCATCGGTATACGGGGCAACCGAATACAGAGCATAGTCAACGAACTCCAAGGCGAGAAAATCGACGTTGTCTCCTGGGACAAAGACCCCAAGGTGTTTATCACCAAGGCCTTGAGTCCCTCGGCGCCGACCCATGTAGATCTCTCATTGGACGATCTAACGGCCACCGTGGTGGTGCCCGACCAGCAGCTATCTCTTGCCATCGGCAGAGAGGGCCAGAACACCAGGCTCGCCGCGCGGCTCACGGGCTGGCGGCTGGACATCAAGGGTCTCACCGAGTGGGAGGAACTGCGAGAGGCGCGTCTGCGGGAGGCCCAAGAGAAAGCGGCGGGCAAGTTCGGTCAGGACACGAAGGCCGAGTTTGAAGACGAGACCGCCGCAATCGCGGCCGCCGAGGCTGAGCTCGCAGGTTTGGCCGAGGTCGTGACCGCAGAGGATGCTGGAGCGACAGAGGCCGCGACGGTGGAGGCAGAGGACGCCCTCGAGGCGCCGCCGACGCCGTCTGAGACGCCTGACGCCGCTGAGGCAGCACTGGATGAAGACAAGATCCTCGAGGCTTTGATCCAAGAGGAAGAGGAAGCGACACGCGAAATCGAAGCCGAAGCTGAAGCTGAAGCCCCCGAAGAGGTTGGCGCCGGGATCAGCGTTGAGGAACTGGAGTCCTTCACCCTCGAAGACGTTGAACTCCTGGATGACGATCACGAGGGACCGGCGGAGGAGCCGGAATTGATGCTTTCAATGCCGGTGCTCACCCCCGACGCCGGAAAGATCAGGTTTGCCGAAGACCTGGTAGATGAACGTGGGGGCGGCCGCCGGGACCGCAAGGGCCGCCAAAGGTCAGGAGCCGGGGGCCGGGGCCGGCGCGGCGGGCGCTAACTGCCGGCGGGCCCCAGAGTTGAGATACGGCCTTGGCCAAAGAGCGGCACATACCTGAACGCAGTTGCGTTGCCTGCAGACTGAAGCTCCCCAAGAAGGAATTGGTGCGGCTCCTGCGGACCCCGGAAGGAACCGTGGTGGTGGACCGGACCGGCAAGGGTGCAGGAAGAGGCGCTTACCTATGCTGGTCTCCCGGCTGCTGGCAAAAAGGCATTCGTAAAGGCGGGCTGGAACGAAGTCTCAAGATTATACTGTGCGCCCAAGACCGGGCCCAACTGTTGGCCTTCCACCAGGAGGCGGTAATTGGGGCAGCCTCTGAGGAAGAGTAGATGACTTCTGAGGGACGACCTACTCCAGTCGACGACCAAGACAGTCCGCGCCGTAGACCAGTTGAGGGGCGCCGGGCTCGGCCCAAGGTCTTGGTATTGCCTCAAACCCTGACTGTTCAACGACTGGCAGAGCTTACCGATCAAAGCCCCATCGACGTCATCAAGCAACTGATGCGCAACGGCATCATGGCAGCAATGAACCAGGTCATCGACTATGAGGTGGCCACATTGGTGACCGCCGCCTTCGGCATCCACACCATCCTTGCCGAGCCCATTGAGGCGGAGGCCGGTCCCACCGCCGAAGCTGACGAACCTGAGGCGCCGGCCAACCTGAGCCCCCGGCCGCCCGTGGTTACCATTCTGGGCCACGTGGACCACGGGAAAACGAGTCTTTTGGATACCGTTCGACGGACTCGGGTGGCCGAGCGCGAGGTAGGCGGCATCACCCAGCACATTGGCGCCTATCAGGTAGAATGCCAAGGCCAATTGATCACCTTCCTAGACACACCGGGCCACGAGGCCTTTACCGCGATCCGGGCCCGCGGCGCCAGGGTCACTGATATCGCCGTCCTGGTAGTGGCAGCCGACGACGGACTGATGCCGCAATCGGTGGAAGCCATCAACCACGCCAAGGCCGCCGCCGTCCCCGTAGTAGTCGCCATCAACAAGATGGACCTGCCGGGAGCCGATCCGGAGCGGGTCAAGCGCCAGCTCAGCGAGCATGAGCTACTGGTCGAAGACTGGGGAGGGGATGTGATTTCCGTGCAGGTTTCCGCCCGTACCGGGCAAGGTATCGACGACCTGCTGGAGAACATCCTGGTGGTAGCCGAACTCGCGGAACTCAAGGCCAACCAGGACAAGCCTGCCACCGGGGTTGTCATCGAAGCCAGGCTGGACCGAAAGCGCGGCCCTACCGCCGCTTTACTGGTACAAGACGGCATCCTCAGGGTCGGCGACCAGATCGTCGCTGGAAACGTTTGGGGCCGGGTCAAAGCCATAACCGACTACCAGGGCAAAGTGGTCAAGATGATCATACCGGGGGAACCGGGCGAAGTCCTGGGTTTTGGCGCCGTCCCGGAAGCCGGAGACCAGTTCTTGATCGTTGCCAACGAGCGGGCCGCCCGAGCCGTTGTTGGGGAACGAGAAAAGAGTCAATCCATTCGACAGGGCCAGACACGGGCTTTAACCCTGGACGAGATTGTCAAACAGATCGACACCGGTGACGTCAAAGAGCTGAAACTGGTCCTCAAGGCCGATGTGCAGGGTAGCGTGGAGGCGGTGCGCCAGGCCCTGGAAGGCATGGGCGCCGACGAGGCAAAGGTCCGTATATTGCATACCGGCTGTGGCTCCGTTACCGAGTCCGACGTCATGCTGGCCAGCGCGTCTGAAGCTGTCGTCTTCGGATTCACGGTGGGCACAGAAACCAGCGCGGAACGGCTGGCCGAACGGATGGGCGTGGAAATCCGCCGCTACGACATCATCTACCAGTTGATCGAAGACGTGGACCGTGGGCTGCACGGCATGCTCGACCCGGTTCAAACCGATGTGATCGTGGGGCGAGCCGAGATCCGGGAGATATTCCCATCCCGCCGGGGCATTCAGATCGCGGGATGCCGGGTCACCGAGGGCCGGGTAAGCCGCGGCGCAAACGTGCGGATCGTGCGGAACGGCGAATCCATACACGAAACCACCATCGCTAGTCTGCGCCATTTCCGGGACGAAGTCACGGAGATGACCGCCGGCACCGATTGCGGGATCATCCTGCAAGGCTTCAACGACTTCCAAGAGGGCGATGTTGTGGAAGCTCACCGCCTGGAAGCGGGCCGCCGTTAAGCCAATAGGTGGGCACCTGTCTCTGCCCAATTCCTCCACCACCAGACCCGGGGGATACTTTATATGTCCAGACGTATCGAACGTGTCAATGAACTGTTGCGCCAGGAAATCAGCCTGTTGCTGGCCCGTCAGATAAAAGACCCGCGCTTGCAGGGGGTGATCAGCATCACCCGTGTCAACACCTCAAGCGATTTTCGGGCCGCCGAGGTATTCCTGAGTGTTATGGGGGACCCAGAAGCCAAACTCAGCGCGATAAAAGCAATCCGGTCTGCCTCTTCCTTCCTGCGGCGGGAGCTGCGGCCGCGTCTCACCCTGCGCCACACGCCCTTTTTGACCTTCTCTCTCGATGAGTCTCTCGAAGAAGCGGGCCACCTGTTGGAGATAATGAACAGCATCCGGGAGCAAGGTCCTGCCCAGGACTCGATAGAAGTGGATGACTGGAGCGGGGGGCCCCTGCCTTCTTCCTCCCGCAGTTGCTGATGTATGACCAAATCCAAGAACAGCGGCCAGCCGTCAATTGACGGGTTCATCAACCTCTTCAAACCACCGGGGATCACTTCCATGGACGCGTTACGCCGCGTGAAACGCATCACCGGCCAGCGTCACAAGGTTGGACACGGCGGCACCATGGACCCATTGGCCCGAGGCATACTGCCGGTCTGTTTTGGCCAGGCAACTCGCCTGATGGACCACGTGGTAGCGGGCCGCAAACGGTACGTGGTGGAGATCAAGCTCGGCGTCGCCACTGCCACCTATGACGCTGAAGGTCAGGTCACCGCGACCAGGGGAGTGGACGGCCTGACCCAAGAGATGGTCGAGGCAGCATTGCAGTCCTTCATCGGCCTAATTCAGCAAGCCCCGCCTATGTACAGCGCCATAAAGGTTCAGGGGCAGCGGTTGTACAAGTTGGCCCGGGCCGGCATCGAGGTGGAGCGGGAAACCCGGCCCGTGGAGATATACAACATCCAGGTGGTTAGCTTTTCCCCCCCCAGCCTGGTGTTGGAGGTTGAAAGCGGCCGCGGCGCCTACATTCGGTCCCTGGCCCATGATTTGGGCGCGGCCCTGGGTTGTGGTGGGCACGTGGCGGACCTGGTCCGTCTTTCCAGCGGCGTGTTCCACGCCGAAGAGTCGGTGACATTGGAAGAACTCGAAGATGCCGCCGCTCAGCCCGCCGGTTGGGAGCGCTACCTGCACCCCATAGATTGGGTATTGCATGACTTGAAGAGCATCACCGTCGGCCGCCAAGCCGAACAGTATCTACGCCACGGCCAATCGGTCAGCTTGGGAGGGACGGGGCTGGAAGCTGGGTATCTCGAACCGTTCCGGGCCTACAGTCCCAAAGGCCAATTCCTGGCCTTGGTCCGGTTTGACCGGGCGGGGAACGCCTGGCGGCCGGTGAAGGTCTTCCAGGTGGACACTCCTTCTCCTTACGCCCCCGTCCCGCCCGGCGGGTGAGGGGAGATCAGTCGGCTTTGTCGGGGTTCCACCGCGCGGGCGGGTATGGGCATGGGCATGGCCAAAGGAACGTCCCCAAAGCGATTTCAGGGGCCGTTTTGTCCCGCCCCCCTGTTTTCCGTTTTAAGGCCTGCCCCTTTGTTGGGGGGCCGGAGAAGGCGGCAGTCCCGCCAAAACCGGGAGGTATGGGTCTGATTCCGGCCAATTTCCAGGACAAATCAGCAATTGTATGCCTACTTGCCTTGACAAATTCCATCCACTCGGTATATTGATAGCGGTTATGTTAACGTATGTACCTGCTGCCTTGCAGCACCGGCGGGTCCAGTTGTTAAGGAGGAGGGGCGGGAAAACAAGGGCATAGCCAGGGAAACCGTTACCGACGTCCGCATTCCACCTAATTGGAACCCGCGGGGCCAATTTTCCAGTGGTACATTGGACACCACGTGTTACTCTGTACAAACGCAATCAAGGATGGGGGTCAAGAACATGGAGGCATATTGCTTCAAGTGTCGAAGCAAACGGGAAATATCCAATCCAAAACAGGTAACATTGAAGAACGGGCGGCCAGCCACTCAGGGCGTCTGTCCCACGTGTGGCACGAAGGTCTTTAGAATCGGCAAGGCGTAATCTCCCTGGTGTCTGCCTTGCAATAAATGGCTTACGGCGAGATTGCCTGCGTTTGAGACGTTGGGACAGGTCCGAACCCAAGTCTCGCCAATAGGTTTCGCGGATTCAGTTGCAATAGGGCGTGGGCTTCTTCGTCGGTGAGGCCCGCGCCCATCGCGATCTTACGTGTGAGTTCAGGTGTCAACAGATCGTCCGGCTCATGGGCATCAGAGTCCAGGACCATGCCGGCCCCGGCCTGCTTAGCCACTTTAGCCACATGGCCGTTGGTGAGGCTATGGCCTTTGCGAGCCGACATTTCCAGGTACACGCCTCTCTCGGCCGCTAAGCGGGCATCGTCGTAGGTAATCAGGCCCGGATGTGCCAGTATGTCCACCGATGCCGAGCGTACGGCTGCGTCATTGGTTCCCGGTTCCACTGGCTCCACAATCGTCTCTCCATGCACCGTCACCATCCGGGCCCCCAACTCTTTGGCTGCCCGGGCCACCGTATCGATATCCTCTTTGGGCACGTAGGTGATTTCCACACCGGGCAAGGCCAGGATATCCCACCGTTTCGTCGCCTCGGCGCAGTCTTTGACCAACGTCTTGACCACCAATTCCAGGTTGCCCACCCCCACATGGTCGGTGACGGCTATCGCCTGATACCCTCGCACCAGGGCGCGGCGGATCAGTTCTGTGGGAGACAGCACGCCGTCGCTCAGAAAAGTGTGAGTGTGAAAATCGAACATGCGCCCTCTCCATGATTGCTTCAGCGGCGGACCGGTCTTCCGCCGGAGCGGGCCCGCCCTCATAGTTCCCTACATCCGCCTCCGCCCCACGTTACACGACTACTCAGTATAGGTTTTCCGGGACCTCGGCACAAGTTGGGCTGTCGTGGTTCAGGGATAATGACACCATTCAACAGATGCTCTGGAAATCACCCCCTGCCCCCTTTGATAGAAGGGGGCAGGGGGTGATTTCCGCCCGGCGGTGGCGCCCCGCCGGGGCATGAAGCCTCAGAAAAAACGTCAGTCCATGAGAATGGAGATGGTTTCATTGAACACAAGGGAGCAACAGGAGCCGCGGGAATCCGTGGCCGCCCCGGTCTCCTGACCAGGCGCGACGGGTGTTGAAGGAGCCAGGGCGAAGGTGTGGCCGGTTAACCGAACTTCCGGACTAGATATACCGCCTCACTGTTACCACATCGACTACCTTACCGTGAACTTCGACGTTGCTTGCAGGGCTGTAGATAGGCCCCATCTGGCTATTGGCCGGCTGGAGGCGCACCTGGTCTCCCTCCAGGTAGAACTTCTTCAGCGTAGCCTCTTCTTCATCTTTCAACCAAGCCACCACCATTTCACCGTTGGCCGCCTGCCGCGCTGGCTTGATGATAACCACGTCTCCGTCGTCGATTAGGGCGTCGACCATGGAGGTGCCGCGGACCATCAGGCCAAACAGCCTGCCGTGCCTGCGCTGGAGGCCCGAAGGGATTTCTATGGTGTCAAACTCCTCGCTGGAGGCCGCCCCCTCGGTGGAAAACACCGGCAGCGGCATGCCGGCGGCAATGGCGCCGACAATCTGGACCCGGGGGGCGGTCGATACCGGTTGCCCGTAATCGTCCAGCAATTCGATGCCTCGGGCCACGTCCGGCCGCCGGTTCAAGTAGCCGCCCTCCCGCAACCGGTGTAGGTTGTAGTCCACCACCGAGGTGGAACTGATGTCACAGGCCCGTTGAATGTCACGGATGGTAGGGGGAATGCCGTTTTCGCTGATGAAGCCCTGGATAAACTCCAGTATCTGGCGCCGCCTCGGAGAAAGCCTGCTCTTACCCGCCATACCCTGCCTTCCTGAAACTTTTGTTCTGTTTCCAGGCTAGCAAAGGGGTTGTTACCTGTCAATGAGGCCCTGTCACGTTTTGGGTCCATATTGGGCGCGGCTGAAGGCGTCAAACGAGGCCGCCCATGGGGGCGGCCTCGGCTCGGTGGCGCTATTCGACGGCCTGCCGCAAAGAACCGGCGCACTACCGCTACCGGCCTTTCAAGTCCAAGCGGCTCCAGGCCAGTCAGGCTTCCCGGTTTTCAGGCTGGCGCGGCTCCCCGGATGCGGTTCAGTTTGGCCGAGATCCGGGACTTGCGACGGGCCACGTTGTTCTTGTGCAACACTCCCTTTCGCACCGCCCGGTCCAGGATGCTGATAGCATCCCGGACGATCGGCTCCGCTACTGTCGCGTCGCCCGACTCTACTGAGCGCAGGGCCTTGGTGATAGCGGTCCTAGTGGCGGTTCTCACGCTGCCGTTGCGGCGGTAGCGTTTCAATGACCGGCGGCCGGCCTTCTTCGCGGGCAATTCGTTCCTCCTGAAGCTGGTTGCTTATACGTCCAAGTTCTTGACACTGCGGGCATGGGCGTTGATGAAGCTCTTGCGTGGGGCCACGTCCTCACCCATCAGTGCGGTGAACACATCGTTTACTTCGACCGCGTTTTCAACGCGGACCAGAAGCATCTGGCGAGTCTCAGGGTTCATGGTGGTTTCCCACAGCTGATCGGGGTTCATCTCACCCAGGCCTTTGTAACGCTGAATTTGTACGTTTCGCTGCCCCGTCATCTGGTCCAGCAATACATCTTTCTCGTCTTCGACGTAGGCGTACTGGACCTTCTTGCCGCTCTGGATGCGGTAAAGGGGCGGTTGCGCGATATACAGGTAGCCCGCGTCGATCAGGGCCTGCATACGCCGGTAGAAGAAGGTCAACACCAGGGTACGGATGTGAGAGCCGTCCACGTCGGCGTCAGTCATGATAATGATCTTGTGGTACCGCACCTTGGTGGGGTCGAACTCTTCCCCCTCGCCGGCGCCCACTGCAGCCACCATGGCTCGGATTTCTTCGTGCCCCAGAATCTTGTCGGGCTGCTGAAGCACCCGTTCCACGTTGAGGATTTTACCTTTCAGCGGCAAGATCGCCTGGAAGCGCCGGTCCCGGCCCATCTTGGCCGAGCCGCCCGCGGATTCACCCTCCACTATGTAGAGTTCGGACTTCGAGGGGTCACGCTCCGCGCAGTCGGCCAGCTTGCCGGGAAGGGAGGTCCCATCCAGGGCGTTCTTGCGGATCACTAGGTCCCTAGCCCTCTTCGCCGCCTCCCTGGCCCGTTGCGAGGTGAGGCACTTCTCGATGATCCGTTTGCTCTCAGGCAGGTTCTCTTCCAGGTAGCGGCTCAAACCTTCGCCGACCACGGAATCTACGATGCCCCTAACCTCAGCATTGCCCAGCTTGGTCTTGGTCTGGCCCTCAAACTGGGGATCGGTGAGCTTGACGCTGACCACCCCTGAAAGACCTTCCCGGACATCGTCCCCAAGCAGGTTGGGCTGGTCGTCCTTGATGAAACCTTGCTTGCGGGCGTAGTCGTTGATAACGCGGGTCAGGGCGGTGCGGAAGCCAGTCAGATGGACGCCACCCTCCTGGGTGTTGATACAGTTGGCGAAGGAGAATACCGTCTCGGCGAAGCCGTCGTTGTACTGGACGGCCACTTCTACCATGGTTTCGTCCACCATCTTCTCGTAGTAGAAGGGAATGGCCTGCATCACCCGGCGGTTCCGGTTGACGTTGCGCACCAGGTTGGCAATGCCGCCGTCGAAGTAGTACGTGCGCTCTACGTCTCCCCGCCGTGCTTCCAGGTGCCAATCGCTATGAAAGCGAATCTCCAGGCCTTTGTTCAGGTAAGCGATTTCCTTGAAGTGGTCGGTCAGTGTATCGAAATCGTATTCAACGACTGGGAAAATCTTCGGGTCGGGCCGGAAGGAGATGGTCGTGCCTTGGCGGTCGGTTTTCTCCTCCTTGATTATCTTGCCCTGTGGCAAGCCCTCGGCGTACTCCTGGTAGTAAAGCCAACCGCCCCGTCGGACTTCGGCCCTGAGGAACTCGGATAGGCCGTTGACCACGGAGCCGCCGACGCCGTGCAGCCCGCCGGTCACCTTGTAGGCCCCTCCACCGAACTTACCACCGGCATGGAGGGTGGTCATCACCGTTTCCAGCGCCGTTTTGCCTGTCGTCGGGTGGATATCAACCGGGATGCCCCGTCCGTCATCACTGACTGTGATCAAGCCGGACTCATCGATGGATACGTCCACACCGCTGCAGAAGCCGGCCATGGCCTCGTCGACCGCGTTGTCCAATATCTCGTATATCAGATGGTGCAGTCCCCGCTGGTCGGTGCTGCCGATATACATTCCAGGGCGGACCCTGACTGCTTCCAGCCCTTCCAGGACCTGTATATCTTTGGCGGTGTATCCAGCTGTTGAGTGTTGCTGCATGTAGTCCTATCCCAGGCGGATTTGCGCTAAAGGCAGGGAATGGATCGGCCGAAGGCGGCACAGCGAAGCTAGGGCTCCGCTCTGAACAGCGCCCGTTTATTATACCAGATTTGTAGCTGGTTTACCTGTAATTCCTTCACCAATATACGCCAATTTTATGTCTACTTAGCCCGGTCAGGCCAGGTCCTGCCATCCCTCCCGCGGCGGCGCCCTTGGCTGGCCATAAATTGGCAACCCTACGATAGGGCTAATCGGGGAAGATTCGAGTGTAAACTCCCGGCGAGCCGGAGGCGTGGGTCATCTGGGGACGGACGGTTTCCGACCATTGGGGCGGCGCCGCGTTCCGCCACACGCCCCAGGCCGGGCTCTCGTGCACCTGGTGGCTTCCCAGCTCATGCACCGTAGCGTACTTGGGCCCTCCCATCACCGCTTCGTAGCGCCGGCCCCGGATGTAACCCGGCACGCGGTAGCATAGGGGTATGCGTTCGGTATTGTATTCTAGATTGAAAAGGGCTTCCACCTCTTGGGTGACGGACATCCGGCCCACCAAAAGCGTCGGTGCCATACCGGCCTGGGCCGTCTCCTCGGGTACGTCGTCCGGGAAGATGAGCCGGTATACGTTGCGCACGGGATTGATTCCGATGTTGGCGGGCGACATGCGCAGCGTCCATTCGGTGGGATGGTTCAACCGGTATTGCCAGGCCTCGGAGAAGTACGCCTCGGCCTCGGCAAGCTCATAGCAAGCCAGGTACTTCGGTCCACCCCGGACGGCCACGTAACGGGCGGCGTCGAGCACGCCGGGGATGGCAAGCCGCTCCGGGATATGCTCCTCGTTATACCAACGGTTGAACTCGTCTTCGTCCTCGGGCCGGACATCGGCGTAAACCATCAGCAGGCCTTTCCCTTTTTTAGCCACCATATCGCACCCCTTCGATGATCTTCCGGGACCGATGTCGCAGAGCTTGCAGGGAAACAAGAAGTTGGCCCGGCTCCAGGCGTGTCCAGACCACGGCACCTAAAGGTTTGGACTTGAACCGCCTGGATAATAGCAGTGGCCCGTGCGCAATGCATCCAGCGCGTACTCCATCGCGTGGAAAAGGGGCCGGGGCAGGCTATCCAACGGGAACCAGCCGCCGTCTGAAAACCTATCCGGTTCGGCCACCTCGGGCTCCTGGCCGTCAATGTCTCCCAGAAATTCGATGTCCACGTAATGCTTGCCGTAGGCGACGATGTTGCTCACACAGAGGAATCGCAGGTCCCCCACGGTCACGCCCAACTCTTCCCGTGCCTCCCGGCGGGCGCACTCTTCCAGCGATTCGCCCATCTCCAGGTGGCCGCCTGCCGATGCCCATGTATCTTCGCCGTGGGCGCCCCGGCGTCTGGCCAGGAAAACTCGACCGTCCTTCAGGAAAACGACGCCCACACCTACCTGGGGCCGGGCCGCCTCGCCTGTCATGGAGCGGAGTATACCATGGGGCAAGGAGGTTGACACCCGGCCGGGTCACCGCCCATGCTCTTGCCGCTGGGGCATACCTATCGGGCAAGCCTGGCCGTTGACCCTATACTCTTTCCGGTTTTCACGGTGGACCCATGACAACCTGGGCGCCTGGCTTCTGTTGACCGGTATCCTCTATAATGGGTCCGGCTATCAAAGCCGAGGTCTCCCAGATGCTGGGGCTTTCCCGGAGGTGACGAAGATGACGCAAGAACGGCGAACGACCCTCAACCCTCTTTCGGCGCCCCAGCCGATAGGCGATTACTCCATGGCCGCGCAGGTCAAAGCGGGCACGCTGTTGTTCGTCGTCGGCCAGGTGCCCCTGGACGACACCGGTAATCTGGTGGGTGGAGGAGACGCGGCGGCCCAGACCCGCCAGGTCTTCCGGAACCTCGAGCAGGTGCTGGATGGGGCGGGCGCCTCCTTCAGCGACGTGGTGGAGTTCACCACCTACATAGTCGGAAAAGAGACGGTACAACCATTCAAGCAAGCCCGGACCGAACTCTTTCCCCAAATCTTTCCCAACGCCGACTACCCTCCCAACACTCTCTTGGTCGTCGCCAGGCTGGTCCGGGAAGAGTTCCTGGTGGAGGTCAAGGCGGTTGCGGTCTTGCCTTGACGGCGGCTCCGGCCGTATGGGCGATTAAAGAACGCGTGGGCACGTTGTAGAAGAAATGGTGGTTGCTCGCCCCGCCGGTTGACGGGCCAGCGCGGAGGCCAGCATAATTGCGAAAGGCACCCGCTCTTTATCACGCACCAACCCGCCAGGGAGGTAAAGGGGTATGGCAACGGTTATCAAAAAACGCCGCCTGGGAAAGGATGTATCCATCGTGGGCGCGGGCATGTCCCCCTTCGGGGCCTTCAAGGAGAAGACCAGCCGCGACCTGTTCGTCGAGGCTTTCCATGACCTGATCGGCCACATGGGCCGGGGCTTCGACATCAGGGACATCGAGACCGCCTACGTGGGCAACTTCTCGTCGGACCTTTTCGAACACCAGGGCCACACCGCTCCCATCATTGCCGACTGGCTGGGGCTAACGCCCGCCCCGGTGACTCGCGTGGAGAACGCCTGCGCCAGCAGCGGAAGCGCCCTGCGCGAGGGCGTCATGGCCATCGCCTCGGGGATGTACGACATCGTGCTGGTGGGCGGCATGGAGAAGATGACCAACCTGCCCACGGACGAGGTCACCGACGTGCTCTCCGCCGCCGCCGACGCGCTCTATGAGGTCCCCGCCGGGCTGACTTTCCCCGGCATCTTCGGCGCCCTGGCCAAGGCCCACATGGACCGGTACGAGACCAACCTGGACCACCTGTTGAAGGTGGGCATCAAGAACCACCAGAACGGCGCGCTGAACCCGAAGGCTCAGTTCAACGTGACTATCCGCGACCTGATGGAACGTCGGAAGGCCAGGGCCCAGGAACAGGGCCAGCCCCTGCCCAGTTGGCAGGACGAGATGGACTTCCTCCACGACCCCCAGACCAATCCCTGGATCGCCTGGCCCTTGCGGCTCTACGACTGCGCACCCATTACCGACGGCGCCGCGTGCGTGCTGCTGGTAGCGTCGGAGCTGGCCGGCAACTTCACCGGCAAGCCGGTGCAAATAGCCGGCATGGGCCAGGCTACCGGCCGGCCCATGCACGACGCCGTGGAGCTGACCTCCCTGGCCTCGGCTAAGGCGGCGGCGGCCCAAGCCTACGAGATGGCCGGGGTCACTCCCAAGAACATCCAGGTTGCCGAAGTCCACGACTGCTTCACCATCGCCGAGATCATCGCCTCCGAGGATCTGGGCTTCTTCGCCCCCGGGGAAGGGCCCCGCGCGATCGACGAAGGCCGCACGGCGCGGACCGGCGACCGGCCCATCAACACCTCGGGCGGCCTGAAGGCCAAAGGGCACCCGGTGGGGGCCTCCGGGGTCGCCCAGGTGATCGAGGTTTTCCATCAGTTGCGCGGCGAGGCCGGCCTTCGCCAGGTTCCAGGCCCCGGCGTTGAAGTGGGCCTGACTCACAACGTCGGTGGCACCGGCGGTACCTGCGTGGTCAACATCTTGCGGCTCGGCTAGGGGGCGACATGGCGGACGGCACCACCGAATTCACGGCAGCTTCGTATTTCGCCAACCTGAACCAGGGCAAGCGGTTGAAGGGCGTGCGCTGCCGTTCCTGCGGCACACTGTCGGCGGTGCCCCGACCGATGTGCGCCGCCTGCCACGGCAAAAACCTGGAATGGCACGAGTTTAGCGGCAAGGGCCGCCTCAGCACCTTCACCTGCATCTCCATTGTCCCGGTATACATGGGGCAGAAGGGCTACGGTCGCGACAACCCCTACTGCACCGGCGTGGTGACCCTGGAAGAGGGCCCTCGAGTCAGCGCCATAATCCTGGGCGTGGACGGCAGGAACCCCCAAGACATCAAGACGGGTATGGACCTGGTCCTGGACCTGGAAGAGCTGGACCCGGAACACCCTTCTCTGGCTTTTCGTCCCGCCTGATCCACAGACCACACCGCCCAACTACGGGCGCCCCGCCGACAGCCGGGCGGCGTGGGATGCAGAATCCCCCACGTCCGCTGTTCTGGAGCCGAGCAAGCTTTCATGAGAAAGACAAAAATCATCGCGACCCAGATACTCGGCTCCATGGTGGTTTCACCGACCCCCATTCAGGCTGAGAGATCGGATATAGCCAACACCGTCCTGGATGGCTGCGACGCTATTCCGCTCTCCGACGAGACCGCGGTTGGAAAGTATCCGGTGGATACAATAAGGGTTGCCGACACCACCATCAGAGAGGCGGAACGGGCCTACCCTTATCATCAGGTCCTCCGATCTCGCGGCCGCACCCAGGCCGTGGCCGCCACCGCGGGGCAACTGGTCCGGGACATTCACGCCAAGCCCATTGTCGTCACCAGCACCGGACGCGCCGCCTTTCAAGTATCCTGGTTTCGGCTTGAAAGCGACATTCTCGTTTTCTCCCATGAAGCGGTAACGTTGAGAAGGGCATCCCTGGGTTGGGGACTGTTCCACATGGGGTTGATCCCTCCGGAACGGGATGTGGCCGACCTAGTCGCCTCGCTGGTCAAAGCCTCGCTGGAAAGCGGACTGGTCGACGAAACTGACGTGGTGACCATAGTCCATGGGTTTCCGCCGGGGGTTTCGGGCACGACCAACACCATCCAGGTCCTAGACATCCGGGAGTACCTCGAACACACCTCAACCTTGGAATCCCTGGAGGTAAGAACATGAGCCGGTTCCTTCTCCGGTTAGCCGGACTGCTGGCCGCCCTGATCTTCACCGTGGCCCTAGCCGGCTGTGCCGAAGCCACGGTGGCCCCAACGCTTACGCCCACACCCACACCAACTCCGGTGCCAACGCCCACGCCGGTCCCGGCGGATTCGGCGGTGCTCGGTGACGTGTCTCTACCCGCGCCCCATCCCGCCCGGCAAGCCAAATTGTCTCACTTACTTTCCCTGGTACCGGGCTCCTACAGCTCGGCGGTTTTCATGGATGCTCGGGCGCTGGAGAGCAGTCCTCCGCTGCAGGAAGCCCTCAACCTGGAAACCCTGGGACTGGCGGGGACTCTGCCGATCGCGGCCACCGGCCTCATCGACCGGCTGGTAGTAGCCACCGGCAAAGACGGGAAAGGAGCTTTCACCGTGCTGGATGGGGCCTTCGACGTTGAAGCCCTCCTGGGCATGGCCAGCAGCTTTGGTCTATCCGCCGGCGGCCCGGAACCTCAGGGGTATCGAAACCATCGGGTTTGGAGTATGGATCTGTTCGGGCTGACTCTAGCCGTCGGTGAAGCCGATGATTCCACAGTGGTATTTGCCACGGGGTCACCCGCGGGCGGGGCCCCGGCCACGGATCTGGTCAGAGGCGCATTGGATGTCTTCGACGGGCTCCAACCCGGCTTGCTTGACGATCCGGAGATCAACGGTCTTGTCGACCGGCTGCCCTCGGGGTTCGCGGCCACCGTGTTCCATCGGTGCGGCGACCTGGGTGAGTTGGGAATGGTAATCGACGTGCCCGGCTGCGCCGGCGCGGCGGTCAGCGCCAGCTTGGAAGATGACGAAGCAGTGGTGTTCTACGGTATCACCGGCTTCGAAGACGAGTCCTCTGCGGGGGCGGCGCTTCAGCTGGCCCTGGAACGAATCGAGGGTGGAGGGTCTCTATCCTTCGGGGAACTGGTGTTGGATCAGGAAGGGCCGCTGGTCTTGGCCAAGGTGCTGGTCGATCCGGCGCAGCTGGCCAAAGCTGCCCAGTCCCTGACGGTGCCGCAAGAGTAATGCGTTCCCTTCGAGGGACGGCGGCCACGCGGCAGGCTTCCGCCGGACCGGATTTCGGGAGGCCTTTATTACCCGGTCCCTCATCCCTGCGAAGGCCGTGGGGCCTGCCATTCACCCCTTCACCAAAGCAGCCATGGTGACCGGCACCCGATTTCAGCGGCAACGGGCATGATTGCAATTCATCCCAATCCAGGGAGAAGGACTGCCGATGAAGGTAACCGAACGCACGCGCATAAGGAATCACCCGGAACGGGCCGTGCCCGGCGAGGCCGCCGCCATCCTGTCAGAAGGCAGGGTGGCGCACGTGGGGTTCGTACAGGGCGGCCAGCCCTTCGTGATACCCTTTTCTTACCACTACGATCCTTCCAGGCCGGACCACGTGTACCTCCACGGCGCCCTCAAGGGCCGAGCCCTCGGACATCTGGCCAACGGCGAGCCGGTATGCGTGACGGTGACGCTGGTGGATGGCTTGGTCTACTCACGAAAGGCGATGAGCCACTCCATGAATTACCGGAGCGTCGTACTGCTGGGCAAGGCCAGAGCCATCACGGACCAGTCCGAAAAGTATGAACTGTTGGACCAGATGGTGCGGCGCTATTTCCCTGGCCGCTCTATCGGCAGCGAATATGCCCCCCCCCCGCCGGCCGATCTCGGCATCACCGCAGTGGTGGAGGTGCTGATCGAAGAGTGGAACGCCAAGGCTCGGCGAGGTGGCCCCGCCGGCCCGGACGACAAAAGGCCCGGCGCGCCCGGCACAGCGGGTGTTGTGGAAACGGGCGGCCTATGAGCCGAGTCTAGCTCGCCGTCAGGGAGCGGGGCAAGACCGTATGGCCCATCAAGTAGGAGTCAACGCCGCGGGCTGCTTCCCGGCCCTCGGCGATAGCCCAGACCACCAGCGATTGCCCCCGCGCCACATCGCCGCCGGCGAAAACGCCGGGGATGCTGGTCATCTTGTTCTGGTCGGTCTTCACGTTGCCTCGGGCGTCCAGTTCCACTCCCAATTGGGCCAGCATCCTGGAATGCTCCGGGTGTAGGAAGCCCATCGCCAGCAGCACCAGGTCGGCCTCGACGATGAAGTCGCTCTCTGGCACTTCTTGCATTCCGGGCCGGCCGTTGCTGCCCGACGGGTCCCACTGGACCCGGACGGCGTGCAGCCGCTCCACCGTGCCATTGGTGCCCAAGAAGGCCTTGGTCGACACGTCATAGTCGCGGATACCGCCCTCTTCGTGGGCCGGGGACAAGTGTAAAACGGCGGGCCATTGCGGCCAGGGGTTGTGAGGCAACCGTTCAAGGGGCGGTTCAGGCAATAGCTCAAACTGAAAAACGATCTTGGCGCCCTGCCGGAGTGCCGTCCCCAGACAGTCAGCCCCGGTATCGCCGCCGCCCAGGATCACCACCTGCTTATCCTGGGCGGTGATACGTTCCGCTGGATCGATCTCTTCGCCGTTCAAAACCCGGTTCTGTTGCGTCAGGTACTCCATGGCCAAGTGGATGCCGCCCAACTCCCGGCCCGGCACGGGCAAGTCCCGCGCCTGGGTCGAGCCGCAGGTAAGACAAACGGCGTCGAAGTCCGCCAGCAGCTCCTTCACCGGGTAATCCATTCCCACGTTGACCCCGGTCTTAAAGGTGATCCCTTCCTCAGCCAGCAGGTCGATCCGGCGGCGCACAACCTGCTTGTCGAGCTTGAAATCGGGTATACCCAGGCTCAGGATGCCGCCGATCAGGTCGGCCCGTTCGAGGACGGTGACCCAGTGGCCGGCCCGGTTGAGTTGTTGAGCCGCCGCCAGGCCCGCGGGGCCCGAGCCCACCACCGCGACCTTCTTGCCGGTACGCACCTTGGGAGGCTCGGGCTTGATCCATCCCTCGGCGAAACCCCATTCGGCGATCTGCTTCTCGATGTACTCGATGGTCACTGGGTCGCCATTGATGCTCAGAACGCATGAAGCCTCGCACGGAGCGGGGCAGACGCGGCCAGTGAATTCGGGAAAATTGTTGGTGGACAGGAGCACTTCGAGGGCTTGGCCCCAATTCCCCAGGTACACCTGGTGGTTGAACTCCGGGATTACGTTTCCCAACGGACATCCCATGTGGCAGAAGGGAACGGAACAATCCATGCACCGGGAGCCTTGCTCTTGCGCCTGGGCTTCCAGCCAAGGCACATAAAGCTCCCGGTAGTCTTCGGTTCTGTCGAGCACGGGCCGCCTCTTCGGCGGCTGGCGCTTAGCGTCCATGAATCCGGTGGGTTTACCCATGATGCGTTGCCCGTAGTTCCGTTTTCCCCTCCGCCCGCGCGCGCCGTCTCTCTTCCAGCACGCGCCGGTAGTCCCGGGGCATGATCTTCTTGAACCGGGGCAGGGCCTCTTCCCAGGAGGCCAGAATCTGGCGGGCCGGGCTGCTGCCAGTGAGCTTCAAATGCTCTTCAATCATGCTTCGGAGGGTGGCCACGTCCGCAGGGTCGGCGACGGGCTCAAGGTCCGCCAGCCCCGGGTTGAAGCGTATCTCAAAGTCGCCGTCTTCGTCGTTGACGAACGCGATGCCCCCGCTCATACCGGCGCCAAAGTTGCGGCCCGTCCGCCCCAGCACCACCACCACCCCACCGGTCATGTATTCGCAGCCGTGGTCGCCCACCCCCTCAACGACGGCGTGAACGCCGCTGTTGCGGACACAGAAGCGCTCTCCGGCGAGGCCTCGAATGAATGCCTGGCCGCCGGTGGCCCCGTACAGCACCACGTTGCCCACCAGGATGTTTTCTTCCGGGATAAAGACGGCATCGGGAGGAGGGCAAACCACGATGCGGCCTCCAGTCATCCCTTTGCCCAGGTAGTCGTTGGTGTCCCCCTCCAGGTAAACGTCGACCCCCTTGGTCAGGAAGGCGCCGAAGCTCTGGCCTGCCGAGCCGGTCATGTGAAGCTTGATGGTCTCGGGCGGAAGTCCCTCCTCGCCGTACCGTTTGGCGACCTCGCCACTGAGCATGGCGCCGACGGTGCGGTTGGAGTTGCAGATCGGCAGCTTGATCTCCACTCGCTCCTTACGCTTCAAAGCAGGCTCGGCTAGCTCGATCAACTGGTGGTCCAGTGCCCGGTCCAACCCGTGGTCCTGGTCCTCGCTGCAGCAGGTCCCCTCCTCAGGAGTTCTCGGCTCCTGCCGGTAAAGTAGCCGGGACAGGTCGACGCCCTTGGCCTTCCAGTGGTCGACGGCCTCCCGGGCGTCCAGCAGATCCGCCCGGCCCACCATCTCGTTGACCGTGCGGAAGCCCAGCTCGGCCATGATCTCCCGCATCTCTTCGGCCACAAAAGTGAAGTAGCTGACCAGGTACTCGGGCTGGCCGGTGAACCGCTTGCGCAGCTCCGGGTCCTGGGTGGCGATTCCCACGGAACAGGTCCCCAGGTGGCACTTGCGCAGCATGATGCAGCCGCTTACAACCAGGGCCGCGGTAGCATAGCCGAACTCCTCAGCCCCCAGCAGCGCGGCGATAACGGTGTCCCGGCCGGTCTTGAGCTGGCCGTCGGTTTGCACCACTATCCGGCTCCGCAGCCCATTGGCCACCAGGACCTGTTGGGTCTCGGCGATGCCCAGTTCCCAGGGAAGCCCGGCATGCTTGATAGACGACTCCGGGGAGTTGCCGGTGCCGCCATCGTGGCCGCTGATGAGGACCACGTCGGCATGGCCCTTGGCTACGCCCGCGGCGACTGTGCCCACGCCCACCTCGGCGACCAGCTTAACGTGTATTCTGGCCTGCGGATTGATATTCTTCAGGTCGTGGATCAGCTGGGCCAGGTCCTCGATCGAATAGATGTCGTGGTGAGGCGGCGGGGAGATCAGCTCTACGCCAGGGGTTGTCCGGCGGACCCAGCCGATGTACTCGTCAATCTTGTTTCCGGCCAACTGGCCGCCTTCGCCGGGCTTGGAGCCTTGGGCCATTTTTATCTGCAGGTCGGTGGCGTTCACCAGGTAGTTCGCGGTGACGCCGAATCGTCCCGAGGCCACCTGTTTCATTGCGCTGCTGCGGGAGTCGCCGTTGGCGTCAGGGGTATAGCGGTGGAAGTCCTCGCCGCCCTCGCCGGTGTTGCTTCGCGCCTCGATCCGGTTCATGGCGATGGCGATGGTCTCGTGGGATTCCCTGCTGATGGAGCCAAGGGACACTGCCCCGGTGGCGAACCGTTTGACGATTTCCGACGCCGGCTCAACTTCGTCCAAGGGAATGGGAGCCTGGGTCTTCTTCAACTCCAGCAGCCCGCGCAGGGTGGCCATCTTCTGGCTCTGGTCGTTGACCAGACGGGCGAATTCCCGGTAGGTCTCCGAGCTATTGGACCTGGTCGCGTCCTGCAGCTTGGCGATGACCTCTGGGTTCCATTGATGAAACTCCCCTTGCCGGCGCCACTGGTAGAAACCGCCTACCCTCAGATCCCGTTGGCTGGGCAGGTGCGGAGCGTCGAAGGCGGACCGGTGCCGTTGGAGGACCTCTTCCTCGACCGAGTCCAGGCCGATGCCCTGGATTCGGGACGAAGTCCAGCTGAAATACTCGTCGACCAACTCCTGGTTCAGACCGACGGCCTCGAATATCTGGGCCCCCCGGTAGCTCCGGACCGTGGATATGCCCATCTTGGACATGA
>CAYOAF010000086.1:0-13272 GCA_964401855.1 uncultured Dehalococcoidia bacterium
GACTTCTGCCTGATCCGGGGCCACAAGGCGGATACCCTGGGCAACGTGGTGTACCGGGGCACGTCTCGAAACTTCAACTCGGTGATGGCGACGGCGTCCCGAGTCACGGTGATGGAAGTGGACGAGATAGTGGAGCCGGGCGTCCTCAGCCCCGAGGAGATCGTCACCCCAAGCATATACGTTGACCGGATCGTGAAGCGGCCCACCGGCTTCTCTCCCTACGAGTAGGCGCTCTTGGCCGAATCCCGGGCACCTGACTCCCAGACGGAGCAGCAGACACCGATGAGTAACATAGGAGACAAGGAACGCCTTGACCGGGAAGTTATCGCTATGCGGGTGGCCAAGGAGTTGCCCGACGGCGCTTATGTGAACCTGGGCATCGGTATCCCCACTTTGGTATCCAGCTTCGTGCAGGAAGGCAACGTGGTTTTCTATCACAGCGAGAGCGGCATACTGAACTGCGGGCCCCTGGCCGACGAAGGGGAAGAGGATATCGACCTGATAAACGCCGGCGGCCAGTTCCTGAAACCGATCCCCGGCGCGGCCTTCTTCAGCTCGGCGGACGCGTTCGCCATGATCCGCGGCGGCCACGTCGACGTCACCGTCCTGGGCTCCCATCAGGTCTCCGCCAGGGGCGACCTTGCCAACTGGATGCTCCCGACGCGGGGCGTGGGCAACGTCGGCGGCGCCATGGACCTGGCGGCCGGGGCCAGGTCGGTCATCGTCGCCATGGAGCATACCGACCGCCAGGACCGGCCCAAGATCGTGGAGGAATGCACGTTCCCCCTCACTGGGAAGGAGTGCGTGTCATTGATCGTCACGGACCTGGCCGTGATGCAATGCACCAGTAAGGGTTTGATGCTCAAGGAAGTAGCCCCCGGCTGGACCCCGGAAGAGGTCCAATCGTTGACCGGGGCCAAGCTAATCATGGCTCCCGGCTTGAAGGAGTACGAGCTTTGATTCGTTGACTTGCCGGGACCGCCGTGATAGGCTAGAGGTGTCCGTACAATAGAATAATTGTTCTGGCGGGAGCTTGGGTAAGCCAGGCTGAGAGGGTGGCCAGGGATCGCCGCCGACCGTCCTTACCTGACCCAGATAATGCTGGCGTAGGGATGAGACGTTAGGCTTGCAAAGTGACCGCCGGGATCGACACCTGGCGGTTTGTTTTTTTATCTTGGGCAGACTAAGGAGATATTGGGAGTATGTCAGACGAACTGGTGATCGGAGGGAAGACTTTCCAGTCCCGCCTCATCCTTGGCACAGGCCGGTACCGTAGCATGGAAGACATGGTCCAGGCCGTCGAGTCCTCCGGTACGGAGATGATCACTGTGGCCATCCGCCGTCTGGACCTGGACGACCCGGCAAAGAAGACCATCCTGGACTACATCAACTGGAACCGTCACCAGATCTTGCCGAACACCGCGGGTTGCGCCACGGTGGAGGAAGCCCTATTCGTAGCCCGGCTGGGCCGTGAAGTGGGGAAAACCGACTTCGTCAAGCTGGAGGTCATCCCGGACCCCAAGTACCTTTTCCCAGACGGAGCGGCTACCCTGGAAGCGGCCCGCCAGCTCGTTGCCGAAGGGTTTGTCGTTTTGCCTTATATCCATGCTGACCCGACTCTGGCCAAACGGTTGGAAGAGGCCGGGTGCGCCACCGTGATGCCCCTTGGGTCGGCCATTGGCTCCGGGCAGGGGATTCACACCGTCGACGAGCTGAAGATCATCATCGAGCAGTCCAGCGTGCCGGTGGTAGTGGACGCGGGGCTGGCCGTGCCTTCCGACGCCGCCAAAGCCCTGGAACTGGGAGCGGATGCGGTGCTGGTCAACACGGCCATCGCCCAGGCGCAAGACCCCGGACTGATGGCTGAAGCCTTCAAGCAGGGTGTCGAGGCAGGCCGTAAAGCCTTCCTGGCAGGCAGGATCGCGGTCCGGCAGTACGCCGCGCCCAGCAGTCCCACCTCCGACGTACCCCAGCCGGTGCCGGCCCAAAGCTAGCCACGATGCGGCCAATGCTCCCTGAGCCGTGCCTCTGCTTGGTCACCGACCGCAAGTTGGGAGACGAGGTTGACCTGGTGCACCGGGCTGCCGAGGCGGTCACCGGCGGCGTTGACATGGTGCAGCTCCGCGAGAAGGACCTGCCTGGTTGCCGGCTGCTGAGCCTGACCGCCTCTTTGAAGGGCGCCTTCGGGAGCCGAGCCTTGCTGACAATCAATGAGCGGGCGGACGTGGCCATGGCCGCCGGCGCCGACGGAGTGCAACTGGCGGAGGACGCCCTGCCACTGGCGGCCGTACGCCGGATCATGGGGCCGGAAGCCCTCATCGGCAGGTCGGTGCATTCGGAGGAGGGAGCGGTCCGGGCCGCCGCCGAGGGAGCGGACTTCCTGATCGTAGGGACCATGTACCCTACCCGGTCCCATCCCGCCGCCACTCCCGACGGGCCTGGCTTGATGCGGCGCATCGCAAACGTTCTCGAAGAGAGGGCTGCACCGGTCCTCCTCATCGGCATCGGCGGGATCACGGCCGATAATCTGGGCGAGGTCATTCGGGCGGGAGCCGGAGGCGTCGCCGTCATTTCCAGCATCCTGGCGTCGCCCGACCCAAGAGAAGAGGCCCGGAAACTGAAACAAGCCATGCTGAACGCCTGGGCGCCGGTGCCTAGCAGTGGTTTGCGAACCGCCCCAGGCGGAAGGTCTAGCACGCGATGATCAACCTGACGATCAACGGAAAAGAGAGGGCCCTGGAGGCTAGCATCGACCTGGCCACCTACCTGAAGTCGATTGGCGTCAACCTGGAGTTTGTAGCGGTGGGCTACAACGGCGAAGTGATAAAGAAGGAGCGGTTCCCGGAAGTGCAGCTTCGAGACCGGGATGTGCTGGAGATAGTGCAGCCCGTGGGCGGCGGCTAGTCCAGGATCTCGCAAGTGGCTTGGTACCCGGTCCGCCATCCGGGCGACGGCCGAGAGGCGGACAGACGTTGACCCCCTGCCGGCCCTAATGCAAGCGCTTGAACTGGGCTTGGAGGATGACTCTCACTACATGCTATGGTAGTCTATTGCAAAGTCCCGCATCTCATTTCAGGAACAACACATGCCCCGAAACACTGCCCCTTCGGCTACCTCTGTGGTGCCGCGGCGGCTGCCTCAGGAAGGTCCAATGTTGGAACCAATCGTTCTCGCCACTGAAGTGCACAAGACCTACGACACCGGAACGGTGAAGGTTCGCGCCCTGAGGGGAGTGGACTTGCGGGTGAAGCGCGGCGAGATGGTGGCTATTATGGGGCCCAGCGGATGCGGCAAGACCACTCTCCTCAACTGTCTCTCGGGCCTGGATGAGATCGACTCCGGCCGGGTGCTCATAGGCGGGGTCGTTCTTCACGGCCTTCCCGACGACGAACGCAGCGATTACCGGGCACGCCAGATGGGGTTCGTGTTCCAACTGTACAACCTGCTTCCCGTCCTCAGGGCGGTGGAGAACGTGGAGATGCCGCTCTTGGTCTCCGGCATCAGCTCTAGCGAGGCCCGCCGTAGGTCCATGGAGATGCTGGACCTGGTGGGTCTTACCGACCGAGCCCAACACCTGCCCGCCGAGCTTTCCGGGGGCCAGAGACAGCGGGTGACAGTGGCCCGGGCGCTGGTTAACGGACCCTCCATAGTCTGGGCCGACGAACCCACCGGCGACCTGGACAGCGAGACCGCCGGGGAAATCATCGATCTCATGTGCGGGCTGAACCGGACCAACGGCCAGACCTTCGTGCTGGTTACCCATGCCGCCGATGTGGGGGCGAGGGCGCACCGAATCGTGCGGATGCGGGACGGAGCCATCGTGGACGACGGGTATGGGTCCGGTGAATCGCCGGGCCCGGGGCACGCCGCCGAATCGCCCAGGGCGGCCGAGGAGTAGTGGAAGAACTGTTCGGCGTCTCCATGGACCTGATCATGGCGGTCCTCCTGGGGATTTTCCTGGCGTCGATGGCCGTGGTGGGGTGGATGGCCTGGCGGAACCCGGTCATGGTGAAGCTGGGCCTGCGCAACATACCCCGAAGGATGGCCCAGACCGTTCTCATCATCGTCGGCATCATGATCAGCACGTTGATCATGGCGGCGGCCTTCGGCACCGGCGACACCATCAGCCACTCCATCCGCATCAACGCCGTGGAGGCCCTCGGCCCCATCGATGAAATCATCACCTCCGCCAGGGCCGCCTCCGACGATAGCTTCGGGAACACCTCCTACCTACCCTACGAGCAGTTCCTCCTGCTGAGAGACCAGTTGGCCGGCATGGAGAGTATCGACGGACTGGCTCCCGGGATCGGCGAGTGGGCCCCCGCCGTGAATTCCCGCACCTCGCTCACCGAAGGCCAAATGCGGGTTACCGGGGTGGACCCAGCTTCGTTGCGCGGCTTCGGCGCTCTGTACCTGACCTCGGGAGATGAGGTCCGCCTAGAGAGCTTGGGCCAGGGCGAAGCCTACATCAACGCTGAAGCGGCCGAAGAGCTGGAGGCGGTGGCCGGAGATGTCCTCCGGGTTTTCGTGGCCGGGCAGGAACTTCCGATCGAAGTGAAGGGGGTGGTGGACCGGGGCGGCCTGGCCGGGGAAGGCCCAACCCTGGTGGTCCCCCTGGACCGTGCCCAATCCATATTCGGCCGGGAAGGCCAGGTCAACTCGATCGCGGTCTCCAACCGTGGGGGTACCTTCGCCGGCGCCGAGTTCAGTGATGAAGTCACTCGGGCGTTGAGGGTCCTCTTTGCCGACCGGGCCATGGCTGCCCAGCTCAAGGAACTGCTCGGCCAAGAGGATGTCCTGACGGCCCTGGAGGACAGTGAGCAGGCCCTGAGCGCCAGCCGCCGGCCGGACATGGCCTCGTTGCGCCTGGAGCTACAGATGGAAGGGGTCAGTGACCGGCTGATCGGCCTGCTGGCCGACGACCGGGTATCCGGGGACGTGCTGGACGCCCTGGGCAAGGCCGGATTGGGCCAGACAGAGAGAGAGGCCGACACCCTGTTCGCCGGGCTTGGCGAGTTCCGCGTCCTCGATGTAAAAAAGCGGGTCCTGGATTTGGCGAACCAGGTAGGCAGCGGGGTGACCAGCATCTTCGTGATCATGGGATTGTTTTCCATCATGGTGGGGGTGCTGCTGATCTTCCTCATCTTCGTCATGCTGGCGGTGGCCCGCCGGCCGGAAATGGGCATGGCGCGGGCGGTTGGCGCCAAGCGCCGCCATCTGGTGCAGATGTTCGTCTTCGAGGGCACGTCCTACGCCCTGGCCTCCGGCGCGGTGGGGGTATTTCTGGGTCTGGTGGCCAGCGCGATAATCGTGGCCATCGCCAACTGGATCTTCGCCAGCGGCGTCGCCGACGCCCCAGACAACTTCCGGTTGACCCCCCACTTCGAGGTCCGCAGCGCCGTCGTAGCCTACTGCCTGGGGATGGTCATTACCCTGGGCACGGTGGCCGTCTCGGCCCACCGGGTGAGCCGCATGAACATCGTCGTTGCAATCCGAGGCTTGCCTGAAACCCTCGCCGTCCGGCAGGACTCGCCGCTCTCCTTGCGGCTGCTGGGCATTCTGAAGGCGGTTGTTCGACCCGCAGTCTTCCTCATCCGCGGTCTGACGAATCTGGCACACGCCCGGTTTGGGTGTTTCTTTCTCAACATGGGCCTTGCGATCCTGTGGGTGGGTGTCTTCCCCATCTGGGGATTTGGCCTCGCCCATGCGGTGTTCCGTTTCGCCTGGCCCTATCTGCGTCAAGGGTGGCTCACCTTCTTGCTGGGATCATGGATTACATGGGGCGGCATGGCAAGTGACCAGGCGGCACCCTTCGGGACCGGCGTCTCCCTGGCCATCGTGGGGATTGGGCTGATGCTGCAGACGGCGCTCCGGCGCACTTCCCTGCAAGCCGAAGTGCGGGACCGCGCCGCCTACAGTTTCATGGGCGTGGGAATGCTTGCCTTCTGGTTGATGCCATTCGACACCCTGAGCGGTGTGACCGGCGAGTTCAACGGCGGCATCGAGATGTTTTTCATCTCCGGCATGGCCACGGTGGCAGCGGCGGTCTGGACGGTCATGTACAATGCCGACCTCTTGCTGAGGGCCCTGACCGCTGTCGCCGGACGGGCCGGCAGGTTGCGCCCGGTCCTGGTCACCGCCGTGGCCTATCCCATGAGCGCCAAGTTCCGCACTGGCCTGACCCTCGCCATGTTCGCCCTGGTCATATTCACCCTCATCGTCATGTCCATTCTTAACAATGCGTTCAGCACCGCCGTCGCGGACGTGGACGCGGTAGCCAGCGGATGGGACATTCAGGGCGCCGTCAACTTCAACACCCCCATCCGGGACATTCGCGGGGCGATCGACGACCACCCGGACCTGCTCCTGGAGGATTTCGAGGCCGTCGGCGGTTACACCACCATACCCGTCGAGGCCCGGCAGGCGGGAGCGGAAACCCAGCGCTGGCGGCGGTACGCGGTGCGGGCCGCCGACGATGACTTCCTGGGAGCCACGAAGGCCAGGCTGAAGCTGATCGCCGACGGCTACGGCGAAAAGGACACGGAGGTGTGGCAGGCCCTGCGGGATGACCCGGCCCTGGCGGTTGTGGACTCGCTGGTCGTGCCTACCCGCTCCGGCTTTGGCGAATCCGGCATGCCCTTCCAGCTGGAGGGGGTGTATTACGAAGACGAGAAGATGTCACCCATTGACCTGGAGGTCCGGGAACCGCGTACGGGGCAGGTGGTCCGGGTCAGGGTGATCGGCGTGCTGGACCAACTCACCGACGCCTTCGGCAATATCGGCTTTGGCATGTTTGTCTCCAGGCGACAGTTGGATGATACCGTCCCGTTCCCCATTCCGACCACTACATACCGGTTCAAGGTGGCCGAAGGGGTCGACGCGGCGCGGTCCGCTAGGAGCATTGAGGCTGCCTTCCTGGAGAACGGTATGGAAACCGACGTGCTGGCGGAGCTGGCGGGAGGGCAGGCGGCGGCCAACCAGGCTTTCAACTATCTCTTCACCGGCTACATGGGACTGGGCCTGATGGTGGGGATCGCCGCCCTGGGGGTGGTCAGCCTGCGGGCCGTGGTGGAGCGCCGTCAACACATCGGCGTCCTGCGGGCCATCGGCTACCGCCGCCGCATGGTCCAGCTCAGCTTCCTGCTGGAGTCCTCTTTTGTGGTCTTGCTGGGAGTAGCCATCGGGGTGGCCTTGGGCACGGTGATGTCGTTCAATATCGTCAATGGCATCCAGGACGACGTGGAGTCCATCCGGTTCAGCATCCCCTGGCTCCAGATCGGCGTGATCGTTGCTGTGGCCTACCTGTTCTCCCTGGCCACCACCTTTCTGCCCGCCCGGCAGGCCTCGCGCATCTACCCCGCCGAGGCCCTGCGGTACGAGTAGCGGTCGGATGTCAGTTATCAGCTGTCAGCTATCGGTTGATGGCTGACCCGATGTGCAAGTTGTTGGCACACCGTTGGTCCCGGTCCTTCGGAGCCTGCCCTAAGCAGATGAGGAACCTCAGGCCAACAAAACGGTCCGCCGTCTTGGTTTCGTACCATACGGGGGTAACACCCGTGCCACCGGCACCAGGCAAGCCCTGAGACCCCTCGCTCCGCTCGGGGTGACATACAGGAACACCCGCACATCGGGTCAGCTGAACGCTGATAGCTGACTGCTGACTACTGACCGCTGACAGCTCATCCCGGCGTCAGAATGACCTTGCCCCTGGTGCCCCGGTTGGACAGGTGCGTATGCGCCTCGGCTACGTCGGCCATGGGCAGGACCCGGTCAACCACCAGCCGGACCTGGCCGCTGGAGATCATGGGGAACAGTTCGGCCATGGCCGACTTATGGTCCAGAGTGCCCACGGGAGTCCGCCCCATGCTGAATGAGATGATGGTGCGGTTGGTCCCGGAGATGTCGGAGGCGGACAGGGATGTCATCAACCCCGAGGCTTCTCCGTAGGTTATCAGCCGCCCGCAGGGCGCCACCAGACGAAGGCTCTTTTCCAGCACCGGCCCACCGACGGCCTCCAGCACCAACTCCACCCCCCGACCGCCGGTCTCCTGCTGCACCGCCTCCTCAAAGTCGCTGGTAACGTAGTTGATGGTTATGTCGGCTCCCAGTGACCGGGCCAGGTCCAGCTTGTCCTGAGTAGAGGCCGTGGTTATGACCTTCGCGCCCCAGGCCTTGGCCAGTTGAATGGCCACTGTGCCGACCCCGGAAGCGCCGGCGTGCACCAGCACGGTATCCCCGGGCTGCATCTGCCCCCGGGTCTTCAGCAGGTGGTAGGAGGTGAGGAAGACCACCGGCATCCCTCCCGCGTGTACCGGGTCCAGGGTTTCCGGATAGGGAAAGACCAGGTTGCCGTTCACCGCCACGTACTCGGCCTGGCATCCGGGCCCCACGGCCATCACCCGCTGGCCCACCGAGATGCCGGTAACCTCCCCGCCCACCTCCACCACAGTCCCCGCGGCTTCCAGCCCCAGGGAAGAGGGCAAGGGCGGACCGGGGTAGATACCGCGGCGCCGCGAAACCTCGGCGTAGTTGACTCCGGCGGAGTCCACTTTTATCAGTACGTGCCGGGGCCGGGGTTTGGGTTCCGGTATCTCCTCCCACCGGAGCACGTCAACGTCACCAAACTCGTGAATGCGTACCGCTTTCATCAGGCTCCTTCTGGACTCGTTTGACTCCCATGCCTCGGGAAGTGGCCCTCAGGACACCTCCCTCCCCAAGCCAGGAAGGTAATGCCTGTGCTGGCCTTTTCCACCGGACGAGGTCCGGGTAATTTCATGCTTCCTTGCGCCGACGGCAACCGGCAGGAGTGGTCCGCATCGCAAGAAATCGCACCGCTGGCTCCCCGCGATGCTGGGGCTAGCCGGCGCCCCGCAGCTGGGGCGAGGTCAAGACCTCGGGATTCAGCACTCGGCCAGGGTTGCCGCTAGCAAAGGCTGTGATGTCTTCCACAATCCCGGCATAAAAAGCCTGGTAAGTTTCTTCGATCACATACCCGTTATGGGGAGCGAGGATGGTATTGGGCAAACTCAAGATCGGGTGCCCCGGCGGCAGCGGCTCCACGTCGAAGGTGTCCAGCGCCGCCCCGGCGATGGCCCTGCGTCGCAGCAAGCTGATCAAAGCCGCCTCGTCGACGATAGGGCCCCGGGATATATTGACCAGGTAGGCTTCGCGCTTCATCAGGCTCAGTTCACGGGCCCCGACCAGCCCACGGGTGCGTTCGCTGAGCACCACGTGAATGGACACAATGTCGGAATTGCGAAACAGGGTATCCTTATCCACCAGGGTAGCGTCGCATTCCGCGGCGCGCTCGGCGGTCAAGTTCTGGCTCCAGGCGATGACGTTCATGTCGAATGCGTTGGCCACCCGGGCCGTTCTGGAGCCGATGTGGCCCAGCCCCAACAGTCCCAGGGTCTTGCCCTGGAGGCCAACGCCTATGGTGGTCCCCCACTTGCCCTGGCGGGTACCCTGATCCTCCCTGGGTATCTGCCGAAGCAGGCCGATGATCAAGCCCCAGGTCAGCTCGGAGGGGCCTTCTCCGGCCCCTCCGGTCCCGCAGACCACTATGCCCAACTCGGTGGCCGCTTGGGTGTCGAAGGATGAGTTCCGGCGGCCGGTGGTCACCAGCAAGCGCAACTCCGGAAGCCGGGTCAACAAGGATCGTGGAAATGGCGTGCGCTCCCGCATTCCCGCGACCACCTGGAACTCCATGAGCCGCTCGGCCAGGCCGTCCTCATTGGCGAGGTGGTCCGAAAAGAACTGGACCTCGGTCCCGTAGGGCAAACTGGTCCAATCGGCCATCTGAACGGCGACCCCCTGGTAATCGTCAAGCACCGCTGCTTTCACTTGGCACCTATCTCCCTTTTGGCCACACCCTTTTCTCTTTCCCAGAGCGGCCGAAGACCGGCTCCTGCACCGTCGTAAGCGCGGAAGTCGTGCGAGTTAAAGTTAAGCATAGACGCCAAAGGGGGTCAAGGGAAGCCAAGCCCCACGGCAACGCCGCCAGGTTTCGACAGCGGCCTTAACAATACTGGGGCGCACCTGACGCTTGCATGCCATCACCCGCCCGCGCCGAAGCGGCTTGAGAATTCGAACGAGGCCGTACTATGCTAATATTGCGGCACTGCACAGCATCGATGATCCGGGATACCGTAGACGCTCTGGAATGAAGCGAGGTCAGCGCCAAATTGCGAACCGTCTTTTCGTTGAAAAGGTTGTTTCTCGTGTACAGCGTTCCTTTGGTCCTCGCAGTTTCCCTGCTGTCGGTGTTCGGGGTCATGGAGCGCCCGGACCTCTTTTTCCTGGACCGGGCATTCCAGTGGCGGGACATCAGGGAGCCCCGGCCCGAGGTAGCAATCGTGGCCATCTCGCAGCAAGATTTTGAACGGGGCGCCCCCCGGTGGCCGTGGCCGCGAAGCCTGGTCGCCAGGCTCCTAGACCAGGTGAGCCGGCACCGGCCGGCCGTCATCGTGGTCGATATTCTCTATTCGGAAGAGAGCAACACCGAGACCGTGATCACCAGGGAACAGTTCGCCGAAATCCAGCCGTTTCTGTACCAGGTCCTCACCGGGACCCCACTTCGGGCCCAAACCCGCGACGGGACCCAGGTGATCGGCCCGGGCCCTGCCGGCTTTGATCGCATCGCCCGAGGGGCGGACTCCGCCAGGGCCCAAGACCTGGAGCTGGCCCGTGCGGTCCAGAGGGCCGCCGACAATGGGGTGGCCGTGGTCCTGGCAGCCCAAGCCGTATCACAAGAAGGGGTGGCGGGGGTGGCGGAGCCATACCAGGAGCTGGCTGCCGCCTCCGGAGAGTCCATTGGTCTGGTCGGGGTCAGGCCGGACGCTGACGGCGTGCTCCGGAGGTACTTACCCTATGGGCGGGACAAGGACGGGAATTTCGTATATGGGCTCGCCTTGATGGCAATTGCCCAGTTCAAAGGGACAGCTTTGCCCGCTTCACCGGCGCCCAACGGCGATGTCTCGATAGGGCCTGACCTTCTGGTAAAGGTCTCCGGCGGCCAGTTTCTGGTCGATTTCCCTGGCCCCCCGGGTACCCACCAGACGTACGTCGCCCGCGACGTGCTCAAAGGCGAGGAGGACTTCTCCGGCCGGCTGAAAGACAAGATCGTTTTCATCGGGGTCACCGACCCCAGCGTCGAGGACATGCTGCCCACCCCGTTTTCGGGCACCAACCGGATGGCAGGGGTTGAGTTCCACTCGGCAGCCGCAGACACGCTGCTGGGTGGCTCCTTCATCGGCAGCCCGCCCCGTTATCAGATTGTCCTGATGGTCGTGGTGCTGGGCTTCGGCGCTATCGCCCTGGGCCGCTTCATCAGGCCCCTGTTCGGATTCGGTGGGACGGCAGTGTTGCTGGCCGGGCTGCTCGGAGCGTGGACCGGCCTGTTTATGTGGGCCGGTTTTTTTCTACCCGTCACCGCGCCGCTGACCGCCGTCCTCGCGGGGTTTGCCTTTGCCGTCACCGACCGGGTCAGCGTGGAGCAGTTGGAGAAACAGCAGGCCCGTTCGATGCTCTCCAGGTACCTGCCCCCGTGGACTGTGAAAGAGATGTTGAAGAATCCGGCCGCCGCCCGGCTGGGCGGACGGCGCGCCGACCTGACCGTCCTGTTTTCCGACATAAGGGGGTTCACCACCCTTTCGGAGCAGCTGAATCCCGAAGAAGTCGTAGGCCTGCTCAACGAATACCTGACCATGATGACGGAGATCATCTTCCGCCACGGGGGTACCGTGGATAAGTTTGAAGGGGACGCTATCCTGGCGTTCTTCGGAGCGCCCCTGGCCCACGACGACGACCCGGAGCGGGCGGTACAGGCGGCTCTGGAGATGCGGGACCGGCTGGGTGAGCTGGAAAAAAAGTGGCGGGAGCTTGCGGGGACATCATTGGGGATCGGGATCGCGTTGCACACCGGTCAGGCGGTGGTGGGCAACATCGGTTCACCGAGGAAGATGGACTACACGGTAATCGGTGATACAGTGAACCTGGCATCGCGGTTGCAGGACTTGACCAAGGAGTACGGGGTATCCATCCTGATCAGCGGCGCGACCCAGTCACGGGTCAAGGATGTGTGCCGGGTACGGCCCCTGGGCCCGGTGGAAGTGAGAGGCCGCCGCCAACCTGTAGATCTTTACGAAGTGGTCGATCTCGAGGTCGCCAACCCCGTTGCGGGAAATGGCGTCCCTCGGTGGCTACCTGGCGAGTGAGGCTTCCATGTCGCGCCGTCTCCGTCTGATACTCATTGGTTTTGGCATCGGCGCCGTTGTCATTGTCAGCGCCGTGATCGTGTATGTGTTGGCCACTGGCGGCAGGACGGGGCCGGAAGAGGCCCGCATCGTCGTGGAAGAAATCGTCAACCGGGTTGAAACGGACCTGCGCCGCGACCCCGGGACCGCCGCGACCAACTTTCTGCCAGCCGCGATGGGCCAGGACCTGTTTACCGGTGACGGCGTCAAGACCTTCCGCGACAGTGAAGCCCGCGTGGACATAGTCATCCGGTCGTTCACCCGGGTCACCAGAACGACCCCTGACACTATCTGGCGTCTCGGCCGGTTCGCGGTGGACCAGGACACCATCATCGAACTCAGCCAGGGCAAGATATTCCTCATCGACGAGGGTTTCCGGGAGGGCCGGCAGCCGGTCAAGGTGGTGACCCCGGCTGGCACCGCTTCCCCTCGCGGCACCTGGATGAGCGTCAAGTACGACCCGGATAAAGGAGAAGCGGAGGTGCAGTGCTTTCGCGGCGTCTGCGAGCTGGAGAACGACCTGGGCGCCCAGGTGCTGATCGACGAAGAGAAGAGTACCGCCACGGCCAAGACAGCCCCAACCGAGCCGAAGCTGATGGAGCGGGCCGAGACTGCCGAGTTCATCGAGATCCCCGAGGCCAAGAGCGGCGAGTTCCCGGTCCCGACGCCTCAGGTGGTCCCTCCAACGCCCACCGCATCCCCACCCACCACTACCCCGGCGCCATCCCCGGTCCCGGAACCGACCGCCATACCGGTGCCAACACCGGCGCCCACCAGTGTTCCGCCGGCTCCTGAATCCACGCCATTGCCGGTGGCGGATACCCCTGTGCCGCCGGCGGACGTTGCCACCTCCCCCGCTCCGGAGGAAACCTCGGAACCCGACGGCACCCCGGGGCCCGCTCCAACAGCGGCCCCGACGACGGCCCCGACGCCTGTGCCCACTCCGGCGCCCACGGCCACGCCAGTGCCGACGCCTCCACCCACGCCGACGGCGGCCCCGACGGCCACACCCATTCCG
>CAYOAF010000087.1:0-7063 GCA_964401855.1 uncultured Dehalococcoidia bacterium
GGTAGCCCAGGCAGTCTCCGGGGCCATGAGCGTCACCGGATTGCCCGACCATCCCTTGCTCAATGGCGCGGCCATCGGAGATTCGGGAACGGGCATGCACTGTGTAGTGGGCATCCTGGCGGCGCTGGTTCAGCGGCAAGCCACCGGTGAGGGGCAGCAGGTGGAAGTCTCGATGCAGGACTCGGTGCTCAACCTGCTCCGGGTTTACCTGCGGGACCACCAGCGGCTGCACGGGCCGGTCCCGTCCACCGGCAACTGGTTCCGAGGCGCCGTGCCCAGCGGCATCTTCAAGACCAAGGGAGGGGGCCGGAACGACTACGTGTTCGTTCACGTCCAGGACCAACCAATGTGGGAGGCTTTTGCCCGGACCATCGGTAGGGAAGAGCTGGCCAAGGACCCCAGGTACGACACCCAGGACAAGCGGACTGAGGTCCGCGCGGAAGTCGAAGCCATGGTTGAAGAGTGGACCTTGCAGCACGACAAGCAGGAGGCGATGAGCATCCTGGCCGGGGCCGGCGTGCCCTGCGGCGCGGTCAACGATACCGGGGACCTGGTAAAAGACCCTCACCTCTGGGAGCGGGAGATGATCGTGGAGCCGAACTACCCGACTCGGGGCCCCTTCCTGACCGTCGGCTGCCCCATAAAGATGTCCGGGTCGCCGGTGGAGGTCACGTCGCCGCCCACCCTCGGCCAGCACACGGAAGAGGTCCTGGCGGAGGCCATGGGCTACGATGCGGCCCAGGTCCGCCAGCTCAAGGACAAGGGAGTCGTCTAGGCGGACCCGGCTTTCCGCAAGGCCCCGGAAATTTTGACGCGTTCCTCCCGGGCTACACGACGAGAGGAAAGGGGGAAACAGAACATGGCAACGAAACCGGAAACAGTGGTCACCGACGTCCTGGTGATAGGAAGCGGCGGGGCCGGGACCAGGGCCGCGCTGGAAGCCAGGCTGGCGGGCGCCAGAACGGTTCTGGCGGTCAAAGGGCGGTTCGAGTCGGTGGGGGTCCGTGGAGCGGGCGCGACCGCGGTAGGGCTCTCCGAGGAGGGGGCGTTCTTCTACTTCGACCCTGAGAACGGCTATCCGCTGATCGACCCCAAGGAGTGGGGTCCCATAAGCCTGGAGGAGCTGCTGGACCTGGACTATCAGGTCATCATGCAGGTGGGCCTGGGCATGGCCGACCCTAAGGTTGCCCGAGTGCTGATGCAGGACGCCATGTCGCAACGCCACCAATTGGAGGAGTGGGGAGTAAAGATTTATGGCGACCGCCTGAGAGGGCATGGGGTGCCGTTGGTAGCCGCGCTCCGGCCCCTGGTCCTCGAGAACGGGGTGGACGTACGCGCAGAGACCGCGATCACCGACCTGCTGATGGACAGCGGCCGGTGTGTAGGGGCGGTGGGGGTCGACTTTCAGGGCAATCCTCTGGTGATCCAAGCCGGCGCGGTGGTGTTGTGCACCGGCGGCGATTCGGCGCTGTATCTCCACAACTTCCATCCGCCTTGCGTCACCGGCGACGGCTACGCCATGGCCTACCAGGCGGGCGCTACCCTGATGAATATGGAGTTCGGCCAGCTCTTCATCTCCACGCTGCCCGCCGTAACCCATCCCAGCGCCGTCTGGCTCTTCCAGCCGGGCGCCAAGCTCAAGAACGGACTGGGTGAGGAGTTCCTGGCTGGTTACCTGCCGCCGGGCCTGACCACCGAAGAGGTCTTCGCGGCCCGGACCTACCAGCCGATGTTCACCTCGTCCAACGTCGGCAAGTGGGCCGACATCGCCATGGTGAAGGAGACGATGGCAGGCCGCACCGGCCCCTACGGCGGGGTCTTCATGGACATGACCGGCCCGGACATAACCAGCCGGAGCATCTACAATCAGGACTTCCTGGCCCAGCGGGGCGTCCGCCCCCACCAGTGGCCCATGGAGCTGGTGGTCGCCCGCCATTGCTCCCATGGGGGGCCGCGCATGGACGAGCAGGGCCGCACCGACATCCCCGGCCTGTACGCCGGTGGCGGCGAGGCGGGATCGGGGCCCCACGGCGCCGACCGCATGGGCGGCCACATGCTGGGTTGCGGCCAGGTCTTCGGCACCAGGGCCGGCCGGGATGCCGCCCGGTTCGCCCGGGAGAGCGCGACGGGCTCCCTGTCTGCCGGTGTGGTGGACCAGGGGCTGGAACGCATAAGAAGCCTCGATTCCCACCAGGGGCAGGTCCGGCCCGCCGCCGCTAAGCTGGAGCTGCAGCGGCGGGTGTGGGAGGACCTGAACGCGGTGCGGTCCGAGGCCGGGTGCAACCGGGTGCTGGAAACCGTGGCCCGGATTCGCCAGGAAACCTTCCCCCAACTCCACATGAAAGAACCTTTCGACCGGGTGGAGGCGATGGACCTGTTGAACATGCTGGTCGTGGCGGAGATGTCCGCCAAGGCGATCGCCATGCGTACCGAGAGCCGCGGCGGTCACTACCGGGAGGAGTACCCGGAGCAGAACGATGCCGAGTGGCTCAAGGTCATCACCGTACGGCAGGAGAACGGCCGGATGGCCCTGGACACCCTAGCCATCGACCCCAGTTGGACCGACCGCTCGGACCTTTTGAAGAGGGTCAGCTTCGCCGGCAGCCGCAAGTAGACGGGCCGGCGCCGGTTTGGCGCCCAGGCATCCCCGGACTCGGGAAAATATGACATCCAGGAGGGTTGAACATGTCGGATTCTCCTTATTTCGAAGACGTAAATATCGGTGATGAGCTTCCATCCCTGAGCAAGGTCATTACCACGGGCATGCTGGTGAGGTATGCCGGAGCTTCCAGAGACTTCTCTCCGCTGCACTACGACCAGGAGTGGGCCAACGAAAACAACGTATGGGGCGGCATCATCGCCCACGGGATGGTGAAGACGACTTTCACCGCCCAGCTCCTCACCGATTGGGCGGGGCCCTCCGGCACCGTCCGGGAGATGAAGTGTTACTACCGGGGTCCAGATAAGCCCGGCGACACGGTGTTGATCCGCGGCAAGGTGGTGAACAAGCTGGAAAAAGACGGCGAGCACCTGGTGGAGGTGGATACCGAGGTGGTGGGCACCGAGGAGCGTATAACCACGCCCGGCCACGCGGTGGTGGTCCTGCCATCCAGGGACTATCCGGAGGAACGGCCCAGCCTGGTGCGGATTCTGAGCGACGAAGCTCGCGCCAAGCGGGCGGGGTCGGTCCTGGGAGAGCAGTTCCAGGCGGCGGACCAGATACGGGGCCAGATGGGCGTGCCCTGGACGCCTTACATGGCCCACATCAACAGCACCTGGATCACCATGTTCGCCGAATCCACCGAGGACTTCAACCCGCTTTATACCGACCCTGAGTACTCAAAAAACACCGTCCACGGCGGCGTCATCGCTCCGCCCACTTTCCTGGCTGCCCTCGACCCGAGCTACCGCCGGGGGCGGGCGTCCGCCAAAACTTTGCCCAATGTGGCCCCCAATACCGCCAAAGGGGGCGGCAACGGCTGGGACGAGTTCTGCTGGTACGCGCCCGTCCGGCCGGGGGACACCATTACAGCCTACGGCCGGTGGAAGGAAGTCTACGAGAAGACGGGCCGGAGCGGGCAACTGATGTTCCTGGTGAGGGAGATCGAATACGAGAACCAGCGGCGCGAGCTGGTGGCCCGCAGCCAGGGGGCGGTGGTCCGGATAGTCTAGCGGGCAGCAGCCATGGGAGAGCCGATCCCGCGTGGCGAATGCCAACGGAGCCACCCAGATGAAAATCGCCTGGCTGGCTTCATCAGGGGTCCCGCGAAACAGGGCGGAACAGGGCCTGTGCCCCACCACTTTCGGTGGAGCGGCACAGGCCCTACTTTCCTTCCCAGGGGGCGCACCATGCGAGCCGGCCCGCCACGCAAATTGTTAAGGAGGGACGTATGACCACGAACGAGACTCCGGTGAAATACGAGAAGCGAAGCCAAACGGGCTACATCACCCTCAGCCGGCCCCGCGCCCTCAATGCAATAAACCGGGAACTCCGAATGACCCTGCGGGATATCTTGATCGATTTCAGGGACGACGACAACCTGCTGGTGGCCATCGTAACCGGCGAGGGTGGCCGGGCCTTCTCCGCCGGGGCCGACCTGAAGGAGCAAGATCAGACCCTCAGCAAAGGCGAAATCCGCGCCGCGCCGTTGTGGCCGTTCCGGGATGTCAACCTGTTCAAGCCCGTCATCGCCGCCATCGACGGCTACTGTCTGGGCGGCGGGCTGGAGCTGGCCCTGCAGTGCGACATTCGCATCGCCACCCAAGCCTCTGCTTTTGGCCTGCCGGAGCCCAGGAACGCAGGGTCGACGGCCGGCTTCGGCCTCTACTATCTCTCGCGGGCCATTCCCGTGGGGGAGGCCCTGTACATGCAGCTCACGGGCGCCCACATCGACGCCGAGCGGGCCTACCGCATCGGGCTGATCCAGAGCGTGGTGCCCGACCGGGAGGCCCTCTTCGAGGAGGCGGACCGGATCGCCGGGGAGGTCCAGCGTTGCTCGCCCCTGGCGGTCCAGACCATCAAGCGGGTCATAACTCAGACCCGGGACCTGCCGCTGGATACATCGGTCAAGCTGGCGGAGCCCCTCCGGGCGATCGTCGACCAAACCGAGGACCGCAAGGAGGCGGTGAGGGCCTTCGTGGAGAAACGGCCGCCCAACTGGAAGATGCGCTAGCGGCCGGCCCAGCCGGGAATTGGGGGGCGCTGGTGAGCGGGATTTCCATTGAGTACGGGCGCGTAGGCGCATGTTGACCCCTCTGGTAGTTGGACCTAGAATGGGGCTGGCTGCCCGTCGGCCCCCGACAGGGACGCCGGAGGTCCAACGCTGGGAGCCAGCTTGATGAGGCGGACCCATCCCAACGGAGGTGCCATAGTGGTTGAACAACTGGATTTCCCCAAGATCACCGAGGAGGAGCTGACCCGCCTGCGCCAGTTCGAGGGCAACCCGTTACAGGTTAAGGAGCCCTTCAACCGAAATGCAAGCATCGACACCATCGCCCACTTTGCCTTGGGCATTGGGGACACCAACCCCCTGTTCAGCGACGAGGAGTACGCGAAAGGGACCCGTTGGGGGACTGTGGTAGCCCCGCCGACGTTCCTCTTCACCTGCTTCGGCCGCGGCGCGCCCCAAGGGCTGGCCGGCGTCCATGCCATGTGGTCCGGCGCATCCTTCAAAATGGCGGGCCCTCTCCGGGACGGGACGGGAATCCAGGGCACGGTCACGCCCAGCGGCCTAACCCCGAAGGAGACCAGGTTCGCCGGCAAGGCCATCCTCCAAGAGTTCTCCTTCGACTTCACCACCCCGGAGGGACAGGCTGTCGGTCAGGCGACGGAGTGGCTCATGCGGACCGAGCGGGACGCGGCCCGGTCCAAGGGGAAGTACTCGTACCTGGAGTCGGCCAGCTACACGCCGGGGGAGATCGACCGGATCTTCGCCGACTACGAAAAAGAGGAGGTAAGGGGCGCCGAGATCCGCTTCTGGGAGGACGTGGAGGAGGGCCAGGAGCTGCCCCACGTGGTCAAGGGACCCCTAAGGGTAACTGACAACATCGCCTTCAAGATCGGCTGGGGCTTTCGTCCCTTCGCCTACGCCCACAAGATAGCGATCGACTACTACAAGAGGCATCCCTACGCCTTCGTCGTCAACGAGGCCGGCATCCCGGACGTGCCCGAACGGGTGCACTGGGATCCCGACTTCGCCCGTCGCGTCGGGGTGCCCGGGGCCTACGACTTTGGCCCCCAGCGGGTATCCTGGCTATGTCAGGTGGTCACCAACTGGATGGGCGACGACGGTTTTATCAAGGAGTTCTGGGGCGAGGTGCGCCGCTTCAACCTCAACGGCGACACGACCTGGCTGAAGGGCCTCGTTAACAGGAAAAGAAAGGAAGGCGGCCAGGCGCTGGTGGAGCTGGAACTCTGGGGATATGACCAGCGCGAAGAGAGGACGATCCGGGGGGCCGCCACCGTGGTTTTGCCTTCCAGGGAGTGACCGGTTGAGGAGGATTTGATGGCTGGAGCGCTGGACGGCTGCCGCGTCCTCGACTTCACCAGGGTGCTGAGCGGCCCCTGGTGCACCATGCTGCTCAGCGACCTGGGGGCCGAAGTGGTGAAGGTCGAGGAACCGGGAAAAGGGGATATCTCCCGCGAGTACGGCCCCCCTTTCGTCGCCGGGGAGAGCGTGTACTTCATGGCCAACAACCGGGGCAAGCTGGGTATCACGCTCAATTTGAGGCATCCTCGGGCCCTGGAGATGATGCGGGACCTGGTAGCCAAGGTCGACGTGGTGGTCCACAATTTTCTTCGCGGCTGGGTCTACCGGGCGGGTCTGGATTACGACTCTCTGAAGGCCATCAACCCAAAGCTGGTGTACTGCTGGCTCAGCGCCTATGGGGAGGACGGTCCCTATGGAGAAAAGGGAGCCCTGGACCTGATGGTCATGGGGCTAGGCGGTGCCATGAGCGTGACCGGGCAGCCCGGCGGTCCTCCCATCAAGTCCTCGATTTCCTACGGCGACATCTTGACCGGGAACAGCGCGGCGTTGGGCATCGTGGCCGCGCTGCGCGTTAGGGACCGGACGGGTGAGGGGCAGCAGGTGAGCGCAAACCTGCTGGACTCAGCCATGGCGCCGCTGGGAGCTCTGGCGTGCAGCTACTTCGCCACTGGCAACGTGCCGGGGCGCACCGCTCCCGATAGCCATCCGTCGCTGTCCACCTCGGGCGCCTTCCCGACGAGGGACGGCTACATGAACATCAGCGCCACCACCGACCGGGATTTCCCCAAGCTGTGCGGGGCGCTGGGACTGGAACACCTGGCGGAGGACCCGGAGTTCGCCACTAATCCGGACCGGGTGAGGAACCGCAAACAGCTGCGGGAGACCATCGAGGGAGTTCTTGCCACCAGGACCACAGGCGAATGGGTGGCCATCCTCAACGACCACCAGGTATTGGCCGAGCCGGTCAACAACGTGAAGGACGCCTTTGCCCATCCCCAGGTGGTGCACAACCAGATGAAGCAGACCGTCCAGCACCCCACCGCCGGCCCGTTGAACGTGCTGCGGATGCCGCT
>CAYOAF010000088.1:0-6961 GCA_964401855.1 uncultured Dehalococcoidia bacterium
AGGAGGTGGCCCTCACCGCTTGCCTCCGAAAGTTGCTGGTCATTCTCAACTCCATGTTCAAGCACCGCCGTACTTGGACCCCAGTGGGTCAAACCTCTTGACATTTAAGACAGTTGCTGTCGAAGGACGGCGAACCTGGCCTTGAGGCATTTTGAAATGACCTCTAGAGTCTGACCAGCCTGGCGTGATGAATCTGGGGCAGGGCCCTTATCTCCTCCAGCACCTGGGGAGGCACCGGGTCGTCCAATCCCAGGACCATCATCGCCCGGCCCCGGAGATTGAGCCGGCCGACTTCCATAAAAGAGATGTTGATGTTGTGGCGCCCGGCGACGGTCCCCACCGCGCCGATGGAGCCGGGCTGGTCCAGGTTGTCCACGAAGAGCAGGTAGGGTACCGTCGGCACAATGTCCAGCCAGTAGTCGTTGACCTTCACGATGTGGGGCTCGTCCCGCATCAAGGTCCCGGCGAGGGCGATGCCGCCCTCAGTGGTATCAAGCGTGGCGCTTACCAGGCTCGCATACCCTTGAGCCACCGCGTTTCGCTGCACGGTGACGCTTAACCCCCGCTCTTGGGCCAGCCGAGGGGCATTTATCAGGTTCACCTGTCCGCTGACCACGGGTTCCAGCAATCCAGCCAGCATTGCGGCCTCGAGCACAGCCGTATCGTGTTGGGTTATCTCCCCTTCGTACCGGATGGTGACTCCCTCGACCTGGCCTTCCGCCAGGGAAGTCAGGAGCCTGCCCACCACGGAGACCACGCGGATGTACGGGGCCAGCACGGCGTGCACCTCCGAGGGCAGGAAAGGGGCGTTGACCGTGTTGCTGGCCGGGGTGCCCTCCAGAACCGCCAGCACCTGCTCGGCGGCTTCGAGGGCCACGTCCCGCTGGGCTTCCTGGGTAGAAGCCCCAAGATGCGGGGTAGCCACCACGTTGGGGTGTTCCACCAGAGGGCTCCGGCCCGGCGGCTCTTGGGCAAAAACGTCAAGGGCCACCCCGGCGAGCTTGTTCGACTCCAGCGCCTCCAGCAAGGCGGCCTCGTCGACGGGTTCGCCCCGCGCCACGTTGATCATGCGGGCGCCCGGTTTCATCCGCGCCAGCTCATCGGCGCCGATCAGGCCGTGGCTGCCTTCGGTGAGCGGGGTGTGGAGGGTTACGAAGTCGGACTGGCTCAACAGCCCTCCCAAGGACACCAACTCCACTCCCAGCCGGCGGGCGTAATCGGGGACCACAAACGGGTCGCAGGCCACCAGGCGCATGCCGAAGCTCTGGGCCCTCCTCGCCACCTCCGAGCCCACCCGGCCCAGGCCCACGATGCCCAGAGTTTTGTTGCGTACCTCGGTGCCGATGAATGCACTGCGCCGCCACTCCCCTTCCTTCAATGACTGGTGGGCGTGCGGGATGTTGCGAGACAGAGCCAGCATCAAGGCGAGCGTGTGCTCCGCCGCGGCCACCGTGTTGCCTGTGGGGGCGTTGACCACCGCGATGCCCGCGGTGGTGGCGGCGTCCAGGTCGATGTTGTCCACGCCGATACCCGCCCTGGCGATGACGTGGAGGCGTTTACCCGCTTTGATGACCTCCGCGGTCACCTTGGTCTCGCTGCGGACGACCAGGGCATCGTACTCGCCCACAATATCCAGCAGTTCCTGCTCATTCAAGCCGAGTTTAACGTCCACTTCGGCCCGGCTTCGCAGCGACTCCACGCCTTCGTCCGCAATCGGGTCCGAAATTAATATCTTGAGCATAGGTTCATGTCCTGGTTAGGGGTTGGCCGAGACCCCTCACGGTCCCTGCTGAAACAAACAGGGTCCGGCCGGCTAAATCTGGCAGGGCACCGACAGCTCGGCGCAGGTATCTCTCAGCCACTGCACCACCTCCGGGTGCAACGGTATGCCTTCAATCTCGCGGACCGCCGCCACTTCCGCCTCCGGCTGCCCGGCCACCATCACTCGTTCTTGGCCCTGCGCTGGCTTGGTGCTCTTCATCATCTGCATCCACTCGTCCATCATCTCCTTGAAGCTGGCCACGTCGGTGAAGGCGTCGATGCTGTAGGCGGCCACATAGTGGCCGAAGTTTGGGCGGCCGGGAACGGCGCCGTAGCCAACCCCCGTGAGGATCCCGCCCAGGATGTCCACGATGCAGGAGAAGCCGTATCCCTTGTGGGAACCCAGTTCCCTGGTGCTACCCAAGGGCAACAAGACGTAGTTCTGCTGCGGAGGGTCCGCCTCCTCCATGATGGGGGTGCCGTCCTCGCCGGCCAGCCAGCCCGGTTCGAGCTTGACGCCGAGGCGTCGCGCAATGCCGATCTTGTTCCCGGCCACGGTGCTGGTGGCCGCGTCGAAAACGAAGGGAGGCTCATTCTTGGCGGGGGCCGCGACGGCGATAGGGTTGGTCCCCAGCCGGGGCTCGGCGCCGAAGGTGGGGACCACGGAGGGCGGGCAACTGGTCATGCAGATGCCGATCATGTCGTGTTCCAGGGCCATCATGGCATGATAGGAGGCCATGCCCAGGTGGCGCGCGTTGCCGATGGCCACCATGCCCACACCCACCGCTTTGGCTTTTTGGATGGCAATCTCCATCGCCTTGGGCGTTATGATAATGCCAAGGCCCCGGTCGGAATCTACGTTGGCGGTGCTGGGCGTCTTCCGGATCACCTTCCAATTGGGACGCGGGTTGATCTGGCCGCTCTGATAGCCGGACATGTACGACCTCAGCATGTTGGACACGCCGTGGGTATCGACGCCGCGCAAGTCCGCCACCACCAAGACATCGGCCGCCAGGCGGGCGTCGGCTGCCTCCACCCCCATCTTTTCGAAGATGGATGCCACGACGACCCTGAGGTGGTCCCCCTGCACAAACTCGGCCTCGTCAACGTTTACCCGGAACATTTCCAGCACAATCAACCTCCGCTTCTCTGGCAGCTTCACTGGCTTGGTCAAGAGCACCCGAACGTGTCTTTGCCTCGGACGCTCAGCCGGAAGGGGGTCGCCATCTCTCGGCGCAGTATAACACCGGGCCTCTCCCCTAGCCACCGGAGCACGAGTATAATGGCATAGCCCCCGGGCGCATACTTCAAGATAGCCGTGTCCTAACTCGTTCCCCCATCAGGCGCGGGACTATCCGGGCCTGCCTCGAGGGACGCCTGATATGACAACAAACGCTTCAAGCCATGGGATTTCAGACTAGAGTGTCCGAGCTGGCCATCGTCCTGCCAACCTACAATGAGGCCGATAATCTGGCCATAGTGGTGCGTGAGTTGGAGCACCTGGAGGAGGACCTGGAGGTCCTGGTAGTGGACGACAACAGCCAGGACGGCACCCAGCAGGTGGCCCAAGAGCTCTCCCGCGCCTACGGAAACGTCACTGTTATAGCCCGGCCCGGCAAACTGGGGCTGGGTTCAGCCCTCCGGTTGGGGCTGGCCGAGGCGTTGGAGACTGGCGCCCGTTACGTGATAACCATGGACGCCGACCAATCTCACGATCCGCGGGACGTGGTCCGTCTGCTCCAAGCCATACGCCGGGAAGCGGCCGATATGGTGCAGGGTAGCCGCTATGTCGAAGGCGGCGGCACTCGCCGGATGGCCGTGGGCCGCCGGTGGTCCAGCCGGGTGGTAAATCTGATCTACCATTGGCTCGCCGGTGCGCCTCGAGAGTCCACCACCAACTTCCGCGTCTTCTCCCGGCGGGCGGCGTCCCTGGTAGCAGCCCGAGCCAAGGGCCGGGACTACGAGTTCGTGCCCGAGGCTATGCTGTTGGTGTTGGCGGCGGGTTTAGCGGTAGGCGAGGTGCCCATTGTGTTCACTGGACGGGCCCGAGGCAGCAGTAAACTAGGCCTGAAACAAGCCGTAAAGGGGGTTGCATCCGTGTTCAGCGCCTCCCTGCAATACCGGCTCCGTTTGGGACGGTTCGCCCGGCCTTCTTCCGCCGGCGACGGCGCGGGCAAGTTGGGAAGATGAACGCCTAAGCGTGTCAAGCAGGTTTGAGAAATTGGGATGCTAGGCCATTGGTAACATGGGCGTGCCCTCCGTACAGTGTATTCAGGGGATACAAATGGCGCGGGCCAACCCCCGGAATTGGGACCGCTTCTATGTTGGAGGGCCTCAGTTGGAGCGAACGATAACTGCGATTCGGACGGCGCCCCGGCACTGTTTGGTGGAGCTTCGGCGTCATCGCGGCCGTCTTGGCCGCGAGTTTCCTCTGGCTGGCGCTGGATGGGGGCAGAGGCGGCCCTTTGGGAGTCTAGGGACGGGATAGCCTGGCCTCGGCGACCGCCCTATGGCCCTCAGCGAGTGCTTTCCTCCAATTCAACCTGCCGGCTTTGGCATCTCCTTCACTGATGGTGGCCACGGCGACGAAACCATCGCCGGTAGCTTCCGGCGACAACTTGACGATGCTGGCTTTGGGCAGCGCCACTGTTTTGGCGGTTACTGACTTCGCTGTGCTGAGGGCACGGAGGCGTCGCCCGGCTCTTGCGCCGGTGGCCCGGGCGAATGATGACCGGTTGCCGGCGTTGGTGGAATTCACTCCAAAGCAAGCGATCCTCTCCCGTTGATCGCCGCTACCGGTGGCGTCGGCAGTGCCCAGCGGTTGGGCAGAGCAGGATGCAGAAGTCGGCCAAGTTGTACCAAGGGGTTAGTACGGCCGTTCTACTTGCCGCCTTCCTATCGGTGGTCAGTTTCACCTTCGCGAACTTGACCAGCATTTGGACCGAGCATAGTTTCGGCAACGTCCAAGCTATCGAACGCCAGACAGCTTGGGCTAAGTCCGCTGTAGCCATCACTTCCGCCACAGAAGACGGGGCGACCTGTACCGACTTCACGGCTCAGGCCGGCAACTCCGGAAAAACTCCGATTTATGACTTTTCCGCGATGGACCTTGTCGTCGAGTACACTAATACGTCCGACGCCAAAGCTGCCGCCTGGCTGACCCACGGCCCCGACTGGTCCGTCACGGCATCTCGCCGGGCACCCGCGACCCCAAAGATTGGAACCCGGCGGAGACGGCAACCATCGATTTCAGCCTGCCTTCCGCCATGAAAGATACCGAGAACGGTACCGTCCTGTTGGCCGCAACCCTGGGAGTCTCTGACTCGAACTACTACGGCTGCCCCTAGACCGCCGACGGCCCGGGCGACGACAACGACAGCTACGAGATCAACCCCACCACAATCTTTGCCGACCGCCATGACCGCCACCGGTTAAGGTCGACTACGCTCCGCGGTGGACGGACTCGAGCTCCGGCCGCTTGACCTGGCGCCTATTTCTCCCAAGCCTGCCTTTACGTGGCCGGATTCCCGGACCGCTGCTATAATCGCGGCAGCAATTTCTGAGGGGCCTCTGAGACCATGGACGAGGAGCAACGGCAGGCACTGGATTTCCTGGCCCGGCTGGCGGAGCAACCGGCGGTGGCTTTTTACGAGGGTGGCGTGGCCTCGGCCGCGAGGAGCATCTTGGAGGAGTTGGGGCTGGGATTCCAAGAGGACATCTATGGGAACATCATCGCCCGGGTGCCGGGGCGTCAGCCTGATTGCGCTCCTTTGGCGCTGGTGGCCCACATGGACCATCCGGGATTCGAGGCTGTCGCCGCCCATGAGGGGCACCTGGCCTGCGAGGCATTGGGTGGAATCCCCGCCGCTAGCTTCGAAGCTGAGGTGCCCCTACAAGTGATCCTGGCCGACGGACGGCGGCTCCGGGCCGTTACTGCCGGGCGGCATGGAGAGGAAGAAAAGCGGCAGACGTTGGCACGATTGGCAGAGCCACAACCCTTGGAATTGCCCCGCCCGGTGGTTTTCGACCTGCCGGACTTCCAGGTCGATGGAGATCTGATACACATGAGGGCGGCGGACGACCTGGCCGGCTGCGGGGCCATCCTGGCGGCCCTAGCCCGGCTGAGTGGAAACCCGCCGCCGGGAGATGTTTTCGGGGTCTTCACCCGGGCCGAAGAAGTGGGCCTGATCGGGGCGCGACTGCTGGCCGAGTCCGGGACATTGCCGCAAGAAACCTTGATAGTATCTGTCGAGTCCAGCCGGACCCTTCCCGGCGCGGAGATCGGCGGCGGACCGGTCATCCGGGTGGGTGACGCAGGTCTAACCTTCAACGCCGGTGCCGAAGCGGCCCTGCACCGGGCTCTGGAAACGCTTCGAGGGAGGCCGGAGGGGTTCAAGGCCCAACGGCAGCTCATGAGCGGCGGCGTCTGCGAGGCCAGCGCCTTCGCGCTCAACGGCTACCGCGCCACGGGCCTGGCGTTCCCCTTGGGCAACTACCACAACGGCGCACCCGAGGGGCGCATTGAGGCCGAGTACATCCACATTGCCGATTACGCTGCAGGGGCCCGCCTGATGGTCGAGGCGGCTCACCGGGTCCCGGAGCGAGAGGACACGGCTTTCCAGCGACGGCTCCGGCAGGTGCCCGACGGTTATCGAACCCGGCTGATGGCTACCCGGTTTGGCCACTGAGCCACTGGGGCATCAAGACAACTGTTGTGAGGGGCCGGCCACCACCATTCCTGCGCGTGCATGTCTCTGTGGCTTAAAGGTCACGCTCCCACCACTCTCACTCGGTGGTTGTTGCTGTCGGCGATGAATAAGTTGCCCTGTGGGTCCAGATCACATCCGTAGGGGCGGTCGAGCCCCACGACCACGGCCTCGGCGCCATCGCCCTCACCGCCCTCACCGCCCAGCCGCCCGCCGGCCAACGGTGGTTACGGTGCCGGTGACCGCGTCGATCTTCCTGACGGCGTGGTTCTCCGTGTTCACCACCAGAAGGTTGCCCTGTTGGTCGCAGCAGATGGCTCTGGGCGGTCCTCAAGCACGTCCCATGCACGATCGACGGCGCGGGTAATGGCTCCGAAGGCGGCGCTGGCAGACCACAGCAAGCCCAAGATGGCGCCCATTCCAATTGTTGCTCGAAAATGCACCAACCCTTCCACATTCTCCGAAACAAACTCCTTCGAGCCCGGCAGGCTCTC
>CAYOAF010000089.1:0-6730 GCA_964401855.1 uncultured Dehalococcoidia bacterium
CCTTGGTAAACTCATCCAAGATCTGCCCCTTCTCCCTTCGGATTCCCTTCAAGTAGCGCCCTTGAACCGCTTCCAAATACTCTTTCATTCCGCCTCGCGTCATCCCACCCCTCAGTAACATTTATTGTGAGGCAATTCGACAGCTTGTGCCGACGCCCTCCTGACCATATAATTCATCCGGAATGGCCGCGGCATTTCACCCGCGGCCGCGGCTCGCGGCCGCGGGTGTCAGGAGGCGAGAACGATGACAAAGCGCAAGACAGTGGACCAGTACGAGGTGGGCCAGGCCCTGGAGCCCTACGAGTTCCAGGTCACCCCGGAATTGAACCGGCGCTACCTCGACGCCGTTGAAGACCATCACCCCCGGTACGTCGAGGGGGACGACGGCGGCGGACCCGTAGTGCATCCGGGCTTTCTCCTCAACCAAAGCAATTCAACGAAGAGCCCATCTCACGTTCTCCCGGAAGGCGTGGCCGACATCCATGCCAAGGATGAGGTGGAGTTTCTCGCGCCGGGTAGAGTGGGAAAGACCTTCCGGGTGAACTGGAAGATGTTTGAAAAGTACGTGAAGCGGGAACGGCACTACTGGGTCATCGAATGCGTCATCGTCGATGAGGACGGGCTGGCGGTCTTGCGCAAGGTCGCAACCGAAACCTTTAGCAGGAGGAGGTAGACCCATGGGAGCCGGAGCACGAGATGCCGCTGTAGGTGAAACCATCACCGGCAAGCCCAAGACAGTGACGTTGGAGCGGATGCGCGGGTTCTCCGGGTGGCCCGCCAAGAACATCCACACGGACGAGGAGTTCGCCAGAGAGAAGGGCCTCCGCGGTCCCATCGCATCTGGAACGATGTATCAGTCATGTATGGCGGAGCTGATGATCGATTACTTTGGAGCCGGCTGGCTGAGTCACGGCAAGATGCAGGTGGCCTTCGTCCGAGTTATCGAGCCGGGAGACACGATAACCGTGAAGGGGACCGTGCAGCGGAAGGAGCCGGCAGATGCCGGGGTCCGTGTCGACTTCGATATCTGGTGTGAGAACCAGCGAGGCGAGCAGGTAATCGTGGGGACCGCCTACGGCCTGGTCGGCTGACCGCCGGACAGCCGGCGGACACCGAGGCGCGCCGGGCCGGCCCACGTCCATGGCTTGGCCGACGTGCGGACGGATGTTGCCTCGAAAGTGTTGGCCGGGGTGGACGATCCCCAGGCGCAGAGCCAGAGGGCTAACCAATTAAATGAGGGAGGCGTCGTAACTATGGCAGATTATTTGTACGTGGTGCAGATGGACATACCCACCGAGCATGAAGAGGCTTTCAACCGGATTTACGACACCCAGCACGTCCCCAATATCCTCAACGCCCCGGGTTGCCACGGATGCACCCGCTACCGGTTGGAGTCGGCCGACGTTGACGGTGTGGCCCGCTATGCTGCCCTGTACGAGATTGACTCGCCGGAAACGCCGTTCAGCGACGCCTGGAAAGCCGAGTCCGAGAAAGGCGACTGGGCGAGCCAGATCCGTCCCCACACCCTCAACCGCTCCCACCTGGTTTTCAAGAAGACATAGTGATTCCAAGCTGACCGCGGGGTACCGGGCTTCGCCGGTGTCGGAGAGAGTACCCGGAGGGGCCGGGCCGGTGGCGGAACATGAGGGCCATGATCCGAGGGCCACTGCGCGGGGGACCCCTTGGGGAAGGGACGTGGCCGGAGGTGGTCTATCTCGCGGCCACGCAGGTGATGGTCCGCATGACCCCACGTATCGCCTGTAGATGGCCGGTTACCAGGTCGGCCATAGCGCCCATATCCACGGCTTCAACAAGGGTGATCACGTCGTAGGGGCCTGTGATGATATCGGTCGACTTGACCCCTTCCATGCGGCGCAAGGCAGCGGCCACTTCCCGGCTTTTCCCCACCTCGGTTTCGATCAGGATGAAAGCCCTAGCTGACATGGTAGCAGCCTAGCCGGGAATACATGCGGTGGTGGTGACTTCCACCAGGTTGTCCGGCGCTCCGAAATTGACGATAGTCGTGGTGCGCGCCGGCCACTTGTCCTTGAAATACTCGGCGTAGGTCTCGTTGAACCCCGCCAGGTCTTCCCTCCGGGTGACATAGCAGGTGTTGGTCAGCACATTATCCATGGACGACCCCGCCGCCTCTAGGATGATCTGGATTCGCTGCAACGCGAACGCCGTTTGCTCCTTGATATCCTTACCCACCGCTCCGGTCGTGGGGTGCCGGCCCGTGCAGCCTGCGACAAAGACCAGGTCGCCGAACTGGGTGGCCTGGGATAGGGGCGCTTGTCCCGCGGTTAGTTGGGGGCAGGTGATGATCTCTTTAGCCGGCATTTTGACCCATCCTGTAGCAACGTTCGGGTGCTGTGTGGTGTACAGAGCCGCGCCGTCGGCGCGCGCTCCAGCTTGGGCGCCCGTTTATTATAACCAGGTGCCCGATGCTGTCAATACGGCCAGGCACCCGAGGCTGAAACTTCATCGAGGGCCGGAGGTGGGACGGTCACCGCTGAGTGGCGGCCGAAGCCACTGGGCAGGCTGCCGGAGTGAACCTGAGTAGTTTCATCTTGGGCGGGCTCAGCGTATTCCGGACCCGAGATTTGGGCCAGGTGTTGCCCGCAGACGCCGGAGCCGATAAGATTAGGCTGGGGCCATGATGGCGATAAGGAAGCAACCAGCGTTTTTACGAGTCTGCGGGGCCCCGGTCCTGGATTGAGCTTGCAGGGAAAAGTTTGACACGTAGGGATAAGGGGGAGTCTCGATGCCTACAGTGGATGTCTGGAACCTTCGAAACGTGGCTTTACTTTCTCACAGCGGGGCGGGCAAGACCTCACTGAGCGAGACCTTACTTTTCAACGCAAAGGCGACCACCCGGGTGGGCCGTGTGGAGGACGGCAACACCGTCTCCGACTACGAGCCCGAGGAGGTGAAGCGCGGCAGCAGCGTTCAAACCACCCTGATTCCCTGTGCCTGGAATGGCCGAAAGGTGAACTTCCTCGACACACCCGGCTACGACGATTTCCTGGGGGAAGTGACCAGCGCGCTGCGGGTGGTGGAGAGCGCCGTTATCCTGGTGGCCGCTCAGTCAGGCGTGGACGTGGGGACCGAGCGCTCTTGGAGCATGGCCGGCGTCAGAAGGCTGCCCCGAATGTTCCTGGTTAACAAGATGGACCGGGAAAACGCCAGCTTCTCCCGGTGTGTCTCCGATATCCAGGGGACCTTCGGCAATAAGTGCATCCCCTTCAACCTGCCCATCGGCGAGGCCCAGGACTTCGCCGGAGTGATCAGCGTGGTCAATCCCCCGGCCGACGTTCCGGCGGAACTGGCCGCGGAGTTGGAGGCGGCCCGGGAGCGGCTGATCGAAGCCGCGGCGGAGAGCGATGATGCCCTTGCCGACAAGTACCTGGAGGGCGAAGAGCTGACCCAGGCGGAGATTGAAGCCGGCGCGCGCGCCGCAATCCAGAAAGGAGAGATGGTGCCCATTCTGGCCTGCTCTGCCATCAAGAACATGGGTGTGGAGGAGTTTGTGGAGATGGTCCGGGTGTTTCTTCCCTCTCCCGCCGATGGGGTCAAACCCGATCTGGCCAATGCCGTCAGCAAAGATCCGGTGGAGTATGAGGCCGACCCCGATGGGCCGATGGCGGCGTTCGTGTTCAAAACTACCGCAGATCCTTTCGTGGGAAAGCTGTCCGTGTTCCGCGTCTACCGGGGCATTATGAAGAGCAACTCAGAGGTCTGGAACAGTTCCCAGGAGCAAGCGGAGCGGATCGGCCAGCTCTACCTGCCTCGGGGCAAGTCTCAGGAAAATGTGCCCGAGGTGGCCGCTGGCGACATTGGCGCCATCGGCAAACTTGCGGCGACGGTGACGGGCAACACCCTCTGCTCGCGGGAACGCCCGGTGGCCTTCGAGCGTATCCAATTTCCGGTGGGTTTCTACTGCGTGGCCGTTACGCCGGCCACCAAGGCCGACTTGGACAAGATGTCGACGGCGCTGGGCCGGATTGCTGAAGAAGACCCCAGCCTGTATCATTCCCGCGATGCTGACACCAACGAGAGTTTGATCACGGGTCTGGGCGAAGCCCAAATCGATGTGACTTTGGAGAAGATCCGCCGCAAGTTCGGCGCCGACCTACGGGTGAGACTGCCCAAGGTCGCCTACAAAGAGACGATAACCCAGGTGACCCAAACCGAGTACCGCCACAAGAAGCAGACCGGCGGCCACGGCCAATACGGCCACGTGCTGCTCAGGCTGGAGCCGCTGGAGCGGACCCAAGGCTTCGAGTTCGCCAATGAGGTGACGGGTGGCCGGGTGCCCAGGGAGTACATACCGTCGGTGGAAAAAGGGGTAATCAAGGCCCTGGAACAGGGGGTCTTGGCCGGGTTCCCCATCGTGGACCTGAAGGCCGTCATCTACGACGGAAGTTACCATGATGTCGACTCATCCGGGATGTCTTTTGAAATCGCCGGCAATCAGGCCCTGCGCAAGGGGATTTCCCAGGCCAGTCCCATCCTGCTTGAACCGATCATGAAGCTGACGGTCACCCTGCCCGATGCTTACACCGGCGAGGTGATGAGCGACCTGAACGGGAAGCGGGGCCGCATCCTGGGGATGACCCCCCACGAGAGCGTCACGGTGATCGAGGCGGAAGTTCCGCGAGCGGAGACCCAGCGTTACGCCCAGGACCTTCGCTCACTGACCCAGGGCCGAGGGGTGTACAAGCTCGAATTTGACCATTACGACCCCGTGCCCGCTAACATCGAGCAGAAAGTCATCGAGGACCTGAAGCGGGCCCGCGAGCAGGAGTAAGCAGCGGGGCTGTTTCCAGCGCCATGCTCTTGACCCAAAAAGGCCGGGCTAAAAACCCCAGGACGAATGGTATTCTCCGAAAACGTCGCGGAGCACGTCCATCATTTCTCCCAGGGTAGCGTAGGCCTTCACGGCTTCCAGCAGCGGCGGCATCAGGTTGCTGGACCCACGAGCCGCCTGTTCCAGGGCCCGCAGCTTGCCAGTTACGTCCCGGTTGTCCCGCCGCCGGCGCACGTCGTCGAGGCGTTGGACCTGTAGCTGCTGGCCTGCTTCGTCAACCCGCAACAGGGGGATCTCCACCGCGGCGTCGGAGCGAAACTCGTTGACGCCAACGGTAATCCGCTCCCGCCGGTCTTCCTCCTGCTGATACGCGTAGGCGGCGTCGGCAATCTCCCTCTGGAAGAAGCCTGCCTCCAGGACCGGCACGACGCCACCCAACTCCTCGATGCGGCGGAAGTAATCGTACCCGCCGGCTTCCACCTGGTTGGTCAGCGTTTCCAGAAAATAGCTTCCACCCAGGGGGTCGGCGGTGTCGGTAACCCCGGTCTCGTGGGCAATGATCTGCTGGGTGCGGAGGGCCTGTAACGCCGCCTCTTCCGAGGGCAGGGCCCAGGCTTCATCCTTGCCGTTGGTGTGGAGCGACTGGCAACCGCCCAGCACCGCGGCCAAGGCCTGCAAGGATACCCGCACCACGTTATTCTCCGGCTGCTGGGCGGTCAGGGTGGCGCCGGAGGTCTGGGCGTGAAAGCGGAGCCGGTGGGAGCGGGGGTTGCGGGCCTGAAAAGTCCCCTGCATTTCTTTGGCCCAGATGCGGCGGGCCGCCCGGAACTTGGCGACCTCCTCGAAGAAGTTGTTGTGCACGCTGAAGAAGAAGCTGAGGCGTGGAACGAACTCATCCACTTCGAGCCCTCGGGCCAGGCAGTGCCGGACGTACTCGAACCCGTCGGCCATGGTAAAGGCCAGCTCTTGCACCGCCGTGGAACCGGCCTCGCGAATGTGGTAGCCGCTGATGCTGATGGGGTTCCACCGGGGCAGGTGCCGGGTGGCGAACTCCACAGTGTCCACTACCAGGCGCATGGACGGGCTAGGGGGGAAAATGTACTCGTTCTGAGCGATGTACTCCTTGAGGATGTCGTTCTGGATGGTGCCCCCGAGGCGGTCCGGGGGGACGCCCTGCTTCTGCGCCACGGCGATGTACATGGCCCAGATGATAGCCGCCGGGGCGTTGATGGTCATTGAGGTGGTGACTTGATCCAGGGGTATCCCGTCGAAGAGGGACTCCATGTCGGCCAGCGACGAAACGGCGACGCCGCACTTGCCGAACTCCCCCGCCGCCCTCGGGTCGTCGGTGTCATACCCGTAGAGGGTAGGCATGTCGAAGGCCACGCTCAAACCCGTCTGGCCGTGGCCCAGCAGGAACTTGAAGCGCTGGTTGGTCTCCTCGGGGCGGCCGAAACCGGCGAACATCCGCATGGTCCACAGCCGTCCCCGGTAGCCCGTGGGGTGGATGCCTCGCAGGTAAGGGTGCTCACCGGGCCGGCCCACATCCGTGGCGTAGTCGGTGTCCCTCAGGTTATCCGGGGTGTAGACCGGCTCCACATCTATTTGCGATGGGATTTTATATGTGGTCTTACGCTGGGAGGTCACGGCGTTTCCTTCCGGCCGGCTACCGCTCCACCAGGCGGACGAAGCGCCGTTTGCCAAACTGTATCACGTCGTCCGGGCGAATATCGGTGACGGCGAAGTCGGCGGCGAGCGTGTAAGAACCCCCAGATCGGCGGTGGATCTCCACGGCTTTGTCATCTATGAGACGTTTCGCATCGGAAGTGCTGCCCGCCAGCCCGAGGTCCACCAGGTAACGGCTCCACCGGGGCGGTTTGATCTCACCGGTGTCGGTGACGAACCGAGTGAAGTCGACTT
>CAYOAF010000090.1:0-11284 GCA_964401855.1 uncultured Dehalococcoidia bacterium
CGAGAGGGCGCTGACACTTTTGCCGCAACCGCTCTCTCCGACCAGGCCCAAGGTCTCGCCCTGGTCCAACTTGTAGGAAACCCCATCCACCGCCTTCACGACTCCTTCATAGGTATAGAAGTAAGTCTTGAGGTCTTTCACATCCAATAGAGTTACCAACTGACCTCCTTGGCTGATGAGATCCTTCCCCGATCTACCTGCCCCAAGGCCGGGCCGATGTTCCCAGCGCGCCCCCGCAGGATGCTATGGCGCCAAATGTTTTGGTGGGGAAGGGGAGACTCGAACTCCCACGCCTTTCAGCACATGATCCTAAGTCATGCTCGTCTACCAGTTCCGACACTTCCCCCTGCTGGAAGCCCGTAATGACCGGGCCGGGGGTGGTGACCCGCCTCGGGGTCGAACCGAGAACCTACGGATTAAGAGTCCGTTGCTCTGCCAATTGAGCTAGCGGGCCAGCTACCGCATGGCCAGGGAAATAGTCTAGCAGGAATCTACCAAGAATTAAACGCCGCTGTCAACATGCCGTTGCGGCTCTCAATCCCGTTTGCACCGAGGCTCGATGAATGCCATCACCCTGAGTGTGGTGCTGGACGGAGTCTTTACCAACTCCGGCTAAATTCGAAATCGGGTCATGTTGCTGCGGCGAAGCGAGGGTAGCACGATCTGACCTATCACGCTATCGCGGTGGCTCTCTGGTAGCTTGCTGGGTGATCAAAAGAAGTTCGAGGAACACTTGGCGGCCGGCTTTCGGCTGAATTGATGGGAGCAACCGGTTGTAGTAGAATGCCCGAACCGGAGACTGGCCGAAGTCATAATACGGCGGGAACGTTGCCTTGGACCCTGATGCCCGGTGGGCGCCGGCCGCTCCACAGCGTTCATACGCCGTGGCTCAGGCGATCGATCAGGTATTGGGGCAGGCCGGCCTCCTGCATTTTTCCCTGGGTCCGGTTGATGGCGTAGGTTACCCGGTATCGGTGGATTGTTGCCTTCCGGCTGTCGTAAACGGCATAGTTGGGCCGGGGGTCCCGGTCCCGCGGCTGACCTACACTCCCGGGATTGAAAATCATGCGCTCCTCGCCCAACGGGTATACCTCGCCTTCGGCGAACTGGAGGAATTGGGGGGAGCCCTCATTCTCACGGCACAGGAAGGGGATATGGGAATGGCCCACCAGGCAGAAACGGGTCCCCAGCAGCCCCAGTGTGGCCAAGGCGGACTCTCGCTGCAGGAGGTACTCCTCCAGGTGGTTGCGCAGGCTCCCATGCACCAGGGTGAAAGGCTCAGCGACCGCCATCGTGGGGAGTCCAGCCAGGAAATCGGCTTCGGGGACAGTCAGCCGGCCGGCGGTCCATTGGATGGCCGCTTTGGCGGCGTGGTTGAAGTATTCGATGTCCACTTGGCCTACCGCGGCGTAATCGTGGTTGCCGGCCACCGTCAGGAGATCGTAACGGCGGACCAGTTCAAGGCAGGGTCCGGGGTCCGGGCCGTAGCCCACCAGGTCGCCCAGGCACCAGATCGAGTCGAACCCGCCCCGGCCGAGGGCGTCGTCCAGCACCGCGGTGAGGGCTTCCAAGTTGGAATGGATGTCCGACAGGATCAAGGCACGCACCGGCTTGCTCCTTCCCCGCGGCTGCCGGATCAATTATACAGGGTTTGAAAGGCGGCCCCCAAGCTGGATACCCAGCTTCTCCTGAAGGGGGACCGCGACTCTTGGAGGTGACGAACTTGACGACCAATCAACCTGTGGTCAGGGTCATTGGCACCGGGGGCAGTATCGCCGGGATCGGGCCCCACCGGTTGGATTACATCCTGTACGGCGAATTGGGTAACAAATACAACGTCGGAGAGTCCTTGGCTCACATTCCCGAGGTGGCCGGCATCGCCCAGGTTCGAAGCGAGGACCTGATCAGCGTGGGCAGCACCGCCCTCGGTCCCCAAGAGTGGCTGCTGCTGTCCCAGCGCATCAATCAGATATTCCGGGACGAGGGCGACGTTGCCGGAGTGGTGGTTACTCACGGGACGGCAACCCTGGAAGAGACAGCCTATTTCCTGCACCTCACCGTCAAGTCATCCAAGCCGGTTGTGGTTACCGGCGCCATGCGGCCCCCCACGGCGGTGGGCACCGATGCCGATCTCAACCTTCTGGACGCGGTACGCATCGCTGCCAGCCCCCAAGCCGCCGGCATGGGCGTGCTCACCGTCCTGAACAACGAGGTGCAGTGCGCCCGCGATGTCATCAAGGCCAACACCTACCGGGTGGAAACGTTCCGGCCCAACGAGCTGGGCTTCCTGGGGTATGCCGACTCCGACGGCCAGGTGGTTCTATACCGCGCCCCGCTGCGCAAACACACCACGTCCACGCCCTTCGACGTAAGCAAGGTGACTACCCTGCCCCGTGTCGATATCGTGTACGCCTACGCCGGCACCGACGGTCTGTTGGTGGAGGCGGTGCGCAACAACCGGTCGGACGGGTTGGTGCTCGCCGGTCTTGGCAGTGGCGGCAGCCCTCCGGCCTTCGAAGCGTCGGCCGCCGAAGCGGCCCAAGCCGGTATGCCAGTGGTGCTGGCATCCCGGGTGACCGCCGGGCGGGTGATCATGACTCCTAAGAAGGAAAAGAATGGGATCATTGTTGCCGACAACCTGCTGCCCCCAAAAGCGCGGATACTGTTGATGCTGGGCCTCACCATCACCCACGACCGCGGCGAGCTTCAACAGCTGTTCCGGGAATATTAGCCGGGTGCGGCCGCCGCCCGGGCGATTCGCCCGTTCGGCCAGCTTCATGCCGGGCCAGTAACCCCAACGCCAATAGACGTGTCAGAGGAGGTCTTCAGTGCCTGCAATCAGGACAAACCCCGCCAAACAGAAACTGCAGAACGGCCAGCTGGTAGCCGCCATATCCGGGCTGCAAAATGCCGATGTCATCGACTTCTTGGGGCCGATCGGGTTCGACGCAGCGTGGATCGAGGGCGAGCACGGCCCGGTGGACTGGGATCCGCTGGCGGATATGACCCGGGCCTGCGACCTGTGGGGCATGGCCTCAATCGCCCGGGTTAGCTCCAACGAGCCGTGGCTGATCACTCGCACCCTGGACCGGGGCGCCATGGGGATTGTGGTCCCCCACGTCAACAGCCGGGCCGCGGCGGAACAGGCAATGCAATCCGCCAAGTTCGCGCCCTTGGGCTACCGGGGGATGTTCGGCGGGCGCCAGTCGTTCGGTGTTCCCGACTACTTTCACCAGGCCAACGGCCAGACCATGGTCATCGTGCTTCTGGAAGAGGCGGAAGCCCTGAAGAACCTGGACGAAATCTTGATGGTAGACAACATCGACGTGTTCTTCGTCGCTCCCTCCGACCTGTCTCAGACCCTGGGGCATATCGGCGACATCGGCCATCCGGAGGTGCAGAGCGCCATCGACGGCGCTATCTCCCGTATCGTGGCCGCCGGGCGGGTGGCTGGGGCCCTGGTCAATGAGGACAACGTGGGCCACTACATCGAGAAAGGGGTCACGTTCATGATGACTTCATGGAACGCCTGGCTAGCCCGGGGCGCCGCCCAGTTTCTGCAGCAGGTGGCCCAGGCAAAACGGTAGGCCCGCCGGCGTCACATCACCCGGTCCCTTCAAGCAACTTCTCCGTGGGAATGCCGTCCCGGGCATTCACCTTGAGGGGCAGCAGCAGCAGGCCCCCGAGCAGGAATAGGGCGCCGCAGCAGACCAGCAGGGCATCGTAACCGCGGCCCTCCGATATCCGGTTCAGCAGGTCTATCCCCGGGCCCAGGGCCTTAGCGGCAGCCGAGCCGCCGGTGGTGGCCAGGTTGACGATGCCGATGTGCAGGCCTTCCCGGCCTCTCGTGCCCAGGTCATTGGCCAGGGCCCAGTTGGAGCTGAGCAATACCCCTATCGCGGCGCCGAGGGCGGTGGCTATCAAGACCACCTCCGTGGTATCGTCCGCCCACAACAGCCAGACACTGCAGAGGGCGGCCCCTACGGCACTGGCCCACACCACCGGTTTGCGTCCCGCCTTGTCAGACAGCCAGCCCGCCGGATAGACGCTGAGGGCCAGGGCGCCTCCCACGGGTACGATCATTCTGCCCAGCACTTGGGCCGTTTCGGCCGGGCTCTCCAGCCCCAGCGCATCGCGAAGGTAGAACAGCCCGAAAGTTGGGAAGGCGGTGATGGAGGTCATTATCATAAGGCGGGAAGAAAGGAACCAGTTGAGTTGAGGGTGGAGCCGCTGGGCCGGCTGAGGCACGGGGGCCGCCGCGCCCTGGGCCAACGCCCCAGCCGATTCCCTGGTGCGGACAGTGACAGAGGTGATGGCGGTGGTTGACATCAGGGTGAGACCCAGGAGAGCCAGGGTCATCCACTGCCAGTCGACAACATCCGAGGCGGTCCCAAGGCTGATGAGGGCGCCGCTGGCGACTATGAGCACCAGACTCCCGGCGGCATCGGAGAGGATCTTCAGCGACGATGCCACGCCGATCCGGTGGACGGGCACCAGGTCCCGGATCAATGCCTGGTAGGGTCCGTACCCGATATTGAAGTTGGCCTGGGTGAATAGCCAAACCCCGAACAGGGCCGGGTAGTTGGGAGCGAACCCAACGCCCACCAGTCCCAAGCAGACGAAAGCGCATCCCCACAGCAGGTACGGTACCCGCCGCCCCAGGCGGGTGCAGGTCCGGTCGCTGTAGCGCCCCACCACCGGTTGCACCAGGGCGGCCACTATCAGCCCGGTGAACGCCAGTGCCGATAGGTAGCTGTTCTTGAACGCCTCCGGCGCCACGTCCAGCACCAGGACTGGCAGAATGATCGTCATCATGGCCAGGTCGAAGCCGATCATGCCGAAGCCGTAGGCGCTCAGCCTGAGCAGCGCCAGGTGGCTCCACTGCTCCTCAGCCCGGACCGGGGTCATCCAGCCCTCCAGCTTAGAGAGATGCACTTGGGGGCGGCGCTCAAGGGCCGGCGAGGCCTGGCCGGTTCACGGGAAGAGCGCGGGTGAGAGGTGCGGCAATTATCCGCCCCAGTTGCCGTCCAAAGGGGCTGGCACTTCAACGTGGTTCGTCACTTCAGAGTGGCGAGAAACCGCTCGATATTCTCATTGACCTGCCGGTACTTTTCCATCTGGATGAAGTGGTTGCCGTCGGGGATGACTTCCTGTTTCGCGCCAACGATTTCCCGCGCCAGGTAATCGGAGTACTTGACCGGAGTCATGGTGTCCTGGCTGCCGCAAACAATCTGGGTCGGGACTTGAATCTTGTGGATTTGGTCCATCACGTCGAACCTGTCGCAGGCCTGTAGGTCGGCCAACTCAACGGCAGGCCCCACCTCGTGGGCCCGCAACATCAGCACCTGGCCGATGTCGGACTCCACCGCCTTGAAATACTCTTTCTGGCCCTCCAACCAGAGCCCGTTGTCGCGCCCTGGTTGCTCGCAAAGCTTCAAGTAGTCGGGGTGGACCCGCAGGCGGGCGCCAGTGCCGATAAGGATAATTCCTCGCAGCTCCTCGGGATACATCAGGGCGTAAAGGAGGGTAATCGCGCCCCCCATGGAGTGGCCGCAAAGCACCATGTCTTTGTAGCGGCGTGCCGTGGTATAACCCCGCACCCACTCCAGGTATCCTTCGATGCTCTTGCACGCCTTACCGGTGGGGTGGCCCGGCAGATCGATGGCTTTGGAATTCCGGAAGTGACGCAATTGGTAGTAGAACGCAAGACTTGAGCTACCGGCTCCGTGCAGAAATACCAATTTCATCGAGGGCTCCTCGGTGATAATGACCATCGATCGGCGTGGTGGGGCCTGCTTTCGTCGCAGCTAGGGCCAGCGTATTGTATACAGGCATTGGCGAGGAAATCAAGAGGTAGCGCGAATCACGAACCGATAGTGGATATCCTCGCAATCTGCCGGATTACGAGCACGGGCTAGCCATCGGTAGGGGTTTCAACTTCGCCTGCTGGGATTAGCTGTGTGAAATGGCTGTAACCCTTTGAATCGTCAACTTTCGGCCGGGTCGGCACCGTTCGAATGATGCCCATTGTCCGGGTCACTGGCCTTCAAACGCTCGGACTCCTGGAAGGCGGTGATCGACGCCACGTAGTCATTGGGCTCGCGGTCGCGCCAGATGATGACTCCCTGAGTGTCGCGGCCGACGACCCGGAAATCTTCCAACGTTACCCGGATGACCTGGGCCTTGGCGGAGATCACGAAAATCTCCTGCCCGGCGGCGTCGGTAACCACCCTTGCCGCTGCCACGGGTCCCGATTTTTCGGTCACCCTGAAACTGCGGACGCCCTGGCCGCCCCGGGAGTGTCGCGGGTATCTGCTTACCGGAGTGGACTTGCCGTACCCGCGCTGGCTCACGATCAGCAGGTGGCTGCCCGGGGGTGCTGCGGCCATGTATATCAATTGGTCGCCGCCCAGCAATCGCATGCCGCGAACGCCGCCCGCGGTGCGGGAGCGGGGGGTTAGGTTGGTTACGGCGAACCGGATGGCTTGACCCTTTTCCGAGACCATGATGACGTCCTTGGCCTCGCCCACCTCGCTAACGCTGACCAGCTCGTCGCCGGTCTCCAAGTCCATGACGATCAACCCGCCGGGTCGAATGTGAGACAGCTCTCCAGTCTTCAAGGCTTTGACCTCGCCAAGCCTGGTGGCCAGGATCAAGGGATAGTCTTCCCTGGGGTTTTGGACCGACAGCATCGCCTGGACCTGCTCCCCCCGGCTCAGGGGAAGTAGGCTGACCAAGGGTGTCCCCCTGGTGACCCTGCTGCTGTCACCGGCGATCTGGAACGCCCGCAGAGGGTATACTCGCCCCCGGTTGGTGAAAAAGAAGAGGGTGTCGTGGGTATCCACGACGACGACCGTCATCAGGGTGTCATCTTCCCTGGTGGCCATCCCCCGTACCCCTTTGCCACCCCGGTGTTGAGTCCGGTAGGTCTTGACGGGCATCCGCTTGATGTAGCCCCGCTGGCTCATGGTAACGACAACGTCCTCGTTGGGAATCAACGACTCTATTGTCTGGTCCCCTATCTCCTCTTCATAAATCACGGTGCGGCGTTCGTCGCCGAAGGTCCTCTTCAGCTTCCGGGTCTCGGACTTGACCTCCGCCAACACCTTGGCCGGGTCGGCCAGAAGCGCTTCCAGGCCAGCTATGGTCTGCAGAAGGTCCCGGTGCTCCTCCTCCAGCTTCTCTCGCTCTAGGGCGGCCAAGCGCCGTAGCTGCATGTCCAGAATTGCTTGTGCCTGGATCTGGCTGAGGTCCAACCGTTCCATCAGGTTGGTGCGGGCGGTTTCCACGTCCTGAGACGCTCGGATTATGGCGATCACCTCATCCAGGCGGTTTAGCGCCAGCAGCAGGCCCCGCACCACGTGGTCGCGGTCCTGGGCCCGCTTCAACAGATGCTCCGACCGGCGCCGGATCACCACCTGCCGGTGCTGGATGAACAGCGCTAGGGCCCGCCTCAGCGACATCACCTGGGGCTGGCCGTCCACTAATGCCAGCATGATGGTGTTGAACGAGGTGCGCAGCGCCGTGTGGCGGAAAAGGTTGTTCAGCACCACGTTTGCTTGAGCGTCCCGGCGCAGCTCGATCACGACCCGCATTCCATGGCGGTCCGACTCATCCCTGATGTCGGAAATCCCTTCCACCTTCTTAGTCCTTACCAGGTGGGCGATCTTTTCAACCAGGTTGGCCTTGTTCACCTGATAGGGCAACTCGCTGATGATGATCTGCTCCCGGTCACCCCGGAGTTCCTGAATCTCGGTGGTGGCCTCCATCACGATGCGCCCCCGGCCGGTGGTGTAGCTGTCGATGATGCCGGCCCGGCCCCGGATTATGGCGCCGGTGGGGAAATCAGGGCCCTTCACAAACCTGAGGAGCTTCTCGGCCTCGCAGTCGGGATGGTCGATCATGTAGCAGAGGGCGTCGCAGATCTCGCCAAGGTTGTGGGGGGGTATGTTGGTGGCCATGCCCACGGCGATGCCCGATGCCCCGTTGACCAGCATGTTGGGCAGGCGGGCCGGCAAGACAGTCGGCTCTTCCAGGGAATCGTCGAAATTGGCCGTGAAATCTACGGTGTTGAGGTCGATGTCCGCCAGCAATTCCTCGGCGATGAGGGTCAACCGGGCCTCGGTGTACCGCATGGCCGCGGGCGGGTCGCCGTCCACGCTCCCGAAGTTTCCCTGTCCGTTGACCAAGGGGTAGCGCAGCGAAAACGGCTGGGCCATTCGGACCAGGGCGTCGTAGACCGAGCTGTCGCCGTGGGGATGATATTTCCCCAGCACTTCGCCCACGATACGGGCCGCTTTCTTGTAGGAGGTATTCGACCGCAGGCCCATGTCCCGCATGGCATAGAGGATGCGCCGCTGCACCGGCTTCAAGCCGTCTCGCACGTCCGGGAGGGCGCGGGACACGATTACGCTCATGGCGTAACTCAGGTACGACGTGCGCATCTCCTCTTCGATGCGGACATTTGGGTTTTGCTCGAAGGGCGGTGTAGGCGTAATGGTTACCATCGATTATTGCTCCTTACAGTGATGGTTCGCGACCGTAGCCCGACGCTTATCCGCGGCCGCTCAAAGGCCCCGATGAAGGGCGCCTGCCGGCCCGGATCAAGCGTCTTGGGACGCCGCATGAGCCTCAGCCCGCTCGCCGAAGGCCGCGAACAGGTTGGCGAAAAGGCGCGGGACCTCATCCTGCCGCTCGGGATGGCACTGGAGCCCGATGACCCAGCTATGCTCCGGGCTTTCCAACCCCTCGACCAGCCCGTTCTTCACATCGTAGGCCGTGGCCATCAGCCGGGGAGACCGTTGGGCCTCGCGCAACCCCTGGTGATGGAGGCTGTTGACCTGAAAAAAACCGGCAGTTCCGATGACGGCCGCCGCCTTGGCGCCCGGAGACAGGAAAATCTGGTGCCGCTGGGGGACCCACCGCCTGCCCCGCTGTTCCATACGATGGCCCGGCAGGTCCTGGATCAGCCGGCCGCCGAAGGCTACGTTGAGCACCTGCATTCCCCGGCAGATGGCCAGCACCGGCATGTCCCGTTCCAAGGCGTAACCGAGCAGCCGCAAGTCCAAATCGTCCAGGGGACGGCAAATCTCCAGGCCGGCCCCGGGGTCTGGAGATGAGCCGTACAGGAGTGGGTCCACATCCGGGCCGCCGGGCAGCAGCAACCCGCCAACACCCTCCATCAGCACCTCGGTAGGCTTCGACCCTGCGTCCTTGGGGAGCAACAGGCGCATCTCCACTCCCAGGGCTTCCATCACTTGTATGTATCGGCGAGCGTTGCGAGGGTCAGTGGAAGTCAGGAGTACGGTCACCATACGACATAATATTGTACTCCATTCAATCTCGGATTCATAGAATAATTGGATACAAGATATCGGGTTATACGCTGGCTACCGCCACCGCCCGTTTGCGTGCCAGGGGCGTTCTTTGATAATCTGGAGTGAGCAGGGCTCGCGTGATTACAGGCGCAACGGGGTGATGATTGCGGGCCGAGCTTTGATTCAGTCCTCCCGGCGGGTTGGAACGATGAAAGAGGTCATACAGGGAGCAGTCGGTCTCCTGAAGCAGGGACAGCCCTGCGTTCTGGCCACCGTAGTCCGGACCAAGGGCTCGACCCCGCAAAAGCCTGGCGCCATGTTGCTGGTGCGGCAGGACGGGACCGGCGAGGGGACCCTGGGCGGGGGTTGTGTGGAGGGAGACATCTGGTTCGCCGCCAAAGAGATTTTGCGGATGGGTGGCAGGCCGGAGTTCAAGGACTATTTCTTGAACGAAGATGTCGCGGCCCGTGACGGACTGGTCTGTGGCGGTACCATGTATTTCTACCTGGAGCCCCTGTGGGAGCCGTCAGCATTCCTGTCGATTGGCTCGGAAATCTTGGAAGCGTACGCCGGCGAAAATCCGGTGGGCCTGGCCACCGTGGTCAACTCCCCTTCGGGAGCGGCCAAGTTGGGGGCCAAGTTGCTGGTCCGCATCGACGGCTCGACTGCGGGCTCCCTGGGCAGCTCCGAGCTGGACTCCCGGATTGGGGAAATCGCCCGGCGTTTGGCCGACCTGGGCAGCGTTGAGTCGGTGACCGACGACGCCGGCACCGAGGTGTTCGTCGAGGGTTTTACCACGCCGCCCACCCTGGTGATGGTGGGCGGCGGCCACGTGGGGAAGGCCACCGCCGACCTGGCCCACACGCTGGGTTATCGGGTGTTCATCGTCGATGACCGCCCCGAGTTCGCCAGCCCCGAGCGATTCCCCTACGCTGAGCAGGTTATCGTCGTCCCCTACGACCAGATGCCCGGCCACCTTTCCATCAACGTCAACAGCTTCGTGGTGGTGGCGACCCGAGGGCATCGGTTCGACGACATGGCCCTGGAGGCTGCCCTGGCTACCCGGGCCCGCTACATCGGTTTGCTGGGCAGCCGGCGCAAGACGCTGATGATCTACCAGCGGCTGGTGCGGCAGGGTGCGCCCGTGGAGCGGATAAAAGAGGTCTACTCTCCCATAGGTCTGAACATAGGCGCCCTGACGCCCGAGGAAATAGCGGTCAGCATCATGTCGGAGATCATCATGGTCCGGCGAGGCGGGAAGGGCGGCCCGATGAGGATGGACGATTGGTACACCGACCGGGCGGCCGCCATAGCTCACCGGGCGATGGAAGCTTAGGGGTCTCGCCCGCTAATGGCTGACACCGCTGCGATACTCCTGGCGGCGGGAGAGTCCCGTCGCATGGGACGGTTGAAGGCCCTGCTTCCCTGGCGGGGTACCACCCTGTTGGCGCACCAGGTCTTGGCCCTGCTGGAGGCCAGGGCCGGCAGGGTCGTCGTGGTGCTGGGCCACCAGTTCGAACGGCTGGAGCCTTTAATAAAGGGCATTGCAGGGGCCACCTGGTCGGTCAACCCCGACTACGCTCAGGGGAAGACCACCTCCATCAAGGTGGGCCTGAACGCCCTTGGCCCGGAAGACCCCGCCGCGGTCATTATCCTCAACGTGGATCAACCGCGCAGCCCCGAGATGATAAGCGACCTGATTCGCCGGCATTACGCGGCAGGTAGGCTCATCACCATACCCACGTATCGCGGGAAGGGAGGTCATCCTATCGTGGTTGACTCGGCGCTGCTGCCCGAGTTGCGAGCGATTTGTGAAGAGGCCCAGGGGATCAAAGCCGTCGTGCGGGCTCATGAGGAGTCCACCCATCGGGTGGAGATGGATTCTCCAGAAGTGCTGTGGGACTTGAACACCCCCGGCGATTATCAGGAGGCCCTCACCGCCGGGGAGTCACCCGAGACAATCTAGT
>CAYOAF010000091.1:0-33512 GCA_964401855.1 uncultured Dehalococcoidia bacterium
CACCGGCAGGTTCAGGTGATGCGGCGTGGGGACAATGTCTCCCAGACAAACCACTCTCTCTCCGCCGTGATTGAACATTACCATCTGGTGACCTTTGGCATGGCCGTCGGTCACCATCACGTTTAGCCCGGGGAATATCTCGGTGTCCCCATCCAGCAACTCTAGCTGGCCTCGCTCCTCAATTGGCTTGAAGTTGTCGGTCCGGTGTACGGCGTGGCAGCGCTCGTTTGGGTTGCAGGCCTCATCCCAGCAAGCCCGTTGGACGTAGTAGGTGGCTTTAGGGAAAGTAGGCATTACGTCGCCGGTACGGTCCAGCCGGGTGCAACCGCCGCTGTGGTCGAAGTGAAGATGAGAAAGAACTACTGCGTGAATGTCTTTGGGGCCTAGCCCCATCGTTTTGAGGCCTTTGAGCAACCGACTGGGTACCAGACCCAGGGTTTCCTTGTCACTGTCGGCGTCTTTGGAGCCGACTCCTGCATCGACCAGCACGTTGAGGCCACAGACTTGAAGCAATGTGCAGTTGAGCCCAAGGGTCATCCGGTTTTTCCGGTCGGTGACAACATTGTTTTCCCAGGACATCTTGGGCACTTGCCCGAACATGGTGCCGCCATCAAGTTTGATGACACCATCACTGATGATTTTGACAGCTGTCGACATCATCTTATTCACCCAATCCCTCTCGCTAAAATTGCTTAAAGCTCGCCCCGTCGTAGCTATCCCCATTCCCAGAAAGAAGACTAAACTCTATGATGACGTAAGATGCCGCCGGAAAGCCGGTGTGTGTAACAATGGTGGTCAGGGACGGTTCTCAACGGGGCAGGGCACCGGCTAAGCCTACCGATGCGCCTACCATTGAAAAAGCCTTGGCGCATGCTCAGCGGTCACCTCCTTATGATTCGTATTCTTTATTGGCCCGTGCCGCTTGGCTGGCCAAAACGACGGCCTGACCAGAATATATTATGTCTACCGGAAGCCCCTGTTAGTCCCCCCTTATAATCCAAATATGATAATGGGTGGGAGCCGCCCCTGTTGTCAAGGGGGTGAATCGCTATTTTCTGGGCAATTTTTAAGACATTATTGAACTTCCTCTTCAATTTTTTCCTAGCAATTGGCCAATCTTTGTATCTGGGCCAGCCTTTCACCGGGCCCGCGCATGCCCAGATGGTTCAGCGCAGCGGAACGGGACCTTGAAGGAGACCAGAAGGGAGTGCTATGGCTGGGGTGAGTTCGTATCCACCCTTTTCACATCGAAGTGGTATCAGCCTTTTCCCCGGGCTTTTTCGATCTTGGCCCAGGAGTCTCGCAACGGCACGGTGCGGTTGAATACCAGTGCCCCAGGGGCGGAGTCGGCCGAGTCGACGCAGAAATAGCCCTGGCGCAGGAACTGATAGAAGCTTCCTGGTCTGCCGGCGGCCAGACTCGGCTCAACCCGGCACCCGGTCAGGGTCTCCAGAGAGTTCGGGTTCAAGTAGTCTTTGTAGCCTGCCCCGTTTTCTTCGTCGCCGGGGTCCTCCTTCATGAGAAGGTGATCGTAGAGGCGCACTTCGGCTTCCACGGAGTGGGCCTCGGAGACCCAGTGGGACGTTCCCTTGACCCGGCGTCCGTCCTCGGACCGGCCGCCCTGTGTTTCCGGGTCGTAGGTACAATGCAGCTCCACCACCTCGCCGGTCCCTTGGTCCTTGATCACGTCCACGCACGTAACGTAGTAGGCATCTTTCAGGCGTATCTCCCGGCCGGGGGACAAACGGAAGTAGTTTCTCGGAGGGTCCTCGCGGAAGTCTTCCTGTTCGATGTACACCACCCGCGAGAACGGGACTTTCCGCGACCCCATGCCGGGGTCTTCCGGATTGTTTTGGCTCTCCAACTCCTCCACCTGCCCTTCCGGGTAGTTGTCGATGACTACGCGCAATGGCCGCAGCACGGCCATTACCCGGGGGGCGCGCCGGTTCAAGTCTTCCCTTATAGTGTGTTCCAACAACGCCATGTCCACCAGGGCGTCCCGCTTGGCCACACCAACCCGCTCGCAGAAATTGCGGATCGCTTCCGGCGTGTAGCCGCGCCTGCGGAGGCCGGATACTGTGGGCATCCGCGGGTCGTTCCAGCCGGTGACGTAACCTCCCTCCACCAGCTCCATCAGCTTCCGTTTGCTCAACACCGTGTAGGTGATGTTGAGCCGGGCGAACTCGATCTGCTGGGGATGAAAAATGTCCAGGGCCTCGATGAACCAATCGTAAAGCGGCCGATGGTTTTCGAACTCCAGCGTGCATATGGAATGGGTGATGCCTTCTATGGAATCCGACTGGCCGTGGGTAAAATCATAAGTAGGGTAGACGCACCACTTGTCTCCCGTCCGGTGATGGGAAGCCTTGAGAATCCGGTAGATGACGGGGTCACGCAGGTTCAGGTTGGGAGACGCCATGTCAATCTTGGCCCGGAGCACGTGGCTGCCCTCTTCAAACTCATTGGCCCGCATCCGCTTGAACAGGTCCAGGTTCTCATCCACCGAACGGTCCCGGTAAGGGCTATCCTTCCCCGGCTCGGTCAGGGTACCCCGGTACTCCCTGATTTCCTGGCTGCTCAGGCCGCAGACGTAGGCTTTCCCGGCCTTTATCAATTTCACTGCATATTCATACAAAGTTTCAAAATAATCTGAAGCAAAGTACAAGTGTTCGCCCCAATCCCAGCCAAGCCAGCGCACGTCCTCCTGAATGGATTCGACGTATTCCAGCGCCTCTTTGGTGGGATTGGTGTCGTCGAACCGTAGGTGGCAGACACCACGGTTCTCACCAGCGATGCCGAAATTGAGGCATACGGATTTGGCATGCCCGATATGCAGGTAACCGTTCGGTTCGGGAGGAAACCGGGTTACGATACGGCCGCCGTTCTTGTTGTTCTTCAGGTCCTCGGCCACAATGCTTCGCACAAAATCGCCAGAGGGGCGAGGTTCGGGGATGGTCATACTCAGAGTCCTCGTTCCATTCTTTTTGGCTAGACGGCCTTTAGCAGTTCGATCGCCGATTCGACCCGCTCCAGCACCTGCGCCCGGCCCAGGACCTCCATGGTCTCGAACAGCGGCGGCGTTGCCTCTCGGCCGGTGGCGGCTACCCGGAGCGTCCCGAAAAACTGGCGCGCCGAGAGACCCAGGCGGGCCGCCACGGCCCGCAGCGACTCCTCCATCGCCTGGTGCTCAAACCGGGCCGCCTTTGCCAGGTCTTCCCCGGCTGCCGCCAACGCCGCCAGGGCGCTCTCCCGGTCCATGCCCTTCTGCACCAGGCTGAGAGGATCGTAGCCCGCCTCCGCCCGGAAAAAGTAGGAGGTCAGGTTCGCCGCATCGGAAAGCAGCTTGGTCCGCTGCTGGATCAAGGGGACGATGCGGAGCAGATAGTCCCGGTTCACCGGCAGCACGTCCGGAGGCAGGTCCTGTTCCAGAAAAGGGAGCAACCGGTCCGCCAACTCCTCAACGGAGAGCTGGCGGATGTACACCCCGTTCATCCAGATCAGTTTTTCGTGGTCGAAAATGGCCGCGGACCGGCTCACTCGCTCCAGGGAAAAACTCTCGATGGCGGCCTCCGGGTCCATGATTTCCGTCTTGTCGTCCAGCGACCAGCCCAGCAGGAGCAAGAAGTTGGCCACCGCCTCGGGCAGGAACCCGCCGTCGGAGTACTCCAAGAGGGCGGTGGCCCCGTGGCGCTTAGAGAGCTTGGAGCGGTCCGGTCCCAAGATCATGGGCAGGTGGCCAAACTGGGGCGGGGTGAAGCCGAGCGCCTGGTAGATTTGCAGGTGCCGCGGCGTGCTGGGCAGCCATTCCTCGGCCCGCAGGACGTGGCTGATTTCCATCAAATGGTCGTCCACCACCACGGCCAGGTGGTATGTGGGAAACCCGTCAGACTTCAAGAGAATGAAATCGTCCAACAGCTCGTTCTGCCACTCCACGTCGCCGTGGATGATGTCGCGGACCTTGGTGGCGCCGGAGACGGGCATGGCGAACCGGACAACCGGCGGCCCGCCCCCGGCCTCCAGAACTCGGCGCTCCCCCGGGTCCAGGTGGCGGCAACGGCGGTCGTATCCGAACCCCTTTTTCAGCCGAAGCTGCTCCTCCCGCATCTGTTTCAGGCGGTTTTCGGTACAGTAGCATCGGTAGGCCCGCCCTTTTCCAATGAGATGTTCGGCCATCCTCTGGTAGATGTCCAAGCGCTCGGACTGGAGGTAAGGGGCGAAAGGGCCGCCAACCCGAGGGCCTTCGTCCCAGTCCAGGTGCAGCCATCTCAGGGAATCCAACACGGCGGCCACGGCTCCGGGGACCAGCCGGTCCTGATCGGTATCCTCGACGCGCACGATGAACTTGCCGCCGTAATGCCGGGCAAAGAGCCAGTTGAACAGGGCCGTGCGGATGTTGCCGATGTGAGGCAGTCCCGTGGGACTGGGTGCGAACCTGACGCGGACGGCTTCAGCCAAGACCAATCTCCTCGATGATTGCGCCTAATTTTACCATGATATGCAGCGGTTGAATGGCCGCCGGCCGCCGGGTCCCGGGGGAGTCATGAGGTGGCGGCGCCTTCTCGCACCAGGTCCGCCACTGACGCCAGGTCTAGAGGCAGACTGGATCGAAATTCCACCGGGTTTCCCGCGGCCGGGTGCCGGAAGCCCAGGTGGTGAGCATGGAGGAAGTGGCGTTTCAGAAGGGGATTGGACTTGCCGTAGACCGCGTCGCCCAGAAGGGGGTGTCCCAGGTAAGCCAGATGGACCCTCGCCTGGTGGGTGCGGCCCGTCTCCAGGTACAGCTCCAGAAGGCTATGACCGGAGAAGCTTTCCAGAACGCGGTAGCGGGTGCTGGCCTGCCGCCCTCCCGAAACCACCGCCATCCGCTTGCGGTGCCGCGGGTCCCGGGCTATGGGCGCGTCGATGCGGCTCTCGCGAGGGGCGAGCATACCGGTGGCCAGGGCAAGGTAGCCCTTGGTCACTTGCCGCGCCTTTATCTGCTCCGACAGGGCCTGGTGGGCTTGGTGGGTTTTGGCGACCATCATCAGCCCCGAGGTATCTTTGTCCAGCCGGTGCACGATGCCCGGGCGCATGGCGCCGCCGATTCCCTGTATGTCCGGGCATCGCGCCAGCAAAGCGTTGACCAGGGTGTGGTCCGGGTGCCCCGGTCCCGGGTGCACCGACAGGCCGGAGGGTTTGTCGATCACCACAATGTCAGCATCCTGGTACACCACTGTCAGCGGCATCCACTGGGAGACCAGGTCCAACCGGCGGGGCGGTGGTTCGGTCAGAGACACCCGGTCTCCCGGTTGCACCCTTTGGGATGGCCGGGACCGGGCCCCGTTGAGCAAGACCGAGCCTTCAACGATGAGCCGGTGCAACTGACTGCGCGTCAGTCCAGTCCCGCTGCCGGCAAGGAACTGGTCCAAGCGCGGTCCGCCGGCTTCAACTTTGAACTCTCGGGTTGTGGCGAGATGTGAGGTCACGCGAGCATTCTCCGGCCGCCGGGGACGAGTCCGCCATGGTCCATCGCGGCAGCGGCGGCAGGGCACCCCTTCGGTTGACGAGGGGGCTTCAAAAGGCGATTTCAGGCCTGTCGTCAGCTTCCCCTAATCCAGATGAGGGAGCCGCAGGCGAGAGGTCGAACCCCGTGGCCACCGGTTGGTTACCGGCGGCAGCCCCGCCGGCCTCGATCCTTTCCTTCACGCCGCATGAAGAGCACCGCCAGCCCGCGGGCAGAGGCACCATGTCGCCGTCGCACACCGGGCACCAGGCGTAGGCATCCGGCAGCGGCGCGGCCTGGCGGGCGGATTCCCGCTCCCGCTCCCCATCGGACCTCAAGAGTATCCACGCCAGCAGTACCAGGCCGGTGACGATGGAGGCGTCCGCTACGTTGAAAATCGGCCAGGGACCGATGTCCAGGAAGTCGGTGACGTGGCCCAAGCGCAGCCGGTCCAGCAGGTTCCCGGCCGCGCCGCCGACCTGCAACCCCAGGCTAAGCCGCAGCAGGTTGGAATGCCGCCGTTGGCCGCGGTAGATCAGCGCCAGTATGGTGATCCCGACCAAGGACACCAGGATGAGCGGGAAGTTCTGGTCCCGGAACAGGCCGAAGGCGCTGCCCGTATTGAAGGTATGGGTGATGCGGAATAACCCTTCCGCGGGATAGGATTCCCGAAACAGGAGGAATTCCCGCACTAGATACTTGGTGAACTGGTCGGTCAGGAAGACCAGGGCCGCTAGCTGAAGTAGAAGCAGGTCCTTGTAGATTGGAGGGCGCCGCGAAATGGCGGACCCCGGAGTTTCACTATGCTGGACCATTAAAGGCTACTTCAACGTCCCGGAAAAAAACTCGGCCACCCGGGGTGCAAGTTGATTCTCATGTCCGAACCAAAAGTGGTCGGCCCCGGCGACGACATGGCAGGTTGGCGGTTGGGCGAAAGACTCCAACGCCGCCGGGAACTGGTCCGACTGGACCAACTTGTCCCGGTCTCCCGCAATAACCAGCGTGGGGTGATTGTTTGTTCGCAGTTCCGTACTCTCCAGGGCGCGCAATGGCGGCGAGATCAGGGCAAAGGCCCGCGCTTTCCGGTGCAACGCGGGGCTACCGAGGACTACCGAAGCACCGAAGGAATAGCCGGCTACCCCCAACCTCCGCTCATCGGCCCCCGGCCAATCCTTCATCAGTTCCAGCGCCCCCAGCACCTCCTGCTGCTCCACCTCCCCTTTGCCGTGCCGGCCTTCGCTGCCGCCCGCGCCGCGAAAGTTGAAACGGAGGGTCGCAAACCCTTGTTCCGCCAGAGCGAAGGCCACCGCCAGCACCACGTTGCTGTCCATGTTACCGCCGTACAGCGGGTGAGGATGGCACACCACGACCCCCGGCATCAGATTGGCGTGCTCCTCAGGTTGGGCGACCACACCTTCGAAATGCAGCCCATCGGCCTTGAATGTAACGGCACTCTGGCGCAAAGGGCCGACCTCCTCGACTCTGTTTCCATATTAGGAGAACCGGTCGTGTTTAGCAAGGGATTCGGGAGCGGTCAGCGGTCAGCGGTCAGCGGTCAGCTTTCAGCTGCGGGCCCGTCCGGCGCCCGGTCAAGTTCTTGCGGAGCCAAGTGGCACCCTGTGGTCTTTGTTATCAGATTGCCCGCCCGCCCAGCGTTGATAACTCCCCAGTGACCCCACGTCTTAAGAGGGGACGAAGGGGGGACGAAATTGATTCCCCCCTTACGAAGAAGGGGATACAGGGGAGTTTCGAAAAGGCCGGCCCGTAGTGTCCGGCACGGAATCCTGCTAGAATAGCCCATATTTCCGAATGGGGAGGCCCGGATGAGGGTAATTGACCTGCGCAGCGACACGGTGACTCACCCCACTGATGAGATGCGCCGCGCCATGGCCGACGCTGAGGTCGGCGACGACGTTTTCGCGGAAGACCCCTCCATTAACCGGCTGCAGGAGCGGGCCGCGGAGCTGCTGGGCAAGGAAGCCGGTCTGCTAACGCCCAGCGGCACCATGAGCAACCTGATCGCCGGTCTGACCTACTGCCACCGGGGCGATGAAGTGGTGATGGGCGACCAGGCCCATATTTTTTGGAACGAATCGGCCGGCGTGGCGGCCCTTGCCGGGGCACAACTCCGGCTGATACCCAATGGCCCCCAGGGCCGGATCGAACCCGCCGACCTGGAAGCTGTCATCCGTCCTCCGGGCAACATTCACTTCCCGCCGACCACTCTGGTATGCCTGGAGAACACCCACAACCGGTGCGGCGGCGGAGTGCAGACCCCTGAGGATACTGGCAAGGTCTGCGAAGTGGCCCACGCCGCCGGGGCCAGCGTGCATCTGGACGGCGCCCGTGTTTTCAATGCCGCCGTTACCCTCGAAGTCCCACCCGCGGAGCTGGTCAAGGACGTGGACGACGTCAGCTTCTGCCTGTCCAAGGGCCTGAGCTGTCCCGTCGGCTCGGTAATCTGCGGCTCCAGGGAGTTCATCGACCAGGCCCGCCGGTGGCGCAAGATGGTCGGCGGCGGGATGAGGCAGGCGGGGGTCCTGGCAGCTGCCGGGCTGGTTGCGCTGGACACCATGATCGAGCGGTTGGCGGAAGATCACGCCCGCGCCCGGCAGCTGGCCGCCGGCCTGGCCAACATCGACGGACTGGGGGTTGACCCGGACGCAATACAGACCAACATCATCATCTTTGAGGTGGACCCGTCCTTCGGACCGGCGGCGGGGCTTATCGGCGCCCTGGCCCGGGAAGGGGTGAAGGTAAGCTCTCCCGGCAAGCAGTCCATCAGGATGGTGACCCACCGCCACATCTCCAGCGCCGACGTGGAGGAGGCCCTGGCCCGGACCTCCAAAGCAGTGAAGGAGCTGGGATGAGCGCTGACAGCTGATAGCTGATAGCTGACTGCTGACTGCTGACTGCTATCAAGGAGGTCCATCATGGCTGAAATCTCTCTGGACCGGAGCAAGATCGCCCTGCTAATGGGCGACTTTTACGCGGAGATGATGCGCACCCTTCCCCACGCGGTGGAGCGGAAGGTGCTGGAGAAGGCCCAGGCAGTGCAAAAGGCAGCCCGGGACGCCGGCATCCTGGTCTGCTACAGCGCCACCGTGTTCCGGCCCGGCTACCCGGAGATCAGCGACCGGAACAAGACTTTCAGCCAGCGCAAACAGTCCAGCCAACCCGCGGCCGCCGACCCGGTGGAGCTGATCCACCCCTCGCTGAAACCCGCGGAAGGGGAGATCGTGGTGGGCAAGCACCGGGTCAACGCGCTCTACGGGACCGGGCTGGACCTGGTCCTGCGGGCCAACGACGTCGAAACGCTGATTATCATGGGGTACGCCACCAGCGGTGTGGTCCTGTCCACCACGCGATACGCCGCCGACTTGGACTACCGCCTCTACGTCGTCGAGGATTGCTGCTCCGACCCGGACCCGGAGGTCCACGACTTCCTGACCCAGCGTATCTTCCCTCGCCAGGCCGACGTGGTCACGTCTGAAGACCTGATCCGGGCGCTGGGGGCTTCGTAAACACTTGGGCACTCCACCTCAGACACTCAGTAATCCAGAGCCCTTTAGCTACGGACAGGTTAGACTCCGGCAAGAATCTGGCAAGGGAGGTCCTCATGAGTACGCAAATGACCGTCGCTGACCTTATCCACGATATCGGCAGTGGGGAGCTGATCCTCCCGGGGTTCCAACGTGGCTATGTCTAGACCCCGACACAAGTGCGAGGGTACTTGTCCAGCCTCTATCAGCGTTATCCGACTGGTAGCTTCCTCATAATGGAAAACCTCCAATCCCGGTCTCGTCCGAGGTGTACCTCCCGATGACGGTACAAAAGCATTTCAGCTCATTCTGGACGGCCAGCAACCTCGCGACAGACATGGTGTTTGTTCCTCTAGTGGTATCCCTATCGAATGGCTCCGGGAGGTTCGAGAACGAACACGAAAAACGGAGTTTTCTTCACTGGATGTACGCAGCCCTGCTGTGGGGACGATACAGCGGCAGTACTGAGACCAAGCTCCATAAGGATTTGGAAGCTTTGAAGTCGGAAGACCCGCCATCGCGCATGCGAGATAACATCATCGCCGAGCGCGGTCGCATCCGAGTCGAGGCAGCCGACCTTGCAGGTCACATCGCGCGAAGCCCAATGTTCGCTGTCTGTTATGTGGTTTCCAGTGCCAAAAAAGCGGTTGATTGGTTCAACGGGCTGCCTCTCTACCAGGAGCTGATCGGGAAGAGCCACGGCTTGCAATACCACCATATCTTCCCTCGCAGCTTGCTCTATTCAGGGGTCCGTATAACAGCAAAAGGAGGCAGGACGTAAACCTGGTCAACGAAATCGCCAATATTGCCTTCCTCACACAAGAAGCGAATCTCCAAATCCGTAACGCTGAGCCAGCACAGTACTTGTCAACAGTCCTGGACAAATATCCGGAGGCTCTGGACCAGCACGGGGTCCCGATCAATCCCGCATTGTGGAAGCTGGAGAGCTACGAGGATTTTCTCGGGGAACGGCGCGAGCGTCTGGCCATGGCCATCAACGGCTTCATGGATGGACTCCTAGCCGAGACCCAAAAGACCAAGTTCACCATTGCAGACTACATCAGCGCCGGGGAGAGCGATACGGTGGAGTTTAATATGGCTCTGCGCTGGGACTTCCAGCAGTCTATGGTGAATAAGGCGTTAGAGAAGGTCGCTGCAAGGACCGTGGCGGCGTTCATGAACAGGAACGGCGGTACCCTCGTAATTGGGGTTAGCGACGAAGGGCAAATCGTGGGGCTTGATGCAGACTATGCGACCCTGGGCTCCCGGAAAAATAGCGATGGCTGGGAGCAGGGTCTGCGCAACGTCCTCAACACCTATCTTTCGGAAGAGGTAGCCGCGTTGGTAGGTTGCACATTCTCGCAGGCGGAGGGTAAGACCGTGGCAGTGTTACGCGCCGACCCCGCCCACCGGCCCATCTACCTATTTGACGGGAACGCGGCCGAGTTCTATGTACGATCAGGCAACACCACCCAGCAACTCGATGTGAAGCAAGCCAACGGTTATTCAATACCGCTTTGCCTCAGTTGCATAGACTTGCCCACGCAATCGAATCACTCGAGCCCAGGGGGCCTTTCGAGAGGGGGTGAGTCTGGTGGTTTCCACCGGCATCCCGTCCTGCTCGGGTCTTCTCCTCTTCCCTCATCAGCCTTTCATCCGCCCAAGACCGCCAGTGGCGCGCCCAGCCTGCCCTTTAGGATAACCGTGGAAACTGAAGCGGTAATAGGGCTGCCTGGCGGCACGCCGGAGACGGGCTAGGCCCAGTCCTCCTGTTGAAGCACACCCATCACCGGCGAGGAGGTGGTTCCGCCGTTGGAGAGTCGCACCGAAACAACCTCGGGTAAGCGCCACTACGGGTGGGTCATATTCGGTCTGAGCTTCGCCAACCTCTTCGTGGAAGGCGGGGTCAAGAATACTGTGCCCGTGGTCTACGTGGCCCTGCGGGACAGTTTCAAATGGAGCGCCACGACCACCTCGAGTATTTTCTCCGTGGCAGGCGTGGCCGGCGGTCTTTGCGCCCCGTTTCTGGGGGCCCTCTTGGACCGGCTGGGGCCTCGTTACTTTTTCGCCGCCGGCGGGGTGCTCATACTGGCGGGCTACCTGTCCAGCAGTTTCGGGTCCGAACTCTGGCATTTGCTCATCTTCTACAGCGTGGTTACGACCTTGGGCGAAAGCATGGTCTCTTCGTTCACTACCACCGCCAACCTGGCCCCATGGTTTCCCAAGGCCCGAGGCCGTATCCTCGGGTTGGCCGACGCGAGCAATCCGCTGGGCTCGCTGGTCTTCCTCCCGGTGGCCCAGTTGCTTATCTCCGCCATTGGCTGGCGAGACACCTTTTGGGTCCTCGGATCCCTGTTTTTCGTATTGGTGGCGCCAGCCAATCTTCTGTTCCAGAGACGTCCTCCCGGCGGACCCACTTCCATGGAGCTAGGGCGAGGGGGCGTTCCCGAGGCTTCGACCGCTTCAACCGGGGAAGCCGGGCCTTCATCCGGCGTGGCCGGCCCTCTTCCTGGTCCCAAGCCGTCGCTTTTGCGGGCCGTTCTCCTGGGGCCTCCGCTATGGTTTCTGGTGCTGACCCGCCTACTGGCCACGCTAGGCCGCCAGTTGATCCGGGTCCACCTGGTCGCGTTCCTGCTGGCGGCGGGGTACAGCCCCTTCACCGCCGCCACTGCCATAGCCAGCGCCGGACTCGTGGGCCTGGTCGGCAGACCGCTCACCGGCGCCCTTTCCGACCGCGCGGGACGTGAAACAATTTACACCGCCGGCCAGGGAATGCATGTCTTTGCCATGGTGACCATCTACGTGCTGGGAGACGGGCAGGGCTTATGGCCCATAGTACTTTTCGCCGGGCTGCTGGGGCTCAGTGACGGGATCGGCGGTCTGATGGTGGGCGCCAAAGCAGCGGACCTGTTCCCAGTGGGCACTCTAGGCTCAGTAATGGGCCTGGTCCACCTGGGTCGGGGCATCGGCATCATGGCCGGCCCGGTGATCGGGGGTATCCTTTTTGACGCACAGGGCGACTATAAAATAGCTTTCCCGCTGGCCGTATCGCTGGGGTTGCTGGCCGTCGGGTGTATGTGGGCGGCCCGGTTGACCGCGGTCCAGACCGGCTATGCCAGGGTCTCCCGGTGATGAACTCAGACTTGAAACCCAGCATCCGGACACCAGGTGGGGGGCCAGGCTTTCCCCGTCAAGAATACCCTCAAGGCCCTATTGAGGGTACAATGGCGCAAGACGCGCCGGCGGACCCAGCAGCGCCTTCTTTGAAGGGTGTTCGCCAGGTATCCTCAGAGACCAGGGAATATCCCGTGGAGGCCAACATGGAAACCGTGACTTTCATCACCCAGAGCTTGCAGCAGGTGCAACTGCGCCTGCTCGCCACCTGCGAGGGCCTGACCCAAGACCAGGTGCTTTGGCGTCCCAGCCTCCATGCCAACAATATTGGGTTTATTCTGTGGCACCTGGCCCGCGGGGAGGACCGGCGGATCTGCAGGCTACGGGGCGAGCAGCACACGCTTTGGGCTTCAGAGGGCTGGCACAAGCGATTCGGCCAGCCGGTGGGTGCGCCCGCCCCAGGCGATAGGATGGGACTGAGAAGCCTACCGATTCCGGACCTCTTGGTCCTGACGGACTTCATCAAGGCCGCTCACCAGCAAACCCTGGATTACCTTGCCGCGCTGACCGCCGATGGGCTCGACGTCGCGCCTGACCCATCACAACTGGAGCACACGGTGGCCTCCGCGCTGCGGCATCTGGTAACCCACAAGAACAACCACCACGGCCAGATCGACTTCATACGCGGCCTGCAGGATGAAGCATGGGACCTGCCGCCGGGGACGGGCGTCGTCCTGCCGCCGCTCTCCTGACAACGGTTGCAAGATTGGGAGAAGGACCAGTTCCGCCCCCCTTACGAAGGGGGACGGCTAGGATGGGGGTGGATTTGAACGAGCAGATGGCGCTGCAAGTGGCACAGGCTGAAAACCAGGGAAGCCCACGGACCGGGGGGGACTCCCTCGAGCGTGGGCTTGGCAGCTCCCAACGGCACAGGCTCGGCTCGACCAACGGCGGTTTCGTCGACAGCACGGAGGTCTGCTTCTTCAAGGGGAGAGAGGCCTGGTCCAAGGCCACCCGGGGCGCCCAGGCTAATCGGGCAACAGCTTCGCAATACCGATCCCGTACTCCCCGGCCACCGAGTACAGCAAGTACGAGTCATCCCCTTCACGGAATATTCCCGGGTCCCGGAGCTGACGCACTTTCCCCATTACCAGTCCCCGGGCCGACGGCTCTAGCGGCATCTCGGCTCCCTCGTACTCCATCTCCGGCTCCAGTACGGTAACCGGGTGAGATTCCTTCCACTCCATCCAGTCCGGCGTTAGATCAATCGTCGCCCGGAAAATCTGTTCGGGACAGTCGAACGCGTTGGAGTAGTAGACCTCAAGGGTGTTGCCTTCCAGCCGGAACGCCGCGTGTCTCATGTCCTCGGTGAATAGGGTCGGTCCTTCCTCAAACTCGGTGAGCCCGTCCTTTGACCGGTAGAACACGCCGGGCATTCCCAGAGCGTAATGGTAGCCGCCCCATTGGAAAACCTTGAAATACGGCTCCCCAAGAACCTCCGGTAGCGCGGAAAATGCGATCCCGTCCTTGGATACGGCTACCTTCGATCGCTGGCAGCGTTCCGCTACCCACCCATGGTAATACAGGCGTATCTCCCGCTTCTCATTGTCCACGTGAACGTCGGGAGAGGCGATATGGTTGTAGCAAAAAGAGTCTTCCAGGCGCAGTGTCCCCGGCTCATGGACCCGCCACGGTCCCTTCAGTTCGTCGGAATAGGCGAGCCGGATGTACGATCCCTTGTGATGGGCGAAGTAGAGGTAATACTTGCCCAGCGGGTTCTCCAGCCAAGAAGGAGCCAGGATGAGTGATGGCCCGTTGATGTTGCCTCCGAGGTCTTTGCCCGAGTCCGGATTGATAATTGGGTTGCTTTCAAAGCGCTGGGCCTTCATGGTGTTGCTCCTTCCGGTTTCATTGTTTTCGCCGGTCCGGGACCCGGCTTGGGGATTCTTATCCGCGGGTGGGCGAGCCTGAGTCAAAACCTATACCCGACCGCCTCGCCTGTCAATCTCCTTTCGGAGTTACCAGGCCTCCTGTGAGACATCGAAGGGGCGCAGGTGCCGCGGGGGCCGATCGGACTCCATACCGGGCTACAAACCTGGGCCTAGACTTTGATGCACTTTTATGCAGCGCCGCCAAGATGCGCATTTTTTCGGTTTCTGTCAGGCATTGCGCAGCGGTACGCCTGTACAGCCGGGTTGTTGGTGTGATTAAGTGTAGGTGGCGAAGTTCCATCCGGCAGCACGGTATCGCCCGCGGCCGGAATAGGGGCAACCAGGCGCATCAGGTAAAATCTGTCCCCGAAGCTGCGAGGATGCGCACAGCAAGCCAGCGGATGCGTGCTATCCCGGTAACAAAGGTTCGAGTCCAGACGAGAATGCCGATAGTTGTTATTGTTCCACCATCAGTCAATGGGCTCTTCGGCAGGAAGGGGAGATAATGGCAAGGGTAGATTTAGACCACCAGCTTAGCTCGCTCCAGCAGGACGTTGTTGTGTTGTCAAGGATAGTGGAAAAGGCCATTCACCAAGCGGTGGATGCCCTGAATCGGCGGGACTTGGAAGCTTCGAATCAGGTGATCGAGCAGGACGATTACATCGACCAGAAACGGTTCGAGGTCGAAGACCGGTGTTTAGACCTTATCGCCACCCAGCAGCCCATGGCCCGGGATTTGAGGACCATTATCTCCCTGCTTCACATTGTGGTGGAACTGGAACGGATAGGAGACTACGCGGAGGGCATTGCCAAGATAAGTCTGATGATGGGCGACGCTCCGCCGGTCAAGCCCCTCATCAACATCCCGCGCATGGCGCAAAAATCCACCGAGATGTTGCGAGACAGCATGGACGCCCTGCTCAACCGGGACGTGATAAAGGCGGGCCAGGTATGCCAGGCCGATGACGACGTGGACGCTCTCTACAGTCAGGTCCACAACGACTTGCTGGCTTTCATGCAGGAGGACCCGGAGAAGATCAAGCGGGCCACCTATTTACTCTGGGTGGCTCATGACCTGGAACGCATAGCCGACCGGGCGACCAACATCGCGGAACGGGTTGTCTTCCTGGTCACCGGTAAGATGGTGGAGACCGACTCGAGCCAGGAACTGGTGCATTGCTGATCCTAGCTCCGCAAGTGTTCCGGCGAGAGATGGTGGCTGCCTGACGGCTTCGCGACCCGCCTTTTTCTCGCCGGCCTGAACCGAACTTGGAGCGCGCGCTCTCGCGAACGGGTGCCGCCTCGACGACTGACCGAGGCGGTACTCGCTTGCACATCGCCTTCGCCCTGTGTGACTGAAGTTCCACGCAGGCAATTCCTATCCCGGCTCCTTTTTGCTAAGCTGCTCGAATGACCGGCGTACAGCACCGGTGGGTGAGCTTCTCTTGTAATTTCCAACGGTTTGGCACCGTCCACCACGCCCGAGCCGGCGGGCGCCCGGCGCTCAGCGATTTCTTCGACCAGGGTCTTTGCATCAGCCCGATCGAAGCCGCCACGTGGAAAAGGCCACCGGGAACCGGTTGCACTGCCTTGTAAATAGCTATACATCGGCGACGTTATGCGACATTCCTTCCCACGATCGTCTTCCCGGCGCAAGCCGGAATCCAGAGAAGCGTCGGCTGGATCCCAGCTTGCGCCGGGAAGGCGGACCGGGTATCAAACCATTCACGAGACATTAGCCTGGGAGGCCTTTGGATGTCAGATTTACCCGGCGAGGAGGTTGGCGAAACCACTGAGTCGCCGGTAGGGAGCGAGGCCCGCGACCGCTCCACAACCGTAATCGCCGTGCTCGCTCTGCTCATTGCCCTCGGCCATGTTGTTTACGCTTTCGTTCGCGATCACGTTCTCAATTGACGGCGAACCCCTCACCCTGAACCTCTCCACGAGACAGGAGGTCCCATACATGCTGTCCCGGTTCCGCCGTCCAGAAGCCGGCCGGTCCCTGGAGGTGAATGATGGGCCGTATTGGCCCGGGGGCAAAGTGGACACACGGGTGTCCTTGGCCCCCTGGGGAGTTTTCACGTCCAGGTCCGGCAAGACCTCAGCGTCCAGGGCATACGCGTCGAACTGCAGTGCCACGAGAAGGCCAAGGGCAACGAAGCGCGGACGGTCAAGGACCTATTGCTGCTCAAGAGCCAAGGGGTGTTAGCGGCCGGCCAAACCCTAGAGTGGCCAATCCGCCTGCGCGTCCCAAGGCACCGGCTGCCCAGCACGAAAGTCCACGATACCCTGGTGGTTTGGACCGTCAAAGGCATCCTGGACCGGCAGGTACGCTTGGACCCGGAGGTGCATCAGGAACTCATCGTGTACACGGCGCCGTGGTTCTCCCAAGGGCGCCGCAGGTCTTGATTGAGCCGTGGGGCTGGCTCGCGAACGGACCCTACCCATCTTCGTTGGGCTCACTGTCGTCCCCCCACCAGCCCTTCATCCGCTCCGCGATCTCCTTTTCCGATCCCTCCTCGGACGGCCGGTAGTAGCGCCGGCCCTTGAGGGCCGGGGGAAGAAACTCCTGCTCCGCGAAGTGCCTCGGAAAGTCGTGCGAGTACTTGTAGTCCTGGCCGTACCCCAACTGCCGCATCAGTCCGGTGACGGCGTTGCGCAGGTGCAGCGGCACCGGCTCGTTGGCGCGTTCCCGGGCGTCATTCAGGGCCTGGTCGATGGCCAGGTAGGTCGAGTTGCTCTTGGGCGCGGTGGCCAGATAGACCGTGGCTTCGGCCAGGGGGATGCGCCCCTCCGGCATCCCCAGGAAGTGCACCGCCTGTTGGGCCGCCACCGCCACCGTCAGGGCCTCCGGCTGAGCCAGGCCGATGTCCTCTGCGGCCAGGACCACCAGGCGGCGGGCGATGAACATCGGGTCCTCTCCTGCCTGGATCATCCGAGCCAGCCAGTAAAGGGCGCCGTCGGGCGAGGAGCCGCGCACTGACTTGATGAAGGCGGAGATGGTGTCGTAGTGGCCCTCGCCCACCTTGTCGTACATGGGGGAGCGCCGTTGCAATGCGTCGGCGATGGCGTCCAGGTTGATGCGGCGGTTGCCCTCGGCGTCGGGCACGGCGGCGTAGGCCGCGGTCTCCAGGGCGTTCAGGGCCACCCGGGCATCGCCGCTAGCGATGTTGACCAGGTACTCCCGCGCCGCCTCTTCCAGGTCCACCCCCAGCTTCCCCAGTCCGCGCTCTTCGTCGGTGAGCGCCCGCCGGACGATGGTGCCCACCTGCTCGGGGGTCAGGGTCTCCAACGTGAAGACCCTGGAGCGAGATAACAGAGGCCCAATGACTTCGAACGAAGGGTTCTCCGTGGTGGCGCCGATGAAGGTCAGGGTGCCGTCTTCCACATGAGGCAGGATGACGTCCTGCTGGGCTTTGTTGAACCGGTGGATTTCGTCAACGAACAGGATAGTCCGAATGCCGTACATGCCCTGGCGTTCCCTGGCCTCGGAGGCCGTCCGGCGAAGGTCGGCCACGCCGGAGGTGACGGCGCTGACCGACTCGAAGTGGGCATAGGTGGCGCCGGGCACCAGACGGGCCAGGGTGGTCTTGCCGCTGCCGGGAGGCCCCCAGAGGATGAAGGACGGCACCTGTCCGGCGGCGATGGCCCGGCGGAGCACCCGGTCCAGCCCGACGATATGCTCCTGGCCGATAAATTCCTCGAAGCTGCGGGGACGCATCCGGTCCGCCAGAGGCGCTTCCCGCTCGGCCCGACGCCGGCCCTCGTGTTCGAACAACGATTGGGATGAAGCCATAAACCACTTCCCCGGACCGCCCCCCGGCTTTCAGTAATCAGCGGTCAGCTATCGGCAAGCTGACCGCTAGAGTGGAATGTTGCCGTGCTTCTTGGCGGGGAGGCTGTCCCGCTTGTTTTCGAGCATCTGAAGGGCTTTGATGATCCGGGGCCGGGTATCGGCCGGGTCAATCACGTCGTCCAGGAAACCGCGGTTGGCAGCGGTATACGGGTTGGCGAACCTTTCTCGGTACTCGGCGATAAGTTTATCCCGCATCTTTTGAGGTTTCTTCGCCCCGGAGATCTGCTCACGATAGATTATGTTGACCGCGCCGTCGGCGCCCATCACCGCAAGCTCCGCCGAGGGCCATGCCAAGTTGACATCGGACCGCAGGTGCTTGCTGCTCATTACGATGTAGGCCCCGCCGTAGGCCTTGCGAGTTATAACCGCGACCTTGGGAACGGTGGCCTCGGCGTAGGCGAAGATCAGCTTGGCCCCGTGGCGGATAATCCCGCCGTACTCCTGCTCCACCCCCGGCATGAACCCGGGCACGTCCACCAGGGTAACCAGGGGAATATTGAAGCAGTCGCAAAACCGGACGAACCGGGCGGCCTTGGTCGAGGCGTCGATATCCAGCACCCCGGCCAGGTAGGCCGGCTGGTTGCCCACGAAGCCCACCGGCCGTTGGTTCATCCGGCCAAATCCCACCACCACGTTGGGGGCGAAGTCCTGGTGGACTTCCATGAACTCCTCATCGTCTACCAGCCGGTAGATAATGTCCCGCATGTCGTAGCCGCGGTTTGAATCCTCGGGCACCAGGTATCGCAGGTCAGGGTCGGTGCGGGTGGGCACGTCGCCGTTGGCCGCCGCCGGCGGGTCCTCCAGGTTGTTGGAGGGCAGGTACGTCAGCAGATGCCGCACTTCGGCCAAACACTCTTCCTCGCTGTCGTGGGCGAAGTGAGCCACGCCGCTGCGGGTGGCATGGGTGACCGCCCCCCCGAGTTCCTCGTGAGTCACGTCCTCTCCGGTCACTGCCTTGATCACGTCGGGGCCGGTGATGTACATCTGGCCCGTGCCTTTGACCATGAAGATAAAGTCGGTTATCCCCGGGGAGTAGACGGCTCCCCCAGCCGCCGGGCCGAGGATCACCGAGATCTGAGGCACCACCCCGGAGTACAAGGTATTGCGCAGGAAGATATCGCCGTAAGCGGCCAGGCTCAGGGCGCCTTCCTGTATCCGGGCGCCCCCCGAGTCGGCTATACCGACCACCGGGCACCCGGTCTTGGCCGCCAGATCCATCACTTTACAGATTTTTTGGCTCACAACCTCGGAGAGGGAGCCGCCGAAAACGGTGAAGTCCTGGGCGAAGGCGAACACCTGCCGTCCTTCCACCTTGCCGAGTCCCGTGACCACGGCGTCTCCCAGAAACTTCTGGTCAGCGAGGCCGAAATCGGTGGTCCGGTGAGTCACGAAGGCGTCGAGTTCCTCGAACGTCCTGTCGTCCATCAACAACGCCAAGCGCTCTCGCGCGGTTAGCTTTCCCCGGTCGTGCTGTTGGTCGATGCGCTTCTGGCCGCCGCCTTTGCCGGCCTCCTGGCGCATGGCTTCCAGAACGTCGAGCTTTTCGTCGATCAATTTCTTCTCTGTTGTCACTACCCCTCCTCTTCGGGGTGTAGCCTGGGCTGCGCCTCTCGAGTCCAGCGCACGCCGCGGTTTGCTTCACCTATGAAACTTGGGTTCATCCTAGCAGACGGCCTTTGGCCCGTGCAAGGCGAAAGTGCCGGTGCTAAAATAGTGTCTGAGAGGTTCTGGCGAGCCCTCCCCAACGAACCATTGCCGCCAACCAGAACCACGAGGCAATGCCCGATGACCAAATCAGCCCTCCCCTGCCTGACCGTGGCCGACGGTGACACACTGGCTTGGGGGACCCGCACCTACGTCATGGGGGTCATCAACGTTACCCCAGACTCCTTCTCCGGGGATGGCATGGGCTCGGACGTACCAGCCGTCGTCGAGCAGGCGCTCCGATTCGAAGCCGAGGGGGCTGACTTCCTGGACGTGGGGGCCGAGTCGACCCGCCCTGGCTCCGTTCCTGTGAACGTAGACGAGGAGCTGGCTCGGCTGCTGCCCGCCCTGGAAGCCATCGCGCCGCGGGTGAGCATCCCAATCAGCGTGGACACCTACAAGTCTCAGGTTGCTCTCCGGGCCGTCGAAGCCGGTGCCACGGTCATCAACGATATCTGGGGCCTCCAGACAGACCCCCTGATCGCCCGGGTGGCGGCAGAATCCGGAGCGCTGCTTATTCTCATGCAAAACCAGAAAACCGGCCGGTATCGAGACCTGCTGCCCGACATCCTCGCCAGCCTTTCCCAAAGCGCGCGACTGGCCCGGGAAGCCGGGGTGCTCGAAGGACACATCATCCTGGATCCGGGGATTGGCTTCGGCAAGACGCCGGACCACAACTTGGAGGTGCTCCGCCGCCTGGGTGAACTCAAGGGGCTCGGCTACCCGCTGCTGGTGGGCACCTCGCGCAAGTCCACCATAGGCCTGGTGCTGGGCCTGCCGCCGGACCGGCGGATCGAAGGCACCGCCGCCACCGTGGCTTTGGCCATCGCTGGCGGAGCCGACATCATCCGGGTCCACGATGTAAAGGAGATGGTCCGGGTGTGCCGGATGAGCGACGCCATCGTTCGCGACTGGAGGCCTGCCGGTTGGAGCCGGTAACCGCCTACTTGGGCCTGGGCTCCAATCTGGGCCAACGGGATCGGAATCTGGCGGAGGCAATCTCCGGCCTCCGTGGGGACTGGGTCCAGACTGGGGGCAACGAGAAGAGAGCCCGTCAGGGCCGTGGCCTGAGCGGGGTTGAACTTCTTCGGGCCTCATCGATGTATGAAACGGACCCGTGGGGATACGCCTGCCAGCCAAGCTTCCTGAACTGCGCGCTGGAGATACGGACTACCCTGTCCCCCAGCCAGCTGCTGGAATCGGTAAAACGGCTGGAAGACGCGATGGGCCGGCTACCCGGGGTCCGCAACGGCCCTCGTCTGATCGACGTGGACGTTCTTTTGTACGGAAACAGCACGGTGGACGTCCCGGGCCTGCAAATACCTCACCCCCACCTCCACCAGCGGGCATTCGCCTTGGTGCCTCTGGCGGAGTTGGCCCAAGGAGTGGTCCACCCGGTGTTGCGGACCACTATCGCAAACCTGGCTGCCCAGGCCGGCGGCCGAGAAGGGGTCAGACTCTGGGGGCCGCCGCTCAGCGTGCTGGCTCAAATCGTCTGAGCCCTTTAGCTCAGTCAATCCGAAGGGACCGTCCGGGCCTTTCGCGAGCCTGCCATATCGGAACGGTTGACAACCTGCCTCCGCTATCGCATATTTGTATACTGGAATCAGTGAACCGGCTCCGAGCCGGCCGCTGGCAGTAGCACCAGAATGAGGAGACATTTATGGCGAACAAGCAGATAACCTTCGACTCGGACGCCCGCACCAGCTTGATGCGCGGCGTTGACCAATTGTGCCGCGTGGTGGGGCTGACTCTGGGGCCCAGCGGCCGCAACGTTTTATTGAACCGGATGTTCGGCCTGCCGCTGGTCTGCAGTGACGGTGTCACCATCGCCAAGGAGGTCGAGCTTCCTGACGCCTACGAGAACTTGGGCGCCCAACTGGTCAAAGAGGCAGCCTCCAAGACCAACGACGTGGTGGGCGATGGCACCACCACGTCGGTGGTGCTAACTCAAGCGATTGTCCGCTCCGGCTTCCAGAACGTGGCCGCTGGAGCCAACGGCACTGCCATGAAGGCCGGCATCGCCCAAGCCGTGGAGGCGGTGGTAGAAGAGTTGAAGAAGATGGCCACTCCGGTGGAAAGCCGCGACCAGATCGCCCGGGTGGCGGCGCTTTCCGCCCACGAAGAGGCCATCGCGGGCCTGCTGGCCGACGCCATGGACAAAGTCGGCCGGGACGGGGTGATCACCGTTGAAGAGTCCAAGACCCTGACGGACGAATTGGAAGTCGTCGAAGGGGTGCGGCTGGACCGGGGATACCTTTCCCCCCATTTCGTCACTGACGCCCAACGGATGGAGGTGGCCCTGGACGAGCCCCTGTTCTTGCTCACCGACCAGAAGATCAGTTCGGCGAATGAGATCGTACCCGTCATGGAAAAGGTGATTGAAGCCGGGAGACGGCCGCTGGTCATCGTCGCCGAGGACGTGGACGGAGAAGCCTTGGCGACCCTGGTCGTGAACAAGGTGCGGGGTACCCTTCCTTGCGTGGCAATCAAGGCGCCCGGCTTTGGGGAGCGGCGCAAAGCTCTCCTGGAAGACATGGCCATCGTCACCGGGGCCACGGTCATCAGCGGTGACGTCGGTTTGAAACTGGACACTGTTGAGATCAGCCACCTGGGGTCGGCGCGTCGAATCGTAGTCCAGAAAGACGAGTCCACCGTCGTTGAGGGCCGGGGGTCTGCGCAGAATATCACGGAGCGGGTGGACCAGCTTCGAGCCCAGGCCGAAGAGACGACCTCTGACTACGACCGGGAGAAGCTCGACGAGCGCAAGGCGGCCTTGGCCGGAGGCGTGGCCGTGATAAAGGTAGGCGGGGCCACCGAGCCGGAAGTCAAAGAGCGGAAGAGCCGGGCCGACGACGCCCTGGCGGCCAGCCGGGCGGCGGTGGAGGAAGGTATTGTACCCGGCGGCGGCGTTGCCTTAATTCGGAGTTCCCACATGCTGGACGGCTTGGAAAAGCAGATGTCCGGTGACGAGGCCCTGGGGGTCTGCCTGGTAAAGGATGCTCTGAGCGCACCCCTGCTGCTCATTTCTCGTAACGCGGGCCATCGAGGCGAGGTGATCCTTGAAGGTGTCAGCACCGGTGAGGGAGACTGGGGCTTCGACGCCGAACTGGGAGAATTCTGCCATATGGTCGAACGGGGCATCGTGGACCCGGTCAAGGTAACCCGCTCCGCTTTGGAAAACGCCGGCAGCATCGCCGGCGTGCTGCTGACGACTCAGGCGGTCATCACGGAAGTCCCCGAAGAGAAGCCGTTGCCCGCGGATGCCCAGGACTTCATGCACGATTAGGCCCTGTTCCCGGCGCCTTCACTGGACGAGGGCCGGGCCAGGCATCCCTCGCCCTGAGGGAAGACAGGCTACCAGCCGTCGGGGCACGACTTCTCAGGTTAGCAGCGAAGTTAGGCAGCCGCGCAGTTCCCCGGTGGGCGCTTTTTACCCCACCGCCATATGGCATTGGCCATGGAGTAACGCGGCCTGTTCCGGAGACGATATGGCAGGATCACCGGCGCCGGGCAACCCGCTGGACCGGGACTCCATTGCCGGCCTGGTCCAGGGGTCCCCTCCCTTGGTCGAGGAATATGTCTCCCTGGAACAACAGCTCCAGCCCAACGGCTTCGACTTCACTCTGCGGGAAGTGGGCAAACTGGTATCGGCGGGAAGCATGGGCGCCGCCTCGGTCCAGCGTGAGGTTTCGGCCACGGAAACCCTGAGCTTCGGCGAAGGCGGCTGGCTCTCCCTGGCCCCTGGACCCTACCTCATAACCTTCAACGAGATGGTCACTCTTCCTTTGGACCTGATGGCCCTGGCGCGGCCGCGCTCGAGCCTGCTGCGCTGCGGTGTGAGTGTTCACACCGCGGTGTGGGATGCAGGGTATCACGGCCGGTCCGAGGCGTTACTGCTGGTGCACCACCCTCTGGGGTACCGGCTGCAACGCGATGCTCGGTTGGTCCAGCTCATTTTCTTCCGGCTCCCCCGGGTGGTGAGCCAGGGCTATCAAGGCCGGTTCCAGGGGGAGAACCTCCGGTAACGGGACGGGGCGAAATAGACAATGGCGCCGGACGGTTCCAAATCCGACGTGAAGGCCATCGTCGTAGGCTATGCCGCAGAGCTGGGCTTCGACCTGGTCCGTGTGGCTTCGGCCGAGGATTTCACCGAAGACCGAACCGTCGCATTGGCGCGGCTGCGGGCCGGGTTGATGAGCGGATTGCCCTGGTACACCGAGGCCCGGGTTCGCCGAGGAACCAGCCCCCAAGAACTGCTCCCCGGCGCGCGCTCAATCATCTGCCTGGGGGTAAACTACTACCAGCCCGCCGGACCCGCTCCGCCGCCTGGAAACGCAACGGGCAAGGTGGCCATGTATGCCCGCGGACGAGACTACCACAAGCCCATGAAGGGTCGGATGCGGGCTTACGTGGAAGGCCTCCGGGCTTTGCTGGACTCAACGTTCGAGGCCCGGTGGTACGTGGATGATGGGCCCATGCTGGACCGGGCGGCCTCCCGGCGAGCGGGACTGGGTTGGACCGGCAAGAACACCAACCTCCTTACCCCTGGGCTCGGCTCTTGGGTCTTCCTCGGCCAAGTGGTCACCAACCTGGCGCTAGACGCCGACCTGCCACTCCGGAAAAGCTGCGGCGCCTGTGTCAGGTGCATCGACGCCTGCCCCACGGGGGCCATCGTGGCCCAATACACGGTCGACAACGCCCGGTGCATCTCTTACCTGACCATCGAAAACTGGGGGCCCGTTCCCGCGGAGCTGAGGCCCCAGATGCAGGACTGGGTCTTTGGCTGCGATATTTGCCAGGAGATTTGCCCGGTCAACCGCAAAGCCCTCTCTTCGGGGTCCGGCAGTTGGGGAAAGGAGCCAGCTCCCTCTATGCCTGGGGCTTTGCCTCAAGAGTGTCCTTCCAAGGAGCGAAGCGACGAAGAATCTGGCGCGGGGTCCCTCCATGGCAGCCTGGACCCGCCACCCCAAACCTCTCGCTTCACTCGTGGCAACATATTCCAAGGAATTTTTGAGGCAAGACCCACGCAAGGGGGGCAAGGCGAGGTTTCCACGCGGCACGGGCTGGAATTCCTGGATCTGGTGGGGCTGCTGGAAATGTCCGAGGAGGAATTCCGGCACAGATTCCGGGGCACCCCAGTCCTCCGCGCCAAAAGAGCGGGTCTCCAGCGCAATGCCTGCGTCGCCCTGGGCAACCGGCGGGACCCGGCGACGGTCGCCGCCCTGCGCCAGGCATTGTTGAACGGAGAAACCCTGGTGCGGGGCCACGCGGCCTGGGCGCTGGGCCGCATCGGCACTGCCGAAGCGCAGCAGGCGATCGACCAGGCACGGGTTGAGGAAACGGATCAACAAGTCCTTGAGGAGATCGCCGACGCCTTAGAGGCGCAAAACCATCCGCCAGGCGTCAAGCCCGCCTGAGCCCCGAAGCCAGATAGACTCTTGGCCTCAGTCAAATTAAATCTCCGAATTGCCGTTCTGAGAGCTGGTGAAGAATCTCAGCGTAACAAGGAGATTCTTCGTCGCTCCGCTCTTCAGAATGACATCCTGTCAAAACCAGGTTAACTGAGTACGAATTCCAGGTCTGGGGGGACTAAACAACCTGGCGATCCGAGGGCGCCGCCCGGGATGCGGCGGACCGCCCCGAGCCCCGCTTCCTTCTTTTTTTCCTGGGCGCCAACTGAGGCTGGACGGCCCTGCCCCGGTCGTAATTCCGGCCGAACTTGAGCTTCCGCATCTCCTCTTCGATGAGCAGAAAATCGGTTTTTGGCAACAGGTGTAGGTTTCCCTGGAAAGCCATGTACCAGTTCTCAGGGGGCCATCGTTTGATGTAGTCCAGCCGCGGCGCGAGCAGGTTGGCGTCGATTTGCTGGGCATCCGGGAGCACCACCTCGGGTTTTATCCCAATCCGGTAGGGCCAGCCGGCGCGACCTTCGTTTTGCCAGATGCTGGTTTCCTCTTCGAAGAACGAAGAAGTGGCGGTGGCGGTGGCGGCGAAGCGGCGAGCGCCGGAGACGTAGAAGAGCACCCTGTCGCCAGATTCAATCCGTTGCATCTTACGCCGGTGTTGGGCTTTTAGACCCTGGACAGTAAACCCAAGTTCGTGGGTTATGCGGAAGTTCTCCACGTTGCTGACGATCATCCAGAAATTTCGGGGCATCAATACCTCGGAGCATCGTATCAAAATCAGGGGGCCGTCAAATCGTTGAATCATTATCATTTTATCATACTGTGGCCCGACTGAAAGGTTGTCCTGTTTCGCGGAATTAGTGTAACATCAGTCCGGTCGGCGCGCTGACGGAACGATGGCTGAAAGCGGGCTCCGGTGGGAGTCGGCAGACCATCCGCAGACCGGGCCAAGAAACGGCAAATGCATAGTCTCCGGGGAGGAAACAAGAATGACGTCGAGAGCTTCCAGGGAGCGGGACATCGCCATCGTCGGTGTGGCAGAGTCCGATGAAATGGGAACGGTTCCCAACAAATCATCTCTTCAACACCACGCCGAGGCGGCTCACAACGCGCTGGAAGACGCCGGCCTTTCCAAGGGCGACGTGAACGGGCTGCTCACCGCCGGCTTCTCCACCCTGGCTACCGCCGAGTATCTAGGCATCCAGCCGGTGTTCACGGACAATACGTCGGTAGGCGGCTCCTCTTTCATCATCCACGTGGCCCACGCCATCGCCGCCATCCGAGCGGGCTATTGCGACGTGGCCCTCATCACCCACGGTCAGGCCGGCCGGTCCGCCCGGGCGCGGGTGCCGGCGGATCCCAACCTGCCCGCCTCCCAATATGAAGCGCCCTACGGGATGATTGGACCGCCCATCAACTACGCTCTAGCCTGCACCCGGTACATACACGAGTACGGTGAAGACCGGACCCGGCAGGCCATGGCCGAAATAGCCGTGGCCACCCGCAAATGGGCCAACCTGAACCCCAAGGCTGTGATGCACGACACGCCGATGAGCTTCGACGAATACCACGACTCCCGCTGGGTGGCCTGGCCGTTCCACCTGCCCGATTGCTGCCTGGTCACGGACTCGGGAGCGGCCATTATTGTGACCACCGACGAGCGGGCCCGCAGCTGCCGAAAGCAGCCGGTCTGGGTGCTGGGCGCCGCCGAGGGCCACGACCACAACATGATCAGCATGATGCCATCTTTCACCTCGCTCATCGCCAGAGAGACCGGTCCCAAGGCGCTGGCCAGGGCCGGCCTCACCGTCGCCGACCTCGACCTGGCCATGATCTACGACTCTTTCACCTATACCGTGATGCTGACACTGGAAGCCCTGGGCTTTTGCGGCCCCGGCGAGGCCCCGGACTTCGTGGCCGGCCAGCGTACCGCTCCGGGGGGTGACTTCCCGATGAATACCAGCGGCGGCGGGCTCTCCTACACCCACCCCGGCATGTACGGCAGCTTCCTGCTAGTGGAGGCGGTCCGGCAGCTTCGGGGTGAGTGTGGCGACCGGCAGGTAAAGCGCCGCGGCGACCCCAGCCAGGCCGCCAGGACCGGCATCGTGAACGGAACCGGCGGCTCACTTTCGTCCACTGGAACGACCGTCCTAGCAACCGGCTGACTGCTTTCGCCACCGAAGAGCGCCTGCTAGGGGGCCAATTCCTCGCATGCCGGCCGATTCATGGGGGCCGGGAAGCTTTGGCGGCGCCAATCCCCAAACGAACTCCGTCCCCATCGTGGCATGGATAGATACCTCCACAAAACAGCTGGTTCTGGGCCATAAGTCGCAGAACCAGCTGTTTTCCGTTCACGTTTGTTGAAGAGCAATTCCGGGACTTGTGCTAGACTTTGCCCGTCATGACTATTGGCATGGTGGCTTGCTCCACCATCCCATCTTATTACGCAGAATGCGAAAGGATACAGAACATGGATCAGGCGATTAACTCTTTTTTGCAGCACCTCATAGTCGAAAAAGGCTTTTCCCGCAACACCTCGGAAGCCTACCGTAATGACCTCACCCAATTCTGGTCATTCCTCCAGGAGCGCCGCAACGGGGCACCCAACGGGACGGCCAACGGCAATTACCCCTGGACAACGGTGGGCTTGGACCTTTTGAACGACTACATCGGCAACCTGAGGGGCTTCAAAGGCTACCGGGACACCACCACAGCCCGCAAAGTGGCAGCGATAAGGTCTTTCTTCGGATACCTCTCCGAGAATGGCACCATCAACGAAGACCCCACTGAATCGCTGGGGTCGCCGCGGGTGGGTCGCGCCCTGCCCAAGTACCTCTCCGAGGATGAGGTAACCTCCTTGCTGGAAGCGGCCTATCGCGTCGGCGGCAACGAGGGCCAGCGGGACGCCACCATCATGGAACTGCTTTACGCCACGGGCCTTCGGGTGGGCGAATTGGTGTCCTTGAACGTCCAGGATATCGACCTTCAAGAATCGTACATCCGGTGTTGGGGCAAAGGCTCCAAAGAACGGATCGCCTACCTGTACCCCAAGGCGCTAAGTGAGATCAAGCGTTACCTGAATGAGGCCCGGACCGCCCTGGTTGGATCCCGCAAGGGGGAGCCCGCCCTGTTTGTGAACCACCGGGGCGAGCGTCTGACCCGGCAGTGGATATGGACCATCATGAAGACCTTCGGGGAGAGGGCTGGAATCGGCCACCGCATCACGCCCCATACGCTGCGGCATAGCTTCGCCACCCACCTCCTCCAGAACGGGGCGTCCCTGCGCCACGTGCAAGAACTCCTGGGTCATTCCAGCATTTCCACGACCCAGGTGTACACCCACCTTACCGGCGCCCACCTGCACCGAGAGTACGAAAAGAGCCATCCCCGGGCGTAGGGCCGGTGGCGTCAGGCAGCGTTGGAAGCCAATTGTCTGGCCGCCGGGGGCCGGAGGTCAGATGAGGCTAGGAAGCACTGGCGGCTGCCATCCCAACGGGCTGCCCATTCTTGCAAATTGCTGCTATAGTAATGTTGTCAGCCCCGCGCGGCCGGATGATCGGTGTAACCCGGCCACGTGACCACCATCCCTCATCAGGAGGCTAGACCCCATGGCTGGTAAAGCTCGCCGGGTAGCGTCACGCCAGGCGCAACTCGGCCGGAGACGGAAACGGCAGCAAAAGGGACCCGGCGGGGTTTCTCTTCCCGAAGCAGCGCCCACCAACGCCGACGGCGACCAAACCACCGATGCAGGCCTTCAAGCACCGGAGCCCGCGGCCCCGGTCCCTGCGCCCACCCTTACCCCCGCGCCGGCGAGCCCCAGCCCAGCGGTGCGGATCCCGTCGCCAACTTTCGCGCAAGTCAGGGGGGAGCGTCCACCGGCCGAGAAATACATTGGGGCCGAGCTAAAGCGCATACTCGCAATAGCGGGATCGGTTCTGGCTACCATCATCGTCCTGGGAATCGTCTTGTAAGCCGCAGATGGCACTACCCCTCATTGAACAGCGCCTGCGGGCCACCCCAGAGCGGCCGGGCGTTTACCTGATGAGAGACGCCCGCGGCACCGTGCTGTACGTGGGCAAGGCCAGCGTGCTCCGTAATCGCGTCCGGTCCTACTTCGGCTCCCCGGCCAGCCAACTCCCAAAAACCCGCCGCTTGATGGGCCACGTCCACGACTTCGAGTTCATTGTCACTGACACCGAAGCCGAGGCGCTGATCCTCGAAAATACCCTGATCAAACGGTACCGGCCGCGCTACAACGCCCAGCTCAAAGACGACAAGACCTATCCCTTTCTGAAGGTCGACCTCTCGGAAGAGTTCCCCCGAGTCTACATCACCCGCCGGGTAGCCAAAGACGGCGCCCGGTACTTCGGCCCTTTCGCCACTGCCGGCAGCGTCCGCCAGAGCATGGACTTAATAAAGCGGCTGTTTCCCTACCGCACCTGCACCAAGGCGATCACCGGCACAGATCCCCGGCCTTGCCTGGAGTACTACATCCACCGATGCGTTGCCCCCTGCGCCGGTTACGCCAGCCGGGAAGAGTACGCCAATGTGATCCAACAGATCATCCTTTTCATGGATGGGGATACCGAAACCGTCACCCGAGACCTCCGTCAGAACATGAACCAGGCAGCCGAAAAGCTGGAGTTCGAACGGGCCGCCGTGTTGCGCGACCGGATACGCAGCGTCGACCGGGTCGCCGAGGAACAGCGCATCAAGGTTGCCTCCAACCCCATCAGCGATATGGACGTCATCGCGCTGGCCCAGGGGGCCAATGAGGCCTGGGTGGAGGTTTTCTTCGTTCGACACAGCAAGGTCATCGGACGGGAGCACTTTTCCATGGAGGGGACCGAGGATGACCCTCCCAGCCTGGTCCTTGGCCAGTTCATCAGGCAGTTCTACCAGTCGGCGCCGGTGGTGCCGCCTTACATCATGTTGCAGCACCCCCTGGAGGACGAGGAGCTGATCCGTAGCTGGCTGCGGGAGCTGCGCAACGGCGCGGTCCGGCTGACCCATCCTCAACGGGGGGTGCACAAGCAGCTGATGGACATTGTCGCTGAAAATGCCGTCCAGGGCTTGAAGCACCACCAGATCAAGTGGTTGGGCAATGCCGACCGCATCCAACAGGCAATGTCCGAACTCCAAGAGGAACTCAGCCTGCCGGCCTCTCCCTACCGGATGGAATGCTATGATATTTCCCACATCCAAGGGACCAACGCCGTGGGCAGTATGGTGGTCTTCGAGAACGGGAGGCCCAAGCCGGCCCACTACCGCCGGTTCAAGGTCAAGTCGGTGGAGGGGGTGGACGACTACGAAAGCATACGGGAGGTCCTGCGGCGCCGGCTAAAGCGGCTCGGAGAGGTCCGGCGCGCCGGGCGGCGAGACGGAGGAAACTCCGCTCGATCCGATGGAGACACGTGGGGCATCCTTCCCGACCTGCTGCTGATCGACGGCGGCAAGGGGCAGCTCTCGGCGGCCCTAGAGGTGTTGCTGGAGCTTGGGTTGGACGACATACCCCTGGCCTCTTTGGCCAAGGAGAATGAGTGGCTGTACGTGCCCTATGCGGCGGAGCCCATTGCCCTGCCCCGGACCTCTCAGGCCCTGTACTTGGTGCAACGGATTCGCGACGAAGCCCACCGGTTCGCCATCACCTACCACCGGAGCCTGCGAAGCAAGAGCAGCCTTCGCTCGCCCATCGATATGGTGACTGGCATCGGCCCCAAGCGCAAGCGGATGCTGCTGCGCCGCTTCGGCTCGTTGCAGGGCATCAAGGAGGCGTCGGTGGATGATATTGCCGCCGTCCCCGGCCTGACCCGCTCCCTGGCCCTCCGCCTAAAGCAAATTATCTAGGGCCGGTACACTTATACTCGGGTCAGGGTTGATTACCCGTTACCCATGGGGTACTATACATTTAGCCTACCCGGAGTGTCTTGACGGATAGCATGGTCAAGGTATCCATCACCCTTCCCAACACCGCACAGATAACCTTCGAGTCGGAAGAGCCGGAGGTGGTACACGAGGTCGTGGGTCTGGTGTTGCGCGACCTCCCCCGGGAGTTGATGCTCTCTACCCAGCCGGCCGGAGGCGGTAACGGCCTGCCAGCGCCCTTGGAAAAAGGTACCGGTGTAACTGAAACGCCCATAACACCCCAGCCGCCTGCAGCCGCCGCTCCGGCCACGTCACAGGGGCAGGGGCAGGGGCAGGGGCAGGCCCAGCGTGAGTCGGAGAAATTCCCGGCACCCGACCGGCCGGAGCCGCCTCAAATTGTCCGGTCCCCCGAGGCCGAAGCCGCTTTTACTGAGTTTTGCCGCTCGGCCAACCCGCTGGGAGACATGCGCCGGGTGGTGGTGGTCGCCGACGCCGCCCGCCGGTTTTTCGGTATGGAGAGTGTTGACGGCTCTGAGCTGGCGTGGCTATTTAATCTGGCCGGCTGGCGCCAATCCCATAACTTCACCCAGACCCTCCGCAACGCCGCCCGGGACAAGTTCCGCTGGTTGGAGCGGTTACCCGGCCGCACCGGCCGGTACACCGCCACCGCCCAGGGCCGCGCCGTCACCCTGGACGAGTGAGCCGGGGCGTCCTGCATCGCCCGGATCAAGGGCTGCCAGGCCGCAGGCCCTCTTGACTCCTCGCTCCTCTAGGCACAAAGTAGAGTTGTGCCGTCATGCGAGAGGAGGGGAAGGCCTCGTTCACACCCTGCGCTGGAAATGACCGAGCCTAGAATGGTCATGTCCCACTCACCAGCCAGAGAAAGTTCTTCAGGAGGGGCCTGAGGGACCCTTTCTTACAAGAAAAGTCCCCCAGATGCCTCGCCAGGTATCCTCAATAGGAAAGGAACCACGCATTTATGGAAATCATAACCACCCCGCCGCGCCGGGCGTTGGCAGTCACACCTCACCCCGACGACTGCGAGGGCGGCTGCGGCGCGACTTTGGGCAAGTGGATCAAGGAGGCCGGAACGGAAGTGGCCGTGGTGCTCTGTACCAACGGCGACAAGGGCACTTCGGACCGTGAGATGCCGCCTGCCCGTTTGGCCGCCATCCGTGAGCGAGAACAACAGGAAGCCTCGGACCTGTTGGGGGTCAAAAAGGTGGTGTTTCTGGCGCATCCCGACGGCGGCTTGGAGGACACGATGCTGTTTCGAGGCCAATTAGTCCGGGAAATCCGCCGTCACAAGCCCGACGTAATCCTGTGCGTCGACCCTTACCGCAGCGACAGCCACACCCACCGGGACCACCGGGTGAGCGGCCAGGCGGCGCTGGATGCCGCCTTCACCTACGCCTGGAGTCACCTCCACTTTCCGGAGCAGATCTACGCTGAGGGGCTGGAACCGTACCAGGTGGTTGAAGCCTATCTCTGGGGCAGCGAAACACCCGATGTCTTCGTGGACGTTGCGGATTACCTGGACCTGAAGGCGAAATCCTTGGGCAAACACGCCAGCCAGATGTCGGACCGTGACCAGTCAGCCCGGGCCGAGCGGATGCGCGAGAGGGCCGCGATACACGCCGGGACGTCCGGCCTTCCCTTCACCGAGGGGTTCCGGCGAATCCGGTTCGACCCGGGGTCGATGGCCTCGCAATTCATGAATTCCTGAGGGGTGGGCGCGGAGTGCAGATCCGCCCGCCGGGACCGGGGTACGACGGAGGGTCAATCCTTCGAAGCGTCCTGCAACTGCCGGATGATTTTTCGCATCTGGGCTTCTTCCGGCTGCGACTCCGTGTAGACTGTGAAATTCACCTCGTCGAGCAGTCCTCCGTACCGCTGGAGGAACTTCCCGGCGACCTCGTCGTATTCACCAACTACGGCGAAAGCGTCCAGCATTTCGTCGCTGACCAGCTCGGCCATCTCCGCCCACTCGTTGCGGACGGACATCTCATGAAGGCGCTTCCCAATCTCGCCAAACCCATGGCACTCCAGGACCGGGGAATAGGTCCTGGTGGAAGCGTAGAAGGAGATGCGCCGTCGCAGTTCGGCCTCGGCGGCTCGAATGCTGCCCCGGTTGGCGCCGGTAACGATGAAACCGCCCCCGGTTACCTGGAGTCCCGCGGCGTCGCGTCCAGCCCGTCCGGCGCCTTGCTCAATACCGGGTTTTACCACTTGCCGCACGTACTGTGCCGAAGTGAGGCTGTGCAGCATCAAGCCGTCGCTGACCTCGCCGGCCACCCGGCAGTTGTAGGCGTTAACGGCCGCGGTAAAGACTTCGGGTACCGGGTAGATGCTGGGGCCTGGGCTGAAGAAAGGAGTCATCAGGGTGAACTGGTAGAACCGGCCCTTGTAGTCCATCTTGGTCCCGTTGGCCCAGCAGTCCCAGATGTGGCGCAGCGACTGCACATACTCCCTCAACTTGGGGCCCGGGGACTCCCACTGGGTAGAGAAGCGGCGCTCTATGTGGCCTTTGACCTGGGTACCCAGGCCCAATCGAAAACGGCCCTTGGAGAGCTCCTGTAGGTCCTGGCCGATGTAGGCCACCACCATGGG